>JAIVHM010000030.1 GCA_020201095.1 Halomonas sp. | reverse complement strand
GAACTAGGTCACGAAAGCTCAAACGTACAAGCTTTGAGTCATCTTTAGCTGGTGCCTGCTTGATTTTAAGGTTAGTTAAATTCAAAGCACTAAGAAGAAAATCCGAAAAAAACTCCATTTCTGGATATTTTTGGGTCGCACTTAAAACATACCAGAGCCAAGAGGATTTTTTACCTGCTTCCAGATTTTTTAATTGAATATCAGCTGCTTGCTGGTTTCTGGATGGGCACTAGCTAGCTCAATTAAGGCATAGCGTTCTATTTCAGAGGCTTCTGATGATGAGGAGCGTTGCCATGGTGGAAGAGTGTCAGTCTTCATCCCGCCTCATTCATCGCGGCGGTGGTAATGCCATTATTTAGCGCTTTACGACTGCATGGTGGGCGCGTTGAGGCTATCTAACGTCTTCTCGACGCGATAGTTATGCGAGATAGGCTTTTAGTGTCTTGTTTTTATCGCGTTTTTGCATAGATGGCCGTCACTTATCCACGGTGTACTCTCGGCCCTTGGCCGATGGTGATTCTTGCGCCGTTGAAGCTGCCAATGTCAGTCGGGAAGTGGTGGCAGTCGTCGGATACCCGGGAGTAATCGGGGCCACCACTTGTTGGCCGCACCACTCAAGCGCATGCGGATTTGGCGGGCTTTTACCGTGAACGTGGCCGCCACTTTCAACACTTGTTCACGCAGTTTGACCAGGCTCCAACCCTGCCCGGTTCGGCGTTCCATCACGCAACGCACGCTGTGCAGCACCTGGTACGCGTAGAGGCTCAGCAGCAGATTCACTTGATTGCGGGCCATGACGCCCTGCACGGTCAGGTGGCCTCGATCTGTCGAGGACAGGTGCAGATTGAGCGCTGATTTGAGTTCGCCCATGTGGCCTTCAGCCTTGCCCCGCTTGCGATAGAGCGCCAGGACGTTCTCAGCCGGATAGTGATAGCGGCTGAGGTTAGTGACCAGGAAAAACGCATGCGGCAGCAGGTCGTCAGGCTTTTCCTGCACCACCAATATCACACGCCGCGGTGATTCCCAGCTACCGGCCTGATAGTCCAGATCATGGCACCACTCTCGTGGCGTCTCCGGTGGACGCCCGGGCGGCCGTTTGAGATAGGGGGACGCCAGTGTCTGCAGGGCGTTGTTGCTTTTTAACCGGCCCAGATAAGCGATATCCCTTGAATCGAGTGCTCGCAGTGTTTCCCCATCGGTAAAGCCAGCATCCAGGCGCACGCGGAACTGATCCACGTCGCGGTTCGTGCCTTCCATCAGGCGCTGAACAAGATGGGGGATCCAGGTATCCGCGTTTTCCGCCGGTCCGGCGTTGCCTTCACGCAGCAAGCCACCGACCATGTCGCCGGTCTCGGCGATCGACGCCACCAAAGGAGAATAAATTCGTGAGCCAGCGTAGCCATTGTAGGCACTGCCGCCCTGATGGCCGAAGACCTCGATAGGCAGTCCATCAATATCGAGCGTCATCGGGGTATCAGCCGCGTACGGCGTAACATCAGGTAGACTGCTCAAACGCCAGATGGCCAACCGCAACAGGCCTTCGTGCACGGTGTCGAGATTATCTGGATCACTCAGGCAGGTGATCAAGCGAGATAGCGTGGCTTGTGACGGACGTGCTTCCGCTAACGGCGCCAGGCTACGCGCATCGCTACAGGCGAGTTGCCAGAGGGGATCATGGTGGAGGATATCGGTATCGCTTAGATCCTCCCATCCCATGGCCCGCTGCAGCACCACGGTCCGAAGCTGGCTGGCCAGCGAGTGGCGTACACGCAGGGGATCTCGCGTATCGACCAGGTGGTACGTTAGCGCGTCGATCACGCCACTGGTATCGAGCGCTTCGCGGAGTACCAGTCCACCCGCGTCGCTGGTGGTGGCATCGCCGCTTAATTGCACATGAACGGACCCGTTGCAGGATGGTGACCAGGACGTTACGCTTTCACCCATAGTGGATGGCCTCTTGTAATCGTGTTCTTGCCGGAACGTATTGATTACCTTAGAGATTACCATCCACTATTTTTGTTTTCAGGCCTGTCTCGTGAATAACCCGGGTTTACGGGAGTTCGCAACGCGAAGCACATCTGCGCGATTATGATCGTTGGTTGGTTCCATCGCGGGCGCTTGGCTTCGAACATAGCAGAAATCCCAACAGGCCCTCAAGGCGTGATTCAACGTAACGCAGCCTGAAAAGTTACTCTCCTGCTAGTGGTTAGCCTCATGCACAAGACCAAATGGGTAATGTCTGGCGCTCTAGTATGAGAGGTGATTGTTCAATACCGCCAAGCTAGACACGAAAGCGGCTCCTCGCCCATAAGGCAACTGAACAACAAATCTATTATCAGCCTTGATGCCGTCACCTGCCTTCATTTCTTGGCGGTGAACACGGTAAGCTTGGTGGCAACACCGCGGCTAGGCAACGAGCTTGATGATGACTTCCCACTGGATACTTGGCCCTGGCGCTATTGGCCGCCTGTTGGCCCATTCGCTGTCGCCCCTGGCGGCGGTCACGCTGATTGGCCGTCGGGCGCTGGCTGAGCAGCAGTGGCTGACCACGCCGGAAGGCGAGCGGCGCGTTCAGCGTTTAAACGCGCTCACCGTTGATCAAATGGCATCTGCAGATCTGCCTGCGCCTGGGTTTGTGCATATCACGACCAAGGCCATGGCCGCTGAAGTGGCGCTTGAGAGCATTTCAAAAATCACCCCTCCGACTACCCCGCTGGTGCTGTGGCAAAATGGTTTTTTGGCCCAGCCGTGTATTACTGAATCTTGGCCGGGCCCTGTGCTCTGCGCCACTACGACAGAGGGCGCTTATCTGTCCGGCGGTGATGGCGTGGTGCATGCGGGGCGTGGGCATACGCTTATTGGCGATTTGCGTGATCAGCATCGCTCGGTAAGCGAAGCGCTGGCTGAAACGCTGTCAAAAGCAGGCTTCACGGCCACGGCCGTGGACGATATTCGGCAGCGACTTTGGCAGAAATTGGCGGTCAATGCTGCCATCAACCCGCTGGTGGCGCTGCATGGCGTGCGCAACGGGGAATTACGCGGCGCCCGGTATTCGGGCCGTGTTGAGTCAGTGATCAACCAAGTGGCGATGATATTGCAGGCTGAGGGCATTCAGCCGCCAAACGCTGGCCAAGGCGAAGACGCGTGGCGGGCGTTGGTCTGGCAGGTGGTGGACAATACCGCCAACAACAAGGCCTCGATGTTGCAGGATGTGGAGGCCAGCCGCCCGACCGAGCGCGGGGCGATTCTGGGGCCGTTGATTGAAAGCGCCCAGCGCCATGGGCTGCCATGTGAGGTGCTGCAAGCGCTTGATCAAGAGATCGCGGCGCTGGAGGCCAGCTATCTGAGTGCTCGCTAAGCTCGGAAGACCAGGGAGACCCTAGGCCAGCACCGGGTACAGCGAGCCCACCAGCAACACCGCCATGCTGATATTGAACGCTCGGTTGCGCCTGGGGCTGGTCAGCCACTGGCGCACTACCAGGCCTAGCCAGGCCCAGATCGAAATGGCGGGAAAGCTGACCATGGCAAACACGCAGGCCACCATCACCACGGAAAGCAGGGTTCGGTCCGGCGCGTAGAGCGTTATGGCCGAAAGGCACATTGCCCAGGCTTTGGGGTTCACCCACTGAAAGGCGGCCGCCTGCATGAACGTCATGGGCGTGCCCTTTTCATCCGACGCCTTGAGCGGCGCGGCGTTGGCGACCTTCCAGGCCAACCAGAGCAGGTAGGCAACGGAAACCGCCTGCAGCACCTTGTTCAGCAGCGGATAAGCGTCGAAAAGCGTCATCAGCCCGCCGCCGACCACCAATACCATTACGCTGACACCCACCATAATGCCGAGCATGTGCGGCAGGGTTTTCCTGAAGCCAAAGTTCGCGCCTGACGCCATCAGCATCAAGTTGTTAGGCCCCGGGGTAACGGTGGTCACAAACGCGAAGGCCGTTAAGGCAGCCAATACCGATATGCTCATTCTCGCTGTCTCTTTTAAGTGAGTGTGCGTAAAATTTTACCGGCTAATACACGCAACTTGCTGCCTAATATCCACCTAACCAGCCGCATGTCAGCGCCATTTCCACCCTGATAGTGATGGGCTCGCCCAAGGACGAGCGCGGCTAGTCATTGACGACGAGCCCATCCGAATGGCTTGCGCGTTATGCGTTACCGTCTTTTTCCTGATAAAACCGCATCAGGCTCGAGAAGTCGAGCTTGCCGTTGCCTCCCGCTTTATGGAAGGTAAAAAGCGAGCGAGCAGCGGAGCCCATGGGCACGGGCGAGGCGCTTAGCTGGCTGACGTCCATCGCCAGGCCCAGATCCTTGATCATCAAGTCGACCTGGAAGCCACCCTGATAGTCCTTCGACGCGGGCGCATTTTCCATCACCCCCGGGTAAGGGTTATAGCCATTGAGCGCCCAGTTGCCGCCGGAGCTTTGCTTCATAATTTCCGATAGCACCGCGGGGTCGAGGCCGTTCTTGACGCCCATGTTGATGGCTTCACAGGTGCCCGCCATCAGAATCGACAGCAGCATGTTGTTACACACCTTGGCAATTTGCCCAGCGCCGTGATCCCCGGCGTGGAAGATGTTCTTGCCCATGGCGTCCAGCACCGGCTTGGCCTGTTCGAACTGGGCCTCACTGCCGCCAACGATAAACGTCAGCGTGCCTGCCTGGGCGCCGCCTACACCACCGGACACCGGCGCATCGACAAAGCCAATGCCCTTTTGCTCACCCAGCGCCGCCACGTCCCGAGCGGTGTCGGCATCGATGGTGGAGCAGTCGATCACCAACGCGCTTGGCTTGATCACATGAAACAGAGGCGCATCCCCTTCTGCGTAAAGGCCCATGACGTGCTTGCCAGCAGGCAGCATTGAGATCACAAATTCAGCGTTAGCGACGGCATCCTGGGCAGAACTTGCCGCTTCGCAGCCCTGGGATTTTGCGGTTTCCAGCGCGCTTGCCGAAAGGTCGAAGGCGCGCACTTGAAAGCCTGCCTTGACCAGGTTGGCGGCCATGGGGCCACCCATATTGCCTAAACCGATAAATGCGACAGTGCTCATAGGAATTGTCCTTGTTGTAAGTCGTATGTTGGAAAACGTTAGCAAAGATCGTCGAGGGGGTTAGTTGCCCACGGCGGCGTCAGCAGTTCATCGATGAACGATGCCTCAACCGAGGCCACATCTGGGTAGGTCCAGGCAGGCTCAGCGTCTTTATCCACCAGTAGAGCGCGCACGCCTTCGGGGAACTCGCGGTGCCGACAACACTGGACCGACAGCGCCAGTTCGGACTGGAACACCTCGGCAAGCGACATGTACTTGGCACGCTTGAGCTGCTCATCGATCAGCGTGATGGACACAGGGCTGCCGTGAGCTAGCGTTTTTTGCGCTTTAACAAACCACTTGTCGTCGCTTTTGACAGCGGTTATGGCAGTAACAATTTGCTCAACGGTGTCATGATCCATCAGCTCACGGATTAGCGGGGAGAATTTATAAACGGGTGCTTCAAGCTCTTCGAACACCGGCTGCGACGCTTGCCCCAGTTCGCGCAGAATACGGCTAACGACACCATGGGTATCGGTGTCCTCACCTTCGCCCCATGCCGCCTGGGTCAACTTTTTCGCCAGCGTATCGCGCTCGTGGCTGGCAATGGCTCGGTCGGCCAAGCCCAGGTGAACGGCATCCGGCGCGTTGATCTGGCTGCCCGTCATGGCGAGAAAACGCCCGGTGCCGTTGGGCAGGCGGTTCAGAAACCAGCTTGCACCCACATCCGGGTAAAGGCCGATGGTGACTTCAGGCATTGCCAGGCGCGAAGTTTCTGTCACCACCCGGTGGCTGCTCCCGCTCAGCAGCCCCATACCGCCGCCCATGACAATGCCGTTACCCCAGCAAATCACCGGTTTTGGGTAGGTATGCAGGGCGTAGTCCAGGCGATACTCCTGATGGAAAAAGCGCTCCGGAAAATCGGGGTCGCCCTCGCCTTTGATCGCCTTATAGAGGCTGACCACATCGCCACCGGCACAAAAGGCTTTTTCTCCGGCGCTGTCGAGCAGCACGGCGACCACACGCTCGTCGTCCTGCCAGGCAGCCAGGCGCGGCAGTATTTCGTCGATCATTTCCAGGGTCAGGGCATTTAGCGAACGCTCGGCATTGAGGGTGATTTCTGCAATGACGTGTCCGTCCTGCGTCGGGTGTTCGGTAAACAGTACACTACTCATATTGCTATCCTTATTCGGGGCAGTCACCACAGCAGTCACCAAAATAATGTTATCAGCGTCTGGGCATTCAATACGGCTAAGCTCGGCACAGCTAAAGCTCAGCGGCACCCTCTGCCAGCACCCGGCGGGAAATGATCAGGCGCATGATTTCATTGGTGCCTTCAAGGATACGATGGACACGGGTATCACGTACAAAGCGTTCCATGGGGTACTCCTTGATATAGCCGTAACCACCGTATAGTTGAAGGGCTTCGTCGCATACCTTGAAGCCTACATCGGTGGCGAAGCGCTTGGCCATGGCACAGTAGGTAAGCGCATCCGCGTCGCCCGCGTCCAGCCTGGTGGCGGCTAAACGCACCAGTTGCCGCGCGGCGACCAGCTCGGTCACCATATCGGCCAGGCGGAACTGGAGCGCCTGGAAATCCGCCAAGCGCTTGCCAAACTGTTGCGCTCCAGCATGTAAGCACGCGCCTCGTTGATGGCCTGCTGAGCGGTACCGATCGAGCAGGTGGCAATATTGATTCGCCCGCCATCAAGCCCCTTCATGGCGATCTTGAAACCGTCACCTTCGTTGCCCAGCAGTTGGCTCGCCGGCACACGCACGTCTTCGAAGGTAATCATACGAGTGGGCTGGCTGTTCCAACCCATTTTGGCTTCCTTACGGCCGTAGGTAATGCCGTCTGACTTGGCATCCACCGCAAAAGCGGAAACGCCCGCTGCACCCTCTCCACCCGTGCGCGCCATCACCACCAGCACGTCGGTACTGCCCGCACCGGAAATAAACATTTTGCTACCGTTTAGCAAGAAGTCGTCACCATCGCGCTTGGCAGTGGTTTTGAGTGAGGCGGCGTCGGAGCCTGAATTGGGTTCGGTCAGACAGTAAGAACCCAATAGCTCGCCAGTGGCCAGCTTTTCGCCCCACTGCTCGATCACCTCAGGCGTGCCGAAATCGGCCAGCATCCAAGTCACCATGTTATGAATAGTGAGATACGCCGTGGTGGACGTGCAGCCCATGGAAAGCTGCTCGAAGATGATGCTGGCATCAAGCCGTGACAGACCAAGCCCACCGACGCTTTCCGGCGCATAGAGCGAGCAAAAGCCCAACTCACCCGCTTTACGGATCACATCCACCGGAAAAATAGCCTCCTGGTCCCATTCGGCGGCATGGGGGGCCAGCTCGTTTTGGGCGAAGGCACGCGCCATATCGGCAAACGCAACCTGGTCTTCACTCAGCTCGAAATTCATGGCGACTCTCCGCTGAAAGCCGACCCTGACACTCATGCCTCAAAGGGTCGCTTTCGTTGTTGTGTTTGTGTGCTATAGGCGTGGCTGACAATAAAGCCAAGCGCGCTAATTGACGTTTACGTTAACTTATATTTTAATCCTGATATAAGCAATCACCCTTCCCCTCGACCTTTGGTGTAGACAAAAAACATTCTCGCCAAACGTCACACCGGAAGCGACCTTTCAACGCTTTAGTGTCGAACCATGCAATACGTTATTTACGTTAACGTAAACTTGTTTTAGCCTCAGTGGCAGTGTTCCATAGAAGGTATACCTTAAGAATGATTCTTGGGAACAATGCCCTTTTGAGAGAATGTCACCATGAGCAAAACCTACTCGATCAGTGAATTGGCCAATGAGTTTGACTTAACCACCCGCAGTATCCGTTTCTACGAACATCACCATGGTCCAGCTTGAGCTCGAAAGCGCCGAAATTCGCTGCCGACAGGCGCTTGAGGAGCTGGATCAAAAACAACATGAAGAAGAGCAGACGGAGACCGATACAACACCGTCATCTTCATCTGCGACCACGCATTAAACAGATAACGACACTGCATATTGCCAGCGCGCTTACCAACATAAGTACCAACACAGTTAACAACAGGTGGTTGACCATGTTTTCACACTACTCAGAACTCAATTTTGGCCTTGATGACGAGCTGAATATGCTGCGCGAGCAGGTCAACGCCTTTGCCGCCAGCGAGATTGCTCCCCGCGCTGCCGAGATCGACCAGAGCAATGAGTTTCCCAACGACCTATGGAAGAAGTTCGGCGATATGGGCTTGTTGGGGATTACCGTTTCTGAAGAGGATGGCGGCAGCGGTATGGGCTATCTTGCCCACTGCATCGCCATGGAAGAGATCTCGCGGGCCAGCGCGTCGGTGGCGCTCTCCTACGGCGCCCACTCCAACCTGTGCGTTAACCAGATCAAGATCAACGCCTCCCCCGAACAGAAAGCCAAGTACCTACCCAAGCTGATCAGTGGCGACCACGTGGGCGCCCTGGCCATGTCGGAACCCGGCGCCGGTTCTGACGTGGTCTCGATGCAGCTGCGCGCCAAAAAAGACGGCGACCACTACATCCTCAATGGCAATAAAATGTGGATCACCAACGGCCCGGATGCGGATGTGCTGGTGGTCTACGCCAAGACCGACCCCGATGTCGGTTCCAAGGGCATCACGGCGTTTATTATCGAAAAAGGCATGCCCGGTTTCTCCACCGCTCAAAAGCTCGACAAGCTAGGCATGCGTGGCTCCAACACCTGTGAACTGGTGTTCCAGGACTGCGCCGTGCCCGCTGAAAACATTCTCGGTGGGGAAGGCAAAGGCGTACGCGTACTCATGAGTGGCCTGGATTACGAGCGCACCGTATTGGCCGCTGGCCCGATCGGCATTATGCAGGCCGCCATGGATGTGGTGATGCCGTATATCCACGAGCGTAAGCAGTTCAACCAGTCGATTGGTGAGTTCCAGCTGGTGCATAAAGACGCCGCTGGGGTGATTCTCTATTGCGCGGAAAAGGCGACCCAAGTGGCGCTGGATTCGATTCAGTTGCTCGGCGGCAACGGCTATATCAACGAATACCCCACCGGGCGCCTGCTGCGCGACGCCAAGCTGTATGAAATTGGCGCGGGCACCAGCGAGATTCGGCGAATGCTAATCGGCCGCGAACTGTTCACTGAAACCAAATAAAAGGCCGCGCCATGAGCACTGTGAATAGCCAGATCAATTCGCGCAGCGATGTGTTTCAAGCCAATGAAGCGTCCATGCTGGGTGAAGTCACTAAACTGCGCGAGCTAACCGCTGCCGTTGCCCAAGGTGGCGGTGCCAAAGCCCGCGAGCGCCACGAAAGCCGCGGTAAGCTGTTTGTGCGCGATCGCATTGATCATTTGATCGATGAAGGGTCACCGTTTTTAGAGTTTTCCGCCCTGGCGGCTCACCATATTTACGACAGCGAGATTCCGGCGGCGGGCGTCGTCACCGGTATTGGCCGGGTGTCCGGCGTCGAGTGTGTGATTGTGGCTAACGACGCCACGGTGAAAGGCGGCACTTACTTCCCGCTGACGGTTAAAAAGCATATTCGCGCCCAGGAGATCGCCCGCAAGCATCGCCTGCCGTGCATTTATCTGGTCGATTCCGGCGGCGCCTTCTTGCCTATGCAAGATGAAGTCTTCCCTGACCGCGACCACTTCGGGCGCATCTTCTACAACCAGGCGACCATGTCCGCTGAAGGCATTCCGCAAATTGCCGTCGTAATGGGTTCCTGCACGGCGGGCGGCGCTTACGTGCCTGCCATGGCAGATGAGTCGATCATCGTTAAAGAGCAGGGCACGATTTTCCTCGGTGGCCCGCCGCTGGTAAAAGCTGCCACCGGTGAAAGCATTAGCGCCGAAGACCTGGGCGGTGCGGATGTTCACGCCAAAATCAGCGGCGTGGCCGACCACTACGCGGAAAACGACGCCCACGCGCTGCAGCTGGCCCGCGCCTGTGTCTCGCGACTGAACTGGCAAAAGCGCGGCAAGCTCGCCATGCAGGCACCTAAGCCACCCAAGCTCGATCCTGCTGAGCTATACGGCATTGTGGGCACCGATCTGAAAAAGCCTTACGACGTGCGGGAAGTAATTGGTCGTATCGTGGATGACTCCGACTTTGATGAGTTCAAACGCTACTACGGTGAAACCCTGGTCACTGGCTTTGCGCATATCCACGGCTACCCGGTGGGTATTGTGGCCAACAACGGCGTGCTGTTTTCTGAAAGCGCGGTGAAAGGCGCGCACTTTATCGAGCTCTGCGCCCAGCGCAAGATTCCGCTGATCTTCCTGCAGAACATTACCGGCTTTATGGTCGGCTCCAAGTACGAGCACGAAGGCATTGCCAAGCACGGTGCCAAGCTGGTCACCGCAGTGGCCTGCGCCAAAGTACCCAAATACACCGTGTTGATTGGCGGCAGCTTCGGAGCGGGTAACTACGGCATGTGTGGTCGCGCCTACGACCCCAACCTGCTGTTTATGTGGCCCAACGCACGCATCTCCGTCATGGGCGGCGAGCAGGCGGCGGGCGTACTGGCTCAGGTCAAACGCGAGCAGCATGAACGCGACGACCGCGAGTGGAGCAAAGAGGACGAAGAAGCCTTCAAGCAGCCTACCCGCGAGCAGTACGAGCACCAAGGCCACCCCTATTACGCCAGCGCTCGCTTGTGGGACGACGGCGTGATTGACCCGCTGCAAACCCGCGACGTGCTGGGGCTTTCATTAGCCGCCGCGATGAATGCCGAAGTCGAAGAGACGCGCTTCGGCGTGTTCCGGATGTAACCCCCTTGCTACGCAAGGGAGCTTGAAGCTTGAAGCGATAAGCTGGAAGTCTCGTCCTCACGCTTCAGCGGCAAGGTATCGGGGTTTCTTCTAGCTTCCAGGCGCGAAGCGCCGCTCTTGCAGCTTCCAGCTTTGCTAACGAGGTCCAATATGTCAGATAACACCTCCTACTCAAGCCTGACCATCGACGAGCGCAGCGTCGCCTGGCTAATGCTAAATCGCCCCGAGGTGCATAACGCCTTTGACGATAGTTTGATCGCCGAACTGAATGAACACCTCAACCAGTTGCACACTCTTGCCGAAGCAGGCGATGTGCGCGTGGTGGTGCTGGTTTCCGAAGGCAAAAGCTTCTCGGCGGGTGCCGATTTAAACTGGATGAAGCGCATGGTCGATTACGACCTGGAAGACAACCTCGCCGACTCCCGCAAACTTGCCGCCTTGATGCATGGGCTCGATACACTGCCCTGCCCCACGCTTTGTCGCGTTCAAGGCGCTGCCTTTGGTGGCGCGGTGGGTCTTGCCGCCTGCTGCGATGTGGTGATCGCTTCTGAAAAAGCTAAATTCTGCCTCTCGGAAGTCAAAATTGGTTTATCACCTGCGGTGATTAGCCCTTACGTGCAGCGCGCCCTGGGCGAGCGGCAAATGCGCCGCTATGCGTTAACCGCCGAAGTGATGGACGCCGAAACCGCTCTTAAGCTCGGTTTAGCCCACCAGGTAGTTGAGCATGAAGCGTTAGACAGCGCTGTGGATGCCATGCTGGCAACGCTTCTCGCGGGCTCGCCCCAGGCCCAGCGCGCTAGCAAAGCGCTGATGGCCGCGGTGGCTCAAACGCCCGACAGTGACGACACCCGCGAGCATACTTGCCAGGTTATCGCCAAGCTGCGCGTCAGCCACGAGGGGCAAGAGGGTTTATCCAGCTTCTTTGAAAAGCGCCGCCCCGAATGGGCCGAACCTAATAAAACACCTAACGCTTCGGAGCGTCGCTCATGAGTCATTCTCCTGTTATTGAAAACGCCGCTCGCACGACGCC
>JAIVHM010000133.1 GCA_020201095.1 Halomonas sp. | reverse complement strand
CGACTTGATCAATACTATCGCGCGCAACGTCTTTTGTGACCCGTTTGCGGTCTATCAGGCTACCTCGATCACTTTATTATGTTTTACAGCTGCGGATTTTTTATGCCTCAACCTGCTAACGACAGCCCACTCGAAGTCGCTTGCCCTCAATGCTCTCGAACCGTTGCATGGAGTAGCGAGAGTCCGTTCCGTCCATTTTGCAGCAAACGCTGCCAGCAGCTAGACCTGGGGGCCTGGGCGGAAGAATCTCATCGAATAGCCGGTGAAAACGCCATGGACGAAGCAGATATCGACGCCTTACTGGCAAGGGCCGATCGCGATGCGCCGCTCTCCTAAATGACCGCAAACGACTACCCTGCCTACCACCTCATGCAGCACCTAGAACAGTGCTTTGATGATTTGATGGCAGCGTTGAACGAACTCGCAACGCACTATGAAGCCCAACGTCCGCCCACATGGAAACTGTCACCCGCAGATAATTCCTCTCCAGACTGGTTTAGAGCGGGACTTTTTGATGTCTGGCATCAGACGGGACAGGACGGTCGGGAAACACGCAATTACCTAGGCATCGTTATGGCCAACGATGAGCTTATCAATGCGGCTCGCAATGTAAACATAGCGAAAGACGCATTCCGTGCAGGCTTGCAGAAGGTTAAACACACCGCCCCTAAAGCACTAAGTGGCGTTAAAGCACAGCTAACCACCCGCCACCCGGATATTAACCGTGTCTTGCGTAAAGAGGGGCTGGCGCGGCTACATTTAAAGCAATGCTGGCGTCAGTTACCTATCGCCGATGCCGAAGTCGCAAAAGTGCGCTTTGCCTGGTATCAAAGCGGACGTTCGATTAAGCGCATCACCGTGAGGGAGGCCGAACAAAAGCTACTTCGGCTAGATACTGATGCGCCTCATATAAAAGTGCAACTAAGTCGTCTTTCGGGTCTGCCCAGCGAAGAACCGCTTGCCCAAGTTCAAACCCAAGCACCGCTAATGCGCGCAAATCTCTTTTTTAGCCACTCACTAGCGGATGGGCATACGCGTCGAGCACTTAACGTTTCCATGCCCCTCTTTGTTCCCAATGAGCGTATAGGTATGCCTGATATCAAGGCACCGCCAACTCACCCCCGGCCGCAACGGACACGTGCGACCCGGCGCGATGAAAAACTGGAAGCCGATGTTTTTCTACCCAGCCTGCGCGTGTACCGCTATCGCTAAGTTTATTTAAACTCAAGGCTTAAGAAGCCCGGTTTAAGCAAACAGACATCAGGCAGGCACCTGCTCCTCGCTCCAGCGTCCCGTTATCAGCAAGGTCTCAATCAGAACGCGCAGCTCGTGGGGATCAATGTGGTATTCCGTCAGCAATGCTTCAAATTGCTGCTGAAACGCCTCCTCTCGTAATTGAGCCTGCTTTTCGGCATCTTCCTCTTCAAGCGCCTCCAAGGATCGCACTGGCGGCCCGGTGGGAATATCCATCGCCCCGCCAGGGTCATCCAACTGACGTAGTGCTTGCGCAAACGCATCATCCAATTCACGAAATTTACGAAGCTTGTCTCGCTCGTCCATGGGTTTCTGAACTTTTTGATATTTCATTGATATGACAGCCACACCTTTTCAATTGAGGAACACGCCTGTTTATTAGGCGATTTTCCCAAAAACTGTGCCCAAACGCGTAAAAAGCCAAAGCCAACTTGCCTTCGAGAGCTGTTACTAGCATAAAGAGAGCATCGTTATGCATCGGTGCAAATAGTAAAAAATACTTACGTATTACTGCATATTTTGCGATCACTGCAATTCTACGCTGCAATGTAATCACTGGACTGCAATGTGAACATTGGGGCTGAAAAACCGCCGCCACGTTGTACTGACATGGAGGGGCATATTCACGACACCAAGGCACCGGGAGGGTGCACATTACCGCCAGATACACCGTCTGGCGATAAGACTCATGCATGGGAGGCCAGATAATGTTCAATGCAATGACAAGAGCTGAGATCTGGCTACAAGACACACTTGATAAGCCATTGAGTATTGACGATCTTGCTCAACATCTCGGGTATTCCGCTTCTCAAGTGCGGCGCCAATTCCGTCATTACTTTCACACAACGCCAAGTGCTTACCGAGAGAAACATGGGCCATGTCATGCACCAGCAGATACCCTCTTACGGTTACACGACGCGCATTGAGCAATGCCCGGCACGGCAGGCCGTTCTCATGCGGCTATATAAATCCCCAGAGCACCTTCAGGGTCTCGGAGATAGCGCTTACCATAGCCACCAGTTAGAAAGCCTGCAAGCACGTTTGACAGACTCGACGCCTGCAATATCATTACCTGACCTACTGAGCGAAAAAATCGACGCCCTCAGCGATCAATCTGCACATCCAGTGCGTACCGACATCGGGCTATATCTGGAAACACTTCACAACATGAAAAACATCCCGCTGCCTGCGCCCTACCGTCGGGTTAATATCGCGACGCGTCACTATGCAAGCACATACTTTCAGGAATTTTCACAACTTTCACGTGTACTAACCAGTATGCTGCTGGAACTTTTGCATAAACGAAAAGGCTATTATATCAGCGGAGAAGCTCCCATGGTGCTGTGGAAGTCCGATTATTTGGAATTGAGGGTTCCGCTGAATCAATGAACAAACGCATTATCGAGGCAATCTATAAAGCCGGCATTTCTATGAGTAATGCCGGCTTGGCGATACTAGTCTTCCATGCGGACTAGCCAAGACTCAACGGCCTCATCACCGTGTTCATCTTTCCAGCTACGCAGCCCCTTATGGTTCCCTCCACGTGTTTCGATAACCTCACCTGTGTGAGGGTTCTTGTAGATCTTTAAACGACGCTTACGACGGCCTGCATTATTAGCAGCAGGCTTTGCACCACGCTGTTCAGCGGCAGGGTCTAGTAATGCAACCACATCGCCTGGGCGCTTTCCAAACTCATTCATGAGCGCTTCAAGTTTTGATTTAAACTCTAGCTCACTCTTGAGGCGCTGATCACCCTCTAATCGCTGAAGATCTTCTTGAAGCTGCTTCAGCTGCTGCTCTTTTTGGATGTATTCGTTAAGTAGTGACATGGGGAATCCTTTAACATCAGGTCAAACCAGATAAGATACCAAAACGGACATTGTCAGTATCCATTAGTTCAGAATGCATATTCATTATTGCTGTAAAAAAGCCAACTGACAACAGTCTAGTTGATTTTTAGTCAATTACGAAAAATATTTTAGATACTGACTAAGCAATGAATAACTTTTAATGAGTTAATCGAGAAGTTATACAGGCAGGAAATCATTAAAATCGAGTAGGGTGAGGCGTTACCGCCTCATCCCTCTCACAGAACCGTACATACGGGCCACGTATACGGCTCATGTCATTAACTTACCCCGAACTCGGGGACAGTGATGCCCGTTTTGATCT
>JAIVHM010000029.1 GCA_020201095.1 Halomonas sp. | reverse complement strand
GCGCTTTACGTCGTAAATCCACTCGCCACTACAAAGGGTTAATGCCATGAATAAGCGTAACGACGTCGGCGATCTGGATATCAAGCATATCGATCCCACACTGTATAACGAGGATCTCGCGCCACTGAAACCCCAGGACCGCAACTGGGGAGCGTTTGAGATATTCAACGTCTGGTCCAATGACATCCAGAGCCTGTTTGGCTACACCCTGGCCGCTTCGCTGTTTTTGACGTACGGCCTCAATGGCTGGGCGGTCATGGCCGCCATCATTCTGGCGGGCGTGATCGTTATGTTTCTGGTCAACCTCACCGGCAAGCCCAGCGTCAAGTACGGCATTCCCTTTCCGGTGATGGTGCGCGCCAGCATGGGCGTGCGTGGGGCCAACCTGCCTGCGATGCTACGCGCCATCGTGGGGATTTTCTGGTACGGGGTACAAACCTACTTTGCCTCGACCGCCATGACACTTCTGTTAACAGCGCTGTTCGGCGGCGGTGACGACGCCATTTTCCTCGGGTTATCCGGCGTGGCGTGGATATCGTTCGTCATTGTCTGGCTGTTCCAGATCGCGATTTTCTGGCAGGGCATCGAGCGCATTAAGCACTTCCTCAACTTTGCAGGCCCGCTGGTCTACGTGATGATGTTGGTGCTGATGATCATTGTCTGGGTCAAGGCTGGCAGCGAATTATTACCCGCGATTGGCACGATTTTCAGCGGTGGCGAAGCCGATACCACCACGCACCCGGTTAGCGCCTTCATGGCGATTGTGGGCACCATGTTGGCTTACTTCGCGGCGGTGGTGATCAACTTCGGCGACTTTACCCGCTTTGTGAAAACCGAACGCCAGATGAAGCTGGGCAACCTGCTGGGCTTGCCGCTTAACGTCGCGTTCTTCTCGTTTATCGCGCTGATCATCACCGCTGGCACAATGGTCTTGTTCGGCGATGCGTTGACCAATCCTTCCGATATTGTCGAACGTGTGGATAACCTGGCGCTGACGATCGTGGCGGCCCTGACCTTTTTTGCTGCCACCGTGGGGATCAACTTGGTGGCTAACTTTATTCCCCCCGCCTACGATCTCGCCAACCTGTTTCCCAGCAAGGTGAGTTTTAAGACGGGTGGTTTGATTACGGCGATCATCGCGTTTTTTGTCGGCGCGCTGTGGGTCTCAGTCATCAGCCAGATTGGCGTACCCGGCTTTGTGAATGCGCTAGGCGCCATCGTCGCGCCCTTCTACGGCATCATTGTGGTCGACTACTACCTGATCAAGCGCCAACACTTGAATATGCAGGAGCTGTTCTCCTCCGAACCGGGCGGTGCCTACTACTACGTAAACGGCTGGAATACCCGTGCGCTTATCGCCTTTGGCGTGGCGGCTCTCTTCTCGCTTTCTACCGTGCTGGTACCGGCGCTGGCAAGCCTGAATGGCTACGGCTGGCTGATGGGCGCAGGCCTTGGCGGGCTGTTCTACTATGGCTTGATGCAGCAGTTTAAGACAGACCCCAGCCTTGCTGAGCAGAAGACAAGCTAAAACAGATTAGCCTTCGTTAGCGGCTAACGAGACCCAACGCCACTGGCACACCGCCGGTGGCGTTTTTTGTTGTTTCACGAAGACTAAAATAACACGTGGCTGATTGATGCACGCCATTAGTTTATGCGCATTCAAGCATTTAACCCAGGCGTAACACCCCTCGTCACGCCCCTGATATTCGTATCAAGGAGCATGAGCCAGTTGCCAAGACAGCGACCTGCCCCGCCAGCTAGTGATTCTTCTCCAGCGCCAAATGTTTGTCTATTTCCTTTATCTTGTCTTCCGTGTGGTGGCCGTAGGAGAGTTTGTTATAGGGCTGATCGGCGCGGTCTTGCATGCCCAGCAGTTCGAGCCATTGGTCGGCAATTTGTTTCTGATTATCGGTGGCTTTCGTGTACATGCCGATGCTGTCGTAGAAGCCGGAAATAATCACGTTTTTGCAGCTGGTGCTGACGCGATATTCCCACTGCAGGGCGGTGGAGACATAGCCGATAAACTGCTTGATCTGCCAAATGCTTTCGCCGTTACCTCGCTGGAAGCCAAACACGAAAATATCGTTGGTGTAACACTGCGGATGGTCGCCGGTGATCAGGGACAACACGCAAGTTTTGCCGCTACCGTTGGGGCCACTTAGCTGCCAATGCTGGCCCTGCTCTATCGTCCAATCGAGCTTATCGACAATCACGGTATCGCCGTATCGAATCGTCGCTTGCTTGAGTTTGACTAACGGCTGACTGGGGTCGAGAGCGGGTAGTTGGTTGGCTGGGTCGGCCTCGGGCACGCTTAGATCGCTGGTTTTCAAATGCAGCAATTGGTACAACTCGTTGAAGGCGGCATCGTCCTGGCGGTCTACCGTGAGCACTAATCGCCCGCTATCTCCCCGCTTTTTATCTCTTCTCTTTTTATCCGAACGGTCTGTATCCCCACGCTCCTTATCTAGGTAGGCCACATGGGTGATGAAGTCTGGCATTTCATCGAAGCGGTTCAGTACCAGCACCATGGGAACGGTGTCGATGATGGATGAGAGATGGGCTTGCAGCATGGCGAGGGTGTCGACGTCCAACCCATCAAACGGCTCGTCTAAAATCAGCAAGTCGGGCTTGCTGGATAGAGCGCGAATCAGCATGACCTTGCGGGTTTCGCCGGTGGAGAGTTTACGAAAGGCGCGGTCGAGGAGTTTCGTCAGCCCGAACTTCTCGACCAGCTCGCTTGCAAGTTCAGGGTCTTGGCACTGCTCGAAAATCATTTCACTAACGGGTGTACCGAGTGAAATGACATCCATGATATCGGCGTCGTCTTTTTTCAGCTCTTTGGCGATGAGCTCGGCTTGCGCTTCGAAAGAGACCAAACCGACGTTTTTGGGAAGCCCTTGGACACTGCCCGCTTCAATTTTGCCAACGCCTGCAAGTGCGGCCGCCAGGGCCGATTTGCCCGCACCATTGGTGCCAGTAATGATCCAATGCTGGTGGGGTTCGATGGTCCAATCAATCTCGCTTAGGGTGAAGCGATCATCAAAACTGATCGTCGCTTTGTTTAGCTGAATACGCGCTAAGCGGTTTGAAGGCTCCATCGCTATGTTCCTTACAATGTTAGAAAAATCAGGCTTGAATAAAAAAGAGACAAAAAAGCCGAGGCTATCTTGACGATATCCCGGCTTTTTTTGTTGCCTTAACTGGCTATTGTTTAATCAACAACTCAACCAGCCGATTAAAGGATTCTTTTCATATCCGCCATGTGGCCACGAAGCACTGAACCAACGGCTTCAACCGGGTGAGCGCGAAGGGCATCGTTGACTTCGATCAAACGCGCGTTATCAACGCCGTTATCGTCTAGATCCAGGCCTTTACCGATGACATCGGATTTAATGCCTTTCATAAAGTCAGCCAACAGCGGCACACAAGCATGGTTGTAGAGGTAACAACCGTATTCTGCTGTGTCAGAAATGGTCGCGTTCATTTCATACAATTTCTTACGCGCGATGGTGTTGGCGATCAGTGGCGTTTCGTGGAGAGACTCGTAGTAGGCAGACTCGGCGATAATGCCCGCCGCGGTCATGGTTTCAAAAGCAAGTTCAACGCCTGCTTTGACCATCGCTACCATCAAGATGCCATTGTCGAAGTATTCCTGTTCAGTGATTTCTACATCACCCGCAGGGGTTTTCTCGAAATTGGTTTCTGCTGTTTCTGCACGCCATTTATGAAGGTTAGCGTCATCGTTCGCCCAGTCTTCCATCATTGTTTTAGAGAATTGGCCGCTCATGATATCGTCTTGGTGCTTGTTGTAGAGCGGACGCATTATGTCTTTCAGCTCTTCAGCAAGATCAAAGGCTTTGATCTTGGCTGGGTTAGACAGGCGATCCAGCATGTTGGTCACGCCGCCGTACTTCAGCGCTTCCGTGATGTTTTCCCAGCCGTACTGAATCAGCTTAGCGGCGTAGCCAGGCTCAATGCCCTCTTCGATCATTTTGTCGAAGCAAAGGAGAGAGCCGGTTTGCAGCATGCCGCAGAGAATCGTCTGCTCACCCATCAGGTCGGATTTAACTTCGGCGATGAAGGAAGACATCAAAACGCCCGCCTTGTGGCCGCCAGTACCCACCGCGTAGGCTTTTGCCAGGGCAAGGCCTTCGCCTTTAGGGTCATTGGCTTCGTGAACAGCGATCAAGGTGGGCACACCGAAACCACGCACGTATTCAGCGCGCACTTCAGAACCAGGGCACTTGGGCGCTACCATGATGACGGTCAAGTCATCACGGACCTTCATGCCTTCTTCTACGATGTTGAAACCGTGGGAGTAGGATAGGCAGGCACCCTCTTTCATCAGCGGCATAACAGCCGTAACAACAGCGCTGTGCTGCTTATCGGGCGTCAGGTTCAAAACCACGTCTGCCGTGGGAATCAACTCTTCGTAAGTCCCCACCACAAAGCCGTTCTCGGTGGCGTTTTTCCAGGATTGACGCTTTTGTTCAATGGCTTCGGGGCGCAATGCGTAAGAAACATCCAAGCCGCTGTCGCGCAGGTTCAAGCCTTGGTTAAGGCCTTGAGCGCCACAGCCGATCACGACCATTTTTTTGCCTTTTAGCGCTTCTACGCCATCGGCAAATTCAGAGCTGTACATAAAACGACATTTGGCCAGTTGAGCCAACTGCTCGCGTAGCGGCAGGGTATTGAAGTAGTTAGCCATCGTTAGCATCCTAAATTTACGAGTACAGCATCAATGTAAGGCACACCGACGCTTAAAAGAGTGACACAGTCGCCAGATGCAGGATCTAGCGTTGCATGAATAGGGCCAATCTAACCAAAAAAGACCATTTCTTAAATTGATATATTTGCAACAGCATGTCCCTTTTTTTGCAAAATTGCATTATCCTGGCATTTATGAATTTTAAAACGTTAAAACAGTTCCTCGCCCTGGCAGAAACTCTGCATTTTGGGCGCGCTAGCGATGAGTGCTATATCAGCATTTCTGCCTTGTCGCGTAACATACGTCATTTAGAAGACGAGCTGGGCGTGGCGCTGTTTAATCGCGACAACCGTAACGTGGCGTTGACCCAGGCAGGGCAAAAATTTCTCAACTACGCCCGCGATGCCAGCCGCCAATGGAATTTGATTCGTCACGAATTGACCGACAATCCGGATCAATTAAGCGGTGAAATCAGCTTGTATGGCTCCGTCACTGCCAGCTACAGCTTTTTGCACGAGCTACTGCGCCGCTTTCGTATTGCCTACCCGGTGATTGAAATCAAACTGCGCACGGGTGATCCAGAACACGCTATTGCGCATGTTTTAGATGGTAAAGAGGAGCTTAGCATTGCGGCTCAACCTGCCAACTTACCCAGAGGCCTGGCATTCAAGTCGATCGCTACGTCGCCGTTGCTGTTTATTGCGCCGCTTGAACAGCAAGTGCCGAACGTGCCTAGCCATACGCCCACCACACCGGAGGAGTGGGCCAACATTCCTATGATTCTATCGGAAAGTGGTGTCTCCAGAGCCCGCGTGGATGAATGGTTTCGTCAGCAAGACGTCTCCCCGCGCATTTATGCACAGGTCACCGGTAATGAGGCGATTGTAAGTATGGTGAGCTTGGGCTTTGGGATTGGCGTGGTACCAAAAATCGTCCTCGACAACAGCCCATTGGTGGATCGCATTCGCGTGCTTGACGTGACGCCGGGGCTCGAGCCCTACGATATTGGTTTGTTTACCTTAAAGAAGAACCTAAAAAACCCCTTGGTCGAGGCGTTTTGGAGCTTGATGTAAGCTCCAAGCGCGTTTTTTGAGCGTTTCGAAAACGCTCTTACCCCCCAAATATCTGCTGTAAATCCGGCACGTTCTCTTCCTCTTCGACCATCGAGAGCGAGGCTTCGATGGCTTTTAAGTGGCGGCTCATAAAGGCTTTGGCGCGCTCGCCGTTGCCTGCCTCCAGGTAGCCAATCAGATCGTCGTGGTCGTGGGATTCGCAACCTAAATGGCCACGATGGCCATAGACGGCAAGAATCAACGATGAGCGCGAGCATAGCCGCTCGACAAATTCCGCCAAGGTGGCATTGCCTGAAAGCTGCGCTAAACGTACGTGAAAGTCTGCGGAGAGGCGTATCGCAGCGCTCTGTTCACCGTTACGCAGCGCTTGGCGTTCGCGCTTGGCCATATCGCGCAGCTCACTGGCATCTTTATCAGTGATGCGCCGTGCGATATCGGGCATGAGGCCACATTCTATCAATTGACGTGCGTCAAAGACATCCTTCGCTTCATCGGCAGTGGGCCGGGTGACGCTTGCGCCCCGGCGTGGTGTCAGCGTGACCAGTTGCTCTAGGGCGAGGCGCTGCAATATTTTGCGGATACCCGTGCGGCTGATGCTGAATACGTCGGCCAGGGCGTCTTCGCGTAGCCGCGCACCGGGCTTTAATCGTTGCTCCACAATGGCGTCGCTCACGGCACGATAAATTGCCTCGTGGCGCGCATCGCCATCGGATTTTGAACGCTTGCGGGGTACGGCCACCTGCGCCTCGCTCATGGACTCTCCTCGTGTATTAATGTCGCGTGACGGCAATCAAGCCTCAAGGTTCGGGCGATGCCGTCAGCTACCCCGGTAGGTCGAGTAGCCATACGGCGAGAGTAATAGCGGTACGTGGTAATGCTGCTCGGCATCCGCCACGCCAAAACGGATGGGAATAACATCAAGAAAGCGCGGTTCAGCGGCGTCAACGCCCTTGGTGCGAAGGTAGTCTCCAGCATGGAAACACAGTTCGTACTCACCAGGCGCAAAGGCATCACCTTCGAGAAGCGGCGCGTCACAACGGCCATCCTGATTGGTGGTCACAGTACGAAGATGCTGCCGTTCACTGCCGTTTAGCCGCAGTATGTCGATAGCAATGCCCTGGCCAGGGCAGCCAAGTGCGGTATCCAGCACGTGAGTCGTCAGGTATCCCATGGTGGCTCCTCATTGCTTTTGTGTTTCGTGTCGATGGCGTTAGAGTACCGTCAGCTTATTTTATTGTATACATTGAGAGCCACACTCTCAGCCTAGCCCGGAGCGCCCCATGTCGTCACCCGCCGAATTATGCCTTCAGCCCCGCCCGAGTGAGCTATCTCTTAACGCCTTTATCGAGCATTACGGCGGTATCTACGAGCACTCCCCCTGGGTCGCGCAGGCCGCCTGGGAAACCGGCTTGACCTCGGCTCACGACCATCCCGATGCTCTGGCTGACGTGATGGGCCTTCAACTTCAGAAAGCAGGCAGTGAACAGCAGATCCGCGTGATTCAAGCGCACCCCGACCTCGCTGGCAAAGCCGCTTTGGCAGGCAAGCTAACGCAGGATTCTACAAGTGAACAGGCAGGGGCCGGGCTTGATCAATGCTCGCCTGAAGAGTTTGCCCGCTTTGAGCAGCTTAACGCCGACTACAAGGAAACATTCGGTTTTCCTTTTGTGATTGCCGTGAAAGGGCTTGATCGGCACGCCATTTTGGCGGCATTCGCAAAGCGCCTTGGGAACGACGCGGCAACGGAGCGCAAAACCGCCATCGAGCAAATCATCCGCATCGCCCGCCTACGTCTTCGCGCACGAGCCACGGAACCTCAACAGTAGGTTTGGCGGTCGATTACTCGCTTGTATACAGCGCCCAACAAAAAACTGCGCTCTAAAAAGAGCGCAGTCATTAAACCAAGCGATTAGACGATAGTGGCCAGGCTTACTGCTTGGCCGTCTCTACCGCTTTCTTGGTGGTGTCTTCGGCCATTTTCTGGCTGTCTTTCATGAAACTTTGGCTGATGGAAGTGACTTTTTCGCCATCACCCTTCATACGCTCCATTAGATCGCTGGTGGCTTTCTGCTGGCTTTCCATGGCTTTCTTGAAGCTGTCAGCATCTTTCACGTCCAGCCAGGTACGGGCCTGGGCAACGCTCAGATCCGAGTAGGCACGAACAGCGTCAAGCTGTGCGCTAACGATCTGATCGTAATAGTCCAGCGCTGTCAGCGTGTAGGAACGCATCGGCGATACAAAGATGGACTCGACTTGCTGGCTGGCTTTTTCGGCGGCTTTATTCATCGCGCTATCTCCTTAAAGTGAGAAACGACATAGGCGCGCCTTGAATAAGGAAACATCAGTAAGGTCGGCGCCTCTGCTACACCACACATTAGCAGTCGATTTTGTGCAGTGCAACATAAATTTCCGACTAGGCAATATCCCTCACCGTAGTGGCCTTGCTGGCAACGCCATCGTGGACGGACAGCATGCGCTGAAACCATTGATCCACATCATCCTCAGCGTCAACCAACGGCTCGTTCGACACGGTGTATGCCCACATCATGCTGCCAAATAACAGGTAATCAGCCCCCGCTGGCGAGTCGCCGTCGATAAAGTCGTTATCTTTCAGCTGTGCGTAGACCGGTGCAAGCGCCTGTTTGAGCTGCGCGCGCCCCTGCTCTGGCTGGTGAAGTGCTTCCAAAGTACAGCCAAAACGCGCCTCGCGGGTCTCGCGGAAGTAGTCGCGGTCGTCGGGATGGATCGCGGCGAGTAAATCGAGCGCGACAATTTTGAACAGCGCAGGCGTCACGCTACGTTCGACATAATGCTTGAAGAACAGCGCCCGCTGATAATTGACGCCATCGCCCAAAATCGGCGCCTGGGGATAGGCATCGTCAAGGTAGTGCATGATATCAAAGCTATCGTTCACCACCTGCTCACCATCCACCAGTACCGGCACCTTGTCATGATTGGAAAACGCGATGGCGTCCTTCTCAAGAAACCGCCAGGGCTGAGTGGTAAATTCAAGGCCTTTATGGGCCAGCGCCATGCGCACTCGCCAGCAGAAGGGAGAAAAGCGTAATCTTTCGTCGCGACCGCACAGGTCATAAAGTTTTATTGCCACCGTTATCGGCTCCTGGTTGCTGTTGGTCATAATGGTTGGGCATCATAGCCTTCCAACAATGGCCGCAAGTCATCCATGACGCAAGCGCATGCGATGAGCGGCGCTTCACTGGCGGCTAAAAGGCTAAAGGTACTGTCTATTAGTCTAATGAACAGCGCTCGACACCCACTTGCAAAAAACTTAAAAAAAATAATAAAAACATATAATTGAATAAAACCCACCAAGTTGGAAAACGACATTTAGACCGGTCATTATTGGTCTTACCAATTTTCCGCTAGTGGTCATCTTATCGGTAGCACCGTATCTTTCATCCTGACAGCTAATGCCGTGATACGGCTCGTCATCTTTGTGGAGCAAACGATCAATAACAAGGGGTAGTTCCTCCCATGAATGAATCAATCCTTGCACTTCTGGCATTTACGCCGCTTTTGATAGCGGGGGTATTGCTTATTGGCTTTAAGATACCGGCCAAGATCGCTATGCCCATTGTTTTTCTCACCGCGGCCATCATTGGCCTCACCGTTTGGGACATGTCCTTCTCGCGGATAGTTGCCTCGACTATTCAGGGGCTGATCCAAACGGCAGGCCTATTGTGGATTATTTTTGGCGCGATCCTGCTGCTCAATACGCTTAAGCATTCGGGCGGCATTACCGCTATTCGCAACGGCTTTTCGGGTATCAGCCCCGACCGTCGCGTCCAAGCGCTGATCGTTGCGTGGCTGTTTGGTTGCTTTATTGAAGGGGCTTCCGGTTTCGGCACCCCCGCCGCAGTGGCAGCGCCGCTGATGGTCGCCCTGGGTTTCCCTGCCCTGGCGGCGGTTGTGGTCGGCATGATGATCCAGTCAACGCCGGTTTCTTTTGGCGCCGTCGGCACCCCCATCGTGGTGGGTGTGGGTAGCGGCCTGGACCGTGCCGGTATCACGTCTGACCTGGAGTCAGCGGGCTCTACATGGGACGTGTTTTTCCAGCTTGTCACCAGCGAAGTGGCGATTACTCACGGTATCGTGGGTGTTTTAATGCCGCTGATTCTGGTTACCGTGATGGTACGTTTCTACGGTGCCAACAAGTCCTGGAA
>JAIVHM010000185.1:9195-14164 GCA_020201095.1 Halomonas sp. | reverse complement strand
ATTCAGCGCTAAACTTGGTCATGACCTGCCCTCCTCAATGTGGCTCTGTTCAGGGATTGTTTGCCCATTCCCAACGATAACCCACGATCGTTGAGGACGGGCAGGTCAAAACATCATGTCTAAGTATAGCCTGACACACGCTTCACTGCGTTGTTCGTAAGGCTTTTTACTGAAACCTAGGGGTTAGTTTTTGTATCTGAATGACCCGATGCTCGCAGGCCCATCCGGTAGCAGATTGCTATCCAATTTTCAGGGTTACCGCTAGGCTAGTAGTTGTTGTTTCGCAGGATATTAGGATTATTTGCAGAGGACGCAATGTCATGAGCAAAAAAGTGCATCATGCAGAAGATGATTTTGAAGGTGGCCTTGAAGCTGAGGCGGCCGGTGAGCAAGAGACCGACGACACCGTCGAGCGCTCGAAGCACAACCCCAGTGACGCCGAGCAGCAAGAAGCCAACGAGCTACCTTCTCAGGCCGCCGCCGTTCACCAGCGGCTGCGCATGGATGGCCAAAAGGAACTGGCGCGCGGTTCCATGGCATTGCTGCTTTCGGCGGTGGCCGCAGGCATCTCGATGAGTTTTTCCATGGTGGCGCGGGGTGTCATGCACGCCAAGCTGCCGGATAGTGATGTAGGGTTTCTGATTGAGTGTCTGGGTTACACCATCGGCTTTATTGCCGTGATTCTGGCCCGCCAGCAGTTGTTTACTGAAAATACCGTGACGGCCGTATTGCCCGTGATGAGTCAGCCCACACGGAAAAATTTCGCTTCCCTTGGGCGCCTGTGGGGTGTGGTGCTCATCGGTAACTTATTAGGGGCTGCGCTTTCTGCCGCCACGTTTCTGTATATGCCGATGTTTGACTCGGCCACCCATGCGTCGTTTACCGCGCTAGGCGAGCACATGATGGAAAACTCGCCCTATGAAATGTTTGCCAAAGCCATTCTTGCCGGTTGGATGATCGCCACGCTGGTATGGCTGATTCCCGCCGCAGGGCAAGCCAAGGTATGGGTCATCATCATTATTACTTACGTCATGGCGATCGGCGAGTTCACCCATATCGTGGTGGGCGCGAGCGAAGGGGTTTACCTACTGCTGATCGGTAATATCAGTTGGAGCGAGTTGCTATTCCAGTTTGGCCTACCCACGCTTGCGGGTAACGTCATTGGTGGAACCTTTATTTTTGCGTTGATTAGCCACGCACAAATCCGCGGCGACAAAGATCTCTCTTTAAAGGCCAAGCCTGGCGACTCCAGCGGTGAGTCAAGCAGCTAGCGTTGATAACCAGCCTGGCGATTGCCCGTCTAACCGCTGCTGGTATAAATCGGGCTAATGCATCATGGCGCGGGCATGCTCGGGTGAATTGGCTATACTCGGGGCAAGGCCATAACAATAACGATGCACAGGAGGATCCAATGACCCTAACGCGTGCCTACTGCCTGCTGGCAGCCTTTTATAGCCTGTTACTGGTGATCGGCATCATTGCCGTGTTGATGGGGGGCGGGACGCTGCTCGCGGCGGTGTATCTGGTCGTTGGCTTTTTTGCCGTGCTGGGGCTTTGGGGAATAAGCCTTCAGCGCAGGGTAATGAACCCACGCATGTGGCGGCCGCTGGCCGTTGCCCTGGCCGCCGGAGCGGTCGTGCAATTCGTGGTGATGCTGCAAGTGTCGGTGTCAGGCGTCACGCTGACATGGATATTGACCACCAGCATCTTTGCCATATTGCTGGCAGTGATGCTCTATCACTACGGTAACCGCGACCAGCCCTTGTGGGCCACGGAAGACGAGCGAAGTGACGCGAGTCGCCTGCGCGTCATGCTGAATCAGCAAACCGCGCTCACCGCTGTTCACCGCGAGGGCGAGCGGGAAAACCATGCCAACGTATTTAAAGTGGGCAATGAATACGAGGCCAATATTACCCGTCACTCACCGGAGGGTCAGGAAGCCTTCAGCCAGCGCTTCCGTCATCCTGAGTCGTTGGTGTTCTTCCTAGAAAAGTTTGCCAGTATCACGATCAACGATTTTCAGCGGCCTGCGACGCCCGGCTAATCCGGGCGTCTACTATGGATGGCTTGCGGGTGCTTATTCAACCAGTTCTAACAGGCGGTCTGGGTAGTTGGTGAACAGGCCGTTGACGCCCCATCCCATCAGGCGCTCCATTTCCTCGGTTTCATTGACGGTATACACATGCACCGGCAGGTCGTTTTCCTGGGCTTGCTTAACGAAGTCGGCGTCAATGATCTCTTCACCGTCGTAGATAAAGTTGGTGCCGATACCCACGGCATAATCGGCGACTTCCTGAAAGTCTTCATCGGTCATCTCGGCGGGCCCCGGCGTAACGTCCGTCCATTCCACCAGTTTCGAATCGTCTTCTTCGCTCGGGTAGTACCACACCAGTTGGATCAGCGGCACGTCATCGTTTAATTCCTGCACTTTCAACAGGCTGTCCTGCTCAAACGATTGCACCAGCACGCGACCGCTCTCGATCATGTCGTACTCTTCAAGCGTCTCTACCAGGGCTTCTTCCAGACCCGGGTTCAACTGCGGCGACTTGGTTTCAATGTAGTAGCGGGCATCGTGGCCAAAGCGATCAAATAGCTCGTCCAGGGTGAGCATCTGCGCGCCTTCAAAGGCCGTGTCGGCGCTGTCGGGATTTTCTTCGTTAAACCAGGTGCCGGTATCCAGCGCCTTGAGTTCTTCCAGGGTGTAATCGTTAATCTCGCCTTCACCGTCGCTGGTGCGCTCAATGGTGTCATCGTGGAACACCACCAGCTCACCGTCGGAGGTGATTTGCACGTCCAGCTCCAGGTAATCGACGCCCCACTCGTGAGCCAGTTCGTAGGCGGCCATGGTGCTTTCCGGCGCATGGCCGCTGGCACCCCGGTGGGCGATCACTTGAAAGGATTGCAGATCTTTTAGCTGCTGCTCTAGTGGCGTTGTGTCTGCCATTGTATGGGTGGCGGCAGCACCAGCGAAAAGACCCAGCGATACAGCAGTCGCTAGCGGAAGACGTTGCATAAGTGTTTCCCTTTATTGAATGTACGTTTAATAACCCTACTCGTTTTCGGGGGGTATTCCAAATGAGCGACGGGCGACATGCCGATGGTTGAATCAATTAGTAGCGTCGCTGACGCACAGGCTGCCCCAGAAGCTGCTAGTCTGTGAGGCTTGCAAGCTGTTCCATCTTCCGAGCAAATTGATGACCAAACCATCAGGCATATTAGCTAACGTTGTCCCTTTTATAATTGCCCTGCTGGTAGGGGTGATGCTGGGCAGCGTGGTGCAAACCCAGCTTAACCTGGCAGCATTGCAATCGATGGGCGTGGCAATACCGCCGGACGTGCGAATCACCACCACTTGGCAGGATTTGCTCAGTTTTGCGCCGCTTTATGCACTGCTGTTTGGCGTGGGGTTCGTGGTTTCCCAAACCGCGGCCGTGCTGCTCTCTCGTCGACTAGGCGGCCGGTATCCAATGCTGCTGTGTGTGGGCGCCGGGATCGTCGGGCTGTGGGTCACATTGTGGCTGGTTAACACGCTGGCCCCACCGCCTACCTTGGTGGCCGCAACGCGCGGTATTACTGGACTGGTTGCCATGCTGGCGACCGCGGGGGTGGCCGGTGCCGTGTTTGCGGGGCTGCGTCGCCGAACCCTCAGCGCCAAGCGTCCGCGTGGGTTTTCCGGCTTCGCGGTGTTGCTCGCTGTCGGTAGCCTGGCCGCCGCTCTGCCTGGCATTAGCCAACCTGCTCAGGCGCAAGACCTGCCGTATCATATTGAAACGCTGACCGACGATTTAGCGCACCCTTGGTCGCTTGCCTTTCTACCCGACGGGCGCATGCTGGTCACCGAGCGCCCAGGTCGGCTCCGGCTGTTAAGCGATGAAGGCGAAACGCTAGTGGAATCGCTAGGTGGCGTGCCAGCGGTATATGCCTCCGGCCAGGCAGGGCTATTTGATGTTTCGCTTTCGCCGCAGTTTGAAGACGACCAGCAGGTGTATCTCAGCTACGCTTGCGGCAATGCAGAGGCCAACCATACTTGCCTGGCCCAGGCGACGCTTGCAGAAAATAGCCTGGAAGACGTCAGCGAGATATTTCGTGCCCAACCCGCCAAGCAGGGCGCTGCCCACTTCGGTGGGCGCATCGCTTGGCTTTCGGATGACACTCTGATCCTGACCCTGGGTGATGGCTTTGATTACCGCGAGCAGGCACAGAATTTGGGCAACCATATTGGCAGCATTGTGCGGCTAAACCCGGATGGCAGCGTGCCTCAGGACAATCCCTTTGCCTACCACGGTGATGTTCGCCCGGAAATCTACAGCGTTGGTCATCGCAACGTGCAAGGGCTGGTTTTTGACGACCAACATCAGCGGCTGATTGCCCACGAACACGGCCCGCGCGGCGGCGACGAGATCAATATCATCGAGGCAGGCGCTAACTATGGCTGGCCGATCGCCACTGGCGGGCTGGATTATACCGGCGCACGGGTGACACCGTTCGAAGTCTACCCAGGCACCCAGCCGCCGACGCTTGAATGGACACCCTCGATTGCGCCTTCCGGCATGGCGCTCTATAGCGGCGAGTTGTTCCCCGAATGGCAGGGCGACTTGCTGGTCGGCGCGCTGGTCAATAAAGAAGTGCGCCGCGTGCGGTTATCCGACGACGCTTCCAGTGCCGAGGACATCGAAGGGCTATTCGGCGAGCTGGATGAACGCA
Source organism: Halomonas sp. (assembly GCA_020201095.1). Taxonomy (GTDB): domain Bacteria; phylum Pseudomonadota; class Gammaproteobacteria; order Pseudomonadales; family Halomonadaceae; genus Vreelandella. The sequence continues at coordinate 9,460 of JAIVHM010000185.1, read as the reverse complement.
TTCGCGACGTGCGCCAAGGCCCCGAAGGCGCGATCTACATGCTCACTGACAGCCCGGAAGGCAAGCTGCTGCGGGTGGTGCCTGAAGGCGACTGATCATTCACTTGTTCGCCCTGGGTTGAATGTTGTCTTCTTTGCCAGCATTTAGTCTACATAGGCAACTCACAAGGAGACGTTATGACAACGTTAGTGATCGGCGCGAACGGAAAGATTGGCAAGCAGTTCTGCGAGCTGGCCCAACAGGCGGGCACCCCGATCAAGGCGAT
>JAIVHM010000185.1:1015-9170 GCA_020201095.1 Halomonas sp. | reverse complement strand
TGCAATCCAATGTTTCGAATCAAGAATTCGTACTGCTGGATGGCAAGCGGCCGGTTGAAGAGGTTATTAAGTAGGAGAGCCTAAGATAGGCTGCGATTATTTACTCCTTTCTCGACCCGAGCTCCTGCCTGAGCCATTCCGCCAGTGGCTCGCTTCGGCGAGGGTGAGTGAGTAAGTCGGTTTGGCTGGGCAGCCACAGGCAGAGCCGGGCGGGGGTTTCGATACTGCCCCATGGCGCCACCAGTCGCCCGCTCTTCAGGTCGTCTTCCACCAACAGCGTGGGGGCAATTGCCACCCCCAGCCCCGCTACGGCCGCTTCCATCAAGTAGTAAAGGTGTTCAAACCCCTGGCCTTCGCTTAGCGCCGCTTCAAGCTGTGCCTGCTCAAGCCCTTGGGCACGGGCCCACTGCGGCCATGCCTGAGGGCGCGAGGCAGTGTATAGCAGCGTATTGTCGAATAGCGTTGCCGGGTTGGCGGGGTCGTACTGCGCTGCCAGTTGTGGGCTCGCCACCGCGCAAATCTGCTCGGGGATAAGCTCAACGATGTCTACCTCCGCGGGCCAATGTGGCTCGGAAAACGCCAGGGTGGCGCTGGCGTCGGTTTGCTTGCCGGGCTGCTCGGTGTCACTCACCACCACTTTCAACTTCAGTTCGGGCAGTTCACGGTGCAGGCGGTCCAGCCTGGGAATCAACCAGCGGGCCAACAGGCTGCCAGGGCAGGCGAGGGTGAAGGGTGCTTCTTCCACATCAAGTTTGAGCGAGGCGCAACTATCGCGCAGCTGAGCAAAGGCGTCACTAAGGCCGCTTTGCAGCTTCTCGCCGTGGGGCGTCAGCACAATGCCACGGCCCGCTTTGCTAAACAGGGCCACGCCAAAATGTTCATCCAGGCTCTTCAACTGGCGGCTGACGGCGCCGTGGGTGACGCTTAGCTCCTCGGCAGCGGCGGTCACGCTGCCGAGCCGTGCAGTGGCTTCAAACGCGCGCAAGGCGCTAAGTGGCGGCATGCTGTTATTCATAAATGCGTGACTCCAGCTCACATATAGCTGACATCTTATCGATTTTTATCTTCACGCGCTTGCCTTATCCTCATCACATACTCAACTCGCATGACGAGGTCGTGATGAATCAACCTATAGACGTATCCAAGAGCCTGCCCGATGCCAACGGGCTGTTTGGCAGCTTCGGCGGCCGCTTTGTCGCCGAAACCCTGATGCCGCTGATTCTGGAGTTGCAAGACGAATACACTACCGCCAAGAACGACCCGGAATTCCAGCGCCAGTTGGCCTACTTCCAAGGCGATTACGTGGGGCGGCCAAGCCCGCTTTATTTCGCCGAACGGCTGACCGAGCACTTTGGCGGGGCAAGTATTTACTTCAAACGTGAAGAACTCAACCACACCGGCGCGCACAAGATTAATAACTGCATTGGCCAGGTGTTGCTGGCCAAGCAGATGGGCAAGAAGCGCATCATCGCCGAAACCGGCGCGGGCATGCACGGCGTGGCGACCGCCACTGTAGCGGCGCGTTTTGGCTTGCCTTGTGTGATCTACATGGGCACCACCGACATCGAGCGCCAGCAGACCAACGTGTTTCGCATGAAGCTGCTGGGTGCCGAGATCATTCCCGTCACTTCCGGCACCGGCACGCTAAAAGACGCTATGAACGAAGCGCTGCGGGACTGGGTCACCAACGTTGATGACACCTTCTACATCATTGGCACTGTGGCTGGGCCGCATCCGTACCCCGCCATGGTGCGCGACTTCCAGGCCGTCATCGGCCATGAAACTCGCACCCAGATGCTCGAAAAGCAGGGCAGACTGCCGGATTCACTCGTGGCCTGTGTGGGCGGCGGCTCAAACGCCATTGGGTTGTTCTACCCGTTCCTTGATGACTTGGACGTTCAGATGATCGGCGTAGAAGCAGGCGGCAAGGGCGTGAAAAGCAGCCTGCACGCTGCCAGCCTGAATGGTGGCACACCTGGGGTCTTGCACGGCAACCGCACCTATCTGCTGCAAGACGAAGACGGCCAGATTACCGACGCTCACTCGATTTCCGCGGGGCTGGATTACCCCGGCATCGGGCCGGAACACGCCTGGTTGCACGAGCAGAAGCGCGTTGAGTACGTCTCCGCCACCGACGACGAAGCGCTTGAAGCGTTCCAGATGTGCTGCCGCAAGGAAGGCATTATTCCTGCTCTGGAAACCGCCCATGCGCTGGCCGAAGTCGCCAAGCGCGCGCCCCAGCTGCCCCGCGAGCACCTGATGGTGATCAACCTCAGCGGCCGTGGTGACAAGGACATGATGAGCGTTGCCCATCATCTAGGCGAGACCGTTCAATGAGCGCGACTCAGGAGACTAAAATGACTAAATCCACTCGTCTTGAACACTGCTTTAACGCCCTCAAGCAGCAAAACCGCCCGGCGCTGGTCAGCTACTTGACCGCTGGCGACCCGGATGCCGATACCTCTCGCCGCCTGCTGCAGGGGCTGCCCGCGGCCGGGGTGGACATCATCGAACTTGGCATGCCGTTCAGTGACCCCATGGCCGATGGCCCCGCGATTCAAAAAGCCGCGCAGCGGGCCCTGAACAATGGCCAGACCCAGGCCAAAACGCTTGAGATGGTGCGCCGCTTCCGCGAAAAAGACATCGCCACGCCGATTGTGCTGATGGGCTACTACAACCCCATTTACTGCTACGGCGTTGAGCGCTTTTTGACCGATGCCGCCCGCGCAGGGGTAGACGGCCTGATTGTGGTAGACCTGCCCCCCGAACACGACGAAGAGCTCTGCCAGCCAGCGTTTCAGCACGGCATCGACTTTATCCGCCTGGCCACCCCGACCACCGATGCCAAGCGCTTGCCGAGGGTGCTGGCGAACGCCTCTGGGTTTATCTACTACGTCTCCGTGGCGGGCGTCACCGGCGGCAATGCCCCTACGCCGGAAAGGCTGGAAAGTTCGGTGGCCAACCTGCGTGAACATACCGAACTACCCATCGCCGTCGGCTTTGGCATCCGCACCGCCGAGCAGGCCGCCACCATTGGACGCTACAGCGATGCGGTCGTGGTTGGCTCCGCGCTGGTTGATTGTATTGAACACGCCAACACTCCTGACGACGCGGTAGAACGGGTACACGGCTTGGTCAGCGAGCTGGCGGAAAGTGTTAGGGCGTGTCGAAAAGTCGATATCAAGCAGCACCAGGTGGAGGGTGTCTTGTAGCAAAAAATTTAAAGTGTAATAAAGGTGAGGTATACGCCTCTATCAATACAGGCACCTATCGCTAGCGACCACCACCAAGGATTCGGTATGGGAAAGCTCTTTTTACTGATGATTCTGCTGGTGTTGGCCGGCTGCGCCGCCATGGAGCCACAAGCGGAGCGTGACGCTCAGCGCGACACCGGTCTGGCCATCCAGGCGGTCTACGAGCAGGCGCTGCCGACGCTGTCTGAGGATAAACAGCGCCACTTTGCCCAGCGGCTCTATCGCCTGACGGGCGAGCCGCGCTGGCTGGCCCTCAATCATGCCTATGGTGAGCGCCTGCTGGCGCGTCTCCAGGAGGACATCGTCGGCCTGGCCGAGCCCGGTTACGCGGCAGCCCGCAGCCGGGAGATCGTTGCCAACTACTTGCAGCGCACGACCAAGCAGCGCGCCCGACGCGACATGCTGAGTGAGTGGGAGGAGGTCGCCTTCGCCCAGGCGCTGCTGTTCCGGCTGGTCCAGGCCGAGTACTACGGCCTGCTGCCAACCATTGAGGACCACGAACGGGCGCTGAGCTACCAGGCAGAGGTCGACTGGGCGGCCTTCCTGACCGACCCCGCGGTGATCGGGATCTATGCGTCTCAGGTAGCCAATCAGGCGTACTTCCTGCACCAGCTCGGCGTGATGGACCTGCGCCGGGAAGTAGAGGCAGCCTTCCGCCGCCACTACCCGCCCGAGCGAGTCGCCGCGCTCGACGCCGCCGAGTACCGTAACTGGCTCTATGGCCTGACCCACTTCGTCATCGCTGACAGCCGCTACTACCAGCGGAAGGTTGACCCGGCGGTGCACGCTTGGGTGCTGGAAGCGCTGGAGCGGGAGGCAACCGACATCCTGACCCGGGCCACGGCCGACATCCAAGCCGAGGTGGCGTTGGCCTTCTTGCTGGCGGGCCGAGAGGACCACCCGCTGGTAAGCCGTGTGCGTGAGGCGCTGGTGGCGGCGGTGGACCCGGCCAGGGGCATCATCACATCGCCCTCGGGGCGAGGAAGCCTGGCGGGTGGTGAACACCGCAACGTTCTAGCGATCATGGTGTTACGCTGGCCGGGCCGCCTGCATCCCGGCCCTGACCTCTCGGACGGGGTTGGCAGGCGCTGAAAAGCCCTTACGCCCAGCGTGATGCCAACGTCATACTCTTGAGGATTTTGCATGGGAAAGCTTTTTTCACTGATTATCGTGCTGGCGCTTGGTTACGCTGGTTTGTACGTTTATTACGGCGTGGCCGTACAACAAGAAGTTGAACAGCAGCTGGAAGATCGCGGGCTTTCGTCTGTTAACGTCGATGACGTGACGTACGGACTGACGGCGCCGGTCAGTACCTCGGCCAATATCGCCATCACCCTTACGTATCAGGGCGCTCAAGCGACCGTGGATATGACCGTGCAGGGGCACCCGGTCTTCTCTGACGAGGTCAGTGTCGAATTTGACGGCCTCCAGGCGCTGCGCCTGGGCATTGGTTTTTAATTTAAATAGTACCGCCGCTGGATGAATATCGTTGACCCAAGACGCATTACTATCGCTAAGCCAGTATCACCCTGTTGTTATCGAGGGAATGGGGAGCTATGACGCCAGAGACCCTGCTCGCGTGGCGTCACAACTCTCAGCACGGCTTACCTCGCACTGGCAGCACCACCGTCCGGATAAGCCCAAGCTCATTGTGACTCAGGGCGACCCGCTGGAAGAGCGTGGTATCGCGGCGATCACGCCCCGCATCGCATCGGCATTTGGCCTATCGCGGGGGCTCGTTTGCCTTGATGAAGACATTGCAGACTACCACTCGCCCAATGCCGACCGGGACAATGTGGTGCTCGAGCTTAAGTATTCGCAGCTCGCACAGGTACTGAACGAGCGTCAGCCGGGTGCCATGCAACAGCTTGAAGCCGCCGTGGCACTGGGTATCGAGCGAAAAAATCAAAAGCTCCGCGCGTTGGGCAAAGCGGCGTTAAAAGACTACTTCCTCGATTTTGCCCTGCTCCAGGAAGTGACGAAAGCGGCCTGCCGTGAACTCTGCGGTGGCATCACCGTGGCGCACAAGGCAAGCGATATTAACGAGTTTTCAGTGACCCATTTTTATACGGTTGGGCTTGAGCTTGGCTGGATCGATCCCAAAGAAATCGTCACCTTTTCACCACATGATACGCTTGAGAAAGGTAAGCCATAGTGTCGAATCCTCATCCTTGGGCAGCGGATCTTGGGTTGCTGCATGACCATATCTGGTCACGGCTAATCCGCGGTGTACATGACCGCCACGCGCCCACGCGCCATCCTACGCTCGCCACCGTTAGCGCCAACGGCATGCCACAAGCCCGCACGGTCGTGCTACGCGACGCCGATAAACAAGCGGCAACGCTGACACTCTACACCGATCTCCACTCGGCCAAGGTGACCGAGCTGCGAGCTAACCTGCTTGCTGAGCTGCATGTATGGGACCCGTCTGCGCATCTACAAATACGCCTAGCAGCCGAGGTCACCATTCTAGAGGGCGCTGAGGTTGCCGAGCGTTGGCAGCGCCTTCCCGAACACTCACGCAGCGCCTACAGCAGTGGCTTAGCACCGGGCAAGCCGATTGCAGATTCCCTGGCATACGCCAAAACGCCTGACCAGACGGCCTTTGGGGTGTTACGTCTAGACATACAAACGATAGACGCGCTGCACCTGGGACCCGACCATCGCCGTGCAGGGTTTTCTCGTGCCGATCATTGGGAAGGTCAGTGGCGGGTGCCGTAGCGAATCAATTAAGATGACGTGTCGCGGGGTTAAGCGTTTAGCCAAATAGGAAGGCCCCGGTGGCTCACTGAAATGAGCGCGCCGAGGCCAACCAGTGGGTACGTGATTAGGAAGCTGGGTAGGGTTTCAATCCCAACAGTATTTCCGCTTTCTCGGTGTAAGGTTGTGCTAGCAACTGCGGTTCAGTAAAGGGCGCAAGCTGTTGGCAGATCGCCTCATACACCGCTTCGCGATCCTGGCTGGTGTCGATTTCGACACACTTGTTTTCACGCTTGAACAGCTCGACGGTGGGCAACGTCTCCGCCTTGAAGGTGTTAAAGCGCAGCTTCATGGCCTCGACGTTGTCGTCTGCCCGATCGGAATAGCGAGCGCGGCCAAGAATACGTTGCTCGAGAACCTCGTAAGGGCATTCAAGGTACAACATGGTCGGGAGTTCCATCTCTCGGCCAAAGACCTCGTACCAGGCCTCAAGGTTGGACAACGAGCGTGGGAAACCATCAATCAGGAAGTTTCGCTTGCCGGTGGTGCGTGTGGTGCGCTCCATGGCGTCTTTCAACAGGCGAACGACGATCTCGTTGGGGACCAGTTTGCCAGCCGCGATATATTCCTTGATGACTTCGGTGGTCGGGCCACCCGCCTGCTGTTCGGCGCGCAACAGATCACCCGTGGAGAGATGCGTCCAGCCCAGTTGAATATCGGCAAGCTCGCACATGGTGCCTTTACCGGCACCCGGGCCGCCCAGTACGTAAACCACATTGGGTGCCGGGCAGGGCTCACGCGGATCAACGTGATGGATGACTACCTTGGGAGCAGGGGCAACGCCCATTTTATACACGTTCCAGGGCCGGTCGGTGGGCGGCAGCTCGTCGTCGCAGGTTAGTTCATAGGCAAGATGCCCATCGAGACGGCTAATACGCCAGGATTTGTAGCTGTTCGAATAGGAAATAGCCGGGCTGCGGGCCGCTTTGCCATCGGCGCGGTCCCAGGCCATCTTGCCGTTCCAGAACCCCGTGCTGGAAACAGTGCCGGATTCCGACTTGGCGGGCGGTGCCTCTGAAGGCACATAAAGGCCATCGACCTCCGGCAAGCCAGAGCCGCTGATCTCGATAAATAGCGTATTGGTGTCATGCGGTGTGGTGTCGGTCATAGGAACTCCCATGTTTGATGATGGATATGAGGGAGCGTTTGCTGACAAAAGCGACCTCGACAAGGCATGTCAACAGACATAAAAATGCCAACAGAAATGAAAATGCCGACCAGAATCATACCCCCATCGCCGGGAGAGTCCAATTCAGGCGGGAGGCTAACCTGTGGTAAAAGAGGTGTCTGCGACGCCGATTTTCGAGGGGATCGAACCCTCTGCCCAACCCCGGCTTGAGCTTTGTGGCCCAAGCATCATCAAAGGATGATTCACCATGTTGACCGGCCTGAGCGCATTCCCGCTGACTCCCATGAACGAGCAGGGCATTCACGAGCATGAGTTTGCTCGCTTGGTGGCGCGCCTGGCGGAAGCGGAGGTGGACTCCATCGGCGTGCTGGGCTCCACAGGCAATTACGCCTACTTGAGCAGTAACGAGCGCGCCCGCGTGGTCAAACTGAGTGTGGAAAGCGCCGCCAAAGTGCCCGTCATCGCCGGTATTGGCGCGCTACGCACCCGCGATGTGCTGATCAACGCCGAACATGCCCAGCAAGCAGGCGCGAGCGGCGTGCTGCTGGCGCCGGTGTCGTATCAAAAGCTTACCGATGAGGAAGTGTTCAGCCTGTACGAGACGGTCTGCCGCTCGCTAAGCGTGCCGCTCTGCGTGTACGACAACCCCGGCACCACGCACTTCAACTTCAGCGACGAACTGCACGGGCGCATCGCCCAACTGCCCCAGGTGCGCTCCATCAAAATCCCCCCGGTGCAGAACGACCGGGCCGCTGCCAAGGCACGCGTAGCTGGGCTGCGCGCGTTAATCCCCAATGACGTGACCATCGGCATCAGCGGCGACCCGGCCGCTGCCACAGGGCTACTCGCCGGGTGCGATGCCTGGTACTCGGTGATCGGCGGGCTCTACCCGGACATGGCGCTGGCGCTCACCCGCGCCGCCCAGGCATGCGATACCGAGCAAGCGATGGCCCGCTCCGAAGCGCTCGAGCCGCTATGGGCGCTTTACCGTGACTACGGCGGCAGCCTCCGG
>JAIVHM010000185.1:0-941 GCA_020201095.1 Halomonas sp. | reverse complement strand
CCGCTACCATCGCCGAGCTCACCGGCAACGTCAGCCAACCCTGCCTGCCCCAGCCGTTGAACACGCTGCAGGGTGAAGCCCGTGAAAGAGTTAAAGCCGTTGTGGATAAACGTTTGTTAAGTTGAAATGGTGTGCATGGTGGCAGTGATCGTCGGGCTTCTGGTGCTGGTACGGCCCTTGGGTGGCTTATGTTGCAGAGTCGGAACCGTCGATAAAGCTGGCTTTGTGCTGGAGCCTGCTGATCGCCATGACACTATTGGGACTATTAATGACCACCCAACGGCAAGGAGGCGTGAATGAAAGCCATCGTGTTTGACGTGTTCGGTACTATTGTTGATTGGCGTTCCAGTTTGATTAACCTGTTCCGGGCGTTAGAGCAGGAGTTGGGGATCGAGCTACCCGGTGAAGCGTTGACGGATCAATGGCGTCAGCATTATGCGCCTTCTATGGATCGGGTGCGTAAAGGCGAAATTCCATGGACGGGGTTGGACGACCTGCATCGGGAAAGCCTGGTCAAACTACTCAAGCAACATGGGGTGACGCTAGACGAGGCGACCATTGATCGCATCAATCACTTTTGGCACCAGTTAGACCCCTGGCCGGATGTTCTGCGTGGCCTTCAGCAATTGAGAGAGCACTACATCATCGCAACCCTGACCAACGGTAATATTTCACTGATGGTGGATGTTGCCCGTTATGCTGAACTGCCTTGGGATATGGTGTTTTGCGCTGAGTTATTCCAGCACTATAAACCTGACCCCGAGGTCTATTTAGGGGCTTGCCGCCTGCTGCGCCTGCCGCCTGAAGAGGTGATGCTATGCGCGGCGCATAATTCTGACCTGCGTGCTGCCCGTGCATTGGGGATGAAAACGGCGTTTATTCCACGGCGCACAGAATATGGCCCGCAACAGCGCAATGATTTAGAAGCCGAGGAAGCATGG
>JAIVHM010000132.1 GCA_020201095.1 Halomonas sp. | reverse complement strand
TGAGCAGCGTAACGCCCTGCCAGAACGGCGGCAGCATGTCGATAGAGTAGAAACTGCCGCCCAGAAAGGTCAGCGGGGTAATCACCAGCAGCGGCACTAACTGCAAGCGGTCAAAGCCCTCGGCCCAGATGCCAATGATAAAGCCCAGCAGGCTGAAGGTAACCGCGGTGAGCACCAGAAAGGTCAGCATCCAGAAGGGATGCGCGACTTCCAAAGGCACAAAAAACCCGGAGGTGGCGAGAATGATCAGCCCCAGCAGGATCGATTTGGACGCCGCCGCGCCCACGTAGCCCATGACAATTTCCAGGTACGAGATGGGTGCCGAGAGCAGCTCGTAAATGCTGCCAGAGAACTTGGGAAAGAAAATCCCGAACGAGGCGTTCGATACGCTTTGCGTCAGCAACATCAGCATGATCAGGCCCGGCACGATAAAGGCGCCGTAGCTGATGCCATCAATCTCGCTGATGCGCGAGCCAATCGCCGCGCCAAAAACGACGAAGTAGAGCGACGTCGAAATTACCGGCGAGACAATACTTTGCAGCAGGGTGCGCCGGGTACGCGCCATTTCAGCCATGTAGATGGCGCGAACAGGGTAGAGATTCATGCGCGCTCCTTAACCAGATCAACGAAAATATCTTCCAGCGAGCTTTGCCGTGTGTGCAGGTCCTTGAAGGTAATGCCTTCGCGTTCAAGGTCGGTGAGCAGCGCGGGAATACCGTGGCCGTCGTCTTCCTGATGGCCGTCGTAGGTAAAGACCAACTCATGGCCTTCGGCCGACAGGCTGAGCTCGGGGCGGTCGAGGGCGGACGGCAAGGCTTCCAGCGGCTCGTTGAGGTAAAGCGTCAGCTGCTTGCTGCCCAGCTTGCTCATCAGCGCTGCCTTGTCCTCGACCAGCACGATTTCCCCGTTGTTGATTACGCCGATGCGGTCGGCCATTTCCTCGGCTTCTTCGATGTAGTGGGTGGTCAGAATGATGGTCACACCGTTATCGCGCAGCTCACGCACCACCTGCCACATCTCGCGGCGCAGCTCGACGTCAACACCGGCGGTCGGTTCGTCAAGAAACAAGATACGCGGCTCGTGGGACAGCGCCTTGGCGATCAGCACGCGGCGTTTCATACCGCCAGACAGCGTGATCAAGCGGTTATTGCGTTTATCCCACAGCGCCAGCGATTTGAGCACGCTTTCGATATGCGCCGGGTTAGGCGCCTTGCCGAACAGCCCGCGGCTGAAGCTGACCGTGTTCCAAACGGTTTCAAAGGCCTCGTTAGTCAATTCCTGAGGCACCAGGCCAATGCGCTCGCGGGCTTGACGGTAGTCGGCGACGTTATCGAAGCCGTCCACCAGCACCTGGCCTTCGCTTGGGTTGACCAATCCGCATACCACGCTGATCAGCGTGGTTTTGCCCGCCCCATTGGGGCCCAGCAAGGCGAAAATTTCGCCGCGCTGGATCTGTAAATCGATACGGCTGAGCGCTTGAAAGGCCGCGGGTGGCGAATGGCGCGGGCGTTAGTTTAGCACGGGGCAGTACAAAAACGGCTGGCTACCAGGGCGCTCCCAATGCGCCACTGCGCCGCAGGGCTAACCCGACGCCTGCTAGCGCACGTTCGTGTTCGCTGACTGCATCTGGCCCCTGGGTGCAGGTGACCACGGCCCAGGCGGCGTTGGGCATGTCATCTCGTTGCACGACTCCAGCGTCGCAGCTGCGCCGGTCCTGGGTGCCGGTCTTGTGTGCAAAGCTCACCCGCTCGCCCAAGCCTTGTTTTAGCCGCTCTTCTCCGGAGGTAGTGTTAGTCATCAGCGCGAGCACCTCATCGCGGGGCGACCCTTGAAGGTCGGGCATGGCGCCAAGATAAAGCGTTGCCAGCACATCGCCGACAGCACGTAGGGTACCGACGTTTTCACCGCTGGCGTGATAGGCATCAAAGGCGTGATGGTAATCGGGTTGATTGAGCGCTTGAGGCGACACGTTTAAGCGCTCGGCCAGCGCGCGGTGTCGCTGGCTCACCGAAGATTCGCGTAGGGCGATAAAATCCATGCCGCCCAGTTGGCGCGCCTCCGGGTGGAGTTCACCGTAAACGCCCTGGCGCACGCCCACCAGCTTGGAGATTGGCCCAAGCGCTGTGGGGTCGCCACCGTTGGCCGCCACCATGGCCTGGGCACGTTGATTGACGTTATCCAGACCAACGCGGTCAATCAGCATATCGGTGGCGGTGTTATCGCTCACGGTAATCATGTGCTCCAACAAATAGCCCACCGAGATCGGCGTGCCGGGGTCGTGCCAGTTGGTAGGCCCTGCGCCATCGACAAAATCGCTTTGCTTAAGCGTCAAACGTTCGCTGGTCGGTATCCGCTCACCCAACACTTCCGCCGCGACCGGAATCTTGATCAGTGACGCGAGGTACCAGAGGTCATCGGCACGCCAGCTGAAGGCCTCACCGCTGGTCAGGTCTTGCACGTAGACACCTATATCACCGGCGAAGCGCTCTTCCAATGCGCTCATTCGTGCATCGAGATCGCTTTGCCAGGCGCTGCGCTTGTCGACCTCATGGTACCAATGAGCGTCGTAGCCTTCCGCTTGAGCGGGCAGCGTAAAAAGCAGTGCGGCTACAGCCAGGCTGCCATAAAACCAGTTTCGCAACGTGTTAGCTCCTAGGGTTGAATTAGCGATGCGTGCTCATCCAGCGGGTCAGCCAAATCCACGCCGCAGTGCCAAGGATTAACAGCCCGCCGACACCCAGCGCCTGTGGATAGCTGTAGGCGCCTTCGCTTTCCAACAAAAAACGCAGCACCAGAAAAATCATCACGATATGGAAAATAAACGCCTTAAGCGCATCGGAGCCGACCAGGGTAAGCGGCTTAAGCGCAATGGCCGCTTTGGCGCCCCCCGCCAGCGTGAGGGAGAATATCACCAGCGCCCCGCCCAGGCTAAACAGCATAAAGGCTAACCCTGGGGGGTGTTTACCCTCGTTATTGGCGACCGCCAGCATGGCCGCGTGAACATCACCACCGGCAAGCGCCAGGCCATAAAACCCGGCGATCATGAGCGCGCCCAGACCTAACAAGACGAGCGTGAGGCGGCGTTTGAGCAATGGGTCGCCCGAACAGCGCAGTAACGCTTCACCCAATAACAGCCCAAGCAAAATAAGCGGCGCCCGGCTGAGCTGGCCCCAGGCGTAGTGATCATCATGATCCACCAGCAGCGCCTTGAGGATGTCATTGCCGCCGAAAGAAAACCCTTGCAGCCAGGCCGCAAGAGCGGTTAGCCCAGCAATGGTGGCAAGGCGACTCCAAAGCGGCGCGCGCGCCCACACTGGTAGAATTAACGGCACCCATAGCAGCGCAATGGCATAAAAGCCGAGAATTTCTACCCAGATACCAAAACGGCCGTAGAGCAGCGCGTCGACGATTTCGCTCGGCGTGTTGAACGGCAGCATTTCGATGATCAACAGTGCCTTGTACCAGAACCAGACTTCCACCGCGCGCAGCCAGAGTTTCAGGCGGCGCTTGGGCCAGTCTTCACGATGCACGTGGGAAAGAAACGCCACGGCCAGGGCGACACCAAACACCAGGATAAACAGCGAGGAGGAAAACTTGGTGAGGAAGTGAATCGGCACCATGCCCCAGTCTGGCACATTGCTGATACCCAC
>JAIVHM010000028.1:9346-13205 GCA_020201095.1 Halomonas sp. | reverse complement strand
TCGCAAGACTATGCACAAAAAAGTATTGCGTCCGGTAGTGGTCAATCCCATCCCCAGCGAAGCACAACGCATCGCGTTGGCGAATAACAGCCCTATTAATAGCCTATCTCTATCTAAGCGATGTATTTTCCCAATTTTATCAGGCGCCTCTTAGTCCTTAGTCTAACTCGCAAAATATTCGACTTTTATTTGCTACTAACGGAGATGATCTGAATGTCTTTAATCAATTCTGAAGTCAAACCCTTCAACGCGACCGCTTATTTGAACGGTGAATTTGTTGACGTTTCTGATGCCGATTTAAAAGGCCAGTGGAGCATCTTCTTCTTTTACCCAGCAGATTTCACCTTTGTTTGCCCTACCGAGCTTGGCGATCTGGCAGACCACTATGACGCGTTCAAGAAGCTCGGCGTCGAAATCTACAGCGTCTCCACCGATACGCACTTTACCCACAAGGCATGGCACGACAGCTCTGAAACAATCGGTAAGCTGCAGTTCCCCATGATTGCTGATCCGACGCTACGTATTTCACGCAACTTTGAAGTTCTGATTGAAGACGCAGGCCTCGCCGAGCGCGGCACCTTTGTTGTCGACCCTGACGGCAAGATTCAAATCGTTGAAATCAACGCCGGCAATATTGGCCGCAACGCCGAAGAGCTGCTGCGCAAGGTAAAAGCTGCTCAATACGTGCGCGCCAACCCCAACGAAGTCTGCCCCGCCAAGTGGAAAGAAGGCGAAGAGACCCTCGCTCCATCGCTGGATCTAGTCGGCAAGATCTAACGATATTCACCGCGCCGCAATGCGTTAGTTTTTCGACAGGCACCCGGGCATCTCCCGGGTGCCGTTGTCTGATACCCCGCAACCGACGACCCAGTTACCGTCTCCCACCTTTGCAAGCCAAGAGGTTGTCTCGATCATGCTCGATGCCAATTTAAAAGATCAGCTAAAAGCGTATTTGGAAAAAGTAACCCGTCCGCTTGAGCTTGTCGCCTCGCTGGATGACGGTGATAAATCGAAGGAATTACTCGGCCTGCTACAAGATATAAGCGGCTTGAGCGACAAGATCACCCTGTCGACGGAAGGCAACAACCCACGCACGCCCTCTTTCGCCATTACACGGCCCGGCGAAGACACCGGCATCGTGTTTGCGGGCATTCCCATGGGCCACGAGTTTACTTCGCTCGTCCTGGCCCTACTACAGGTGGGCGGGCACCCGCCCAAGACCAGTGACGATGTGCTTTGTCGTCCAGGCACTCAATCTGATGGCGATTTTCAACCCCCATATTCGCCACGTTGCCATCGACGGCGCGCTGTTCCAGGACGAGGTAGAAGACCGCGAGATCATGTCGGTGCCCAGCATCTACCTTAATGGCAAACCCTTTGATCAAGGCCGCATGACCCTTGAGCAAATTCTTGCCAAAGTGGATACCGGTGCCGTCGAGCGCGAAGCCAAAAAGCTCAACGAAAAAGCCGCCTTTGATACCTTGGTGATTGGCGGTGGGCCCGCGGGCGCCGCCGCCGCTATCTACTCGGCGCGCAAGGGCATCAATACCGGTATTGCTGCCGAGCGGTTCGGCGGTCAGGTGGCCGACACCATGGGCATTGAAAACTTCATCTCGGTATCGCACACCGAAGGGCCCAAGCTGGTCAGCGCGCTGGAAGAACACGTTAAGGATTACGACGTCGACGTGATGAACCTGCAGCGCGCCACTTCGCTCAAAGCCGCCGATACCGAAGACGGCCTGCACGAAGTAACATTGGCGTCCGGTGCAACGCTTAAAAGCAAGACGCTGGTGCTGGCCACTGGCGCGCGCTGGCGTGAAATGAACGTGCCCGGTGAGCAGACCTACCGTAACAAAGGCGTGGCGTACTGCCCGCACTGCGACGGTCCGCTGTTCAAGGGCAAACATGTCGCCGTGATTGGCGGTGGCAATTCCGGCGCAGAGGCCGCGATTGACCTGGCAGGCATTGTCGGGCACGTGACGCTGATCGAATTCATGGGGGAAATGCGCGCCGACGCCGTCCTGCAGAAAAAGCTTAAGAGCCTGCCCAATGTCGATATTATCCTCAACGCCGAGACCAGACATCGGTACCGGGTATTTTTGCCGCCGGTGACGTCACCACCGTGCCTTACAAACAGATCGTCATTGCCATGGGCGAAGGTGCCAAGGCATCGCTGGGCGCCTTTGACTACCTGATACGCCTCTAGGCTACCCGCCCCAAAGTCCCCTACCGATCCACAAGTAGTCGCTAACTACGTTGATGGATAGGTTCCCTTTGACGTTGATCACGCTGACGTCGCGCCCGCTGCCTAGCGGGCTTTTTTTTATGTCAACCTGCCGGTGGATTGAGCTGCGACGGTGCCTGTGATCGTTGCGCCTGAATGGCATTCAAAGCGGTTCGTTGACATCGCACCACGCACGTTGGCACTGGGCATCAGGGTCAATCGGTCACTGGCATGGACATCACCGTCCAGATGACCATCGATACAAACATGACCTCCCTCCAGGTCAGCGCTGACCTCGCTACTGGCGCTTAACTGAATCAGTTGATGCTTTGCAATCACAGCTCCCACAACGCGCCCTTTAATCGACACGCTTTCGTTAGCAATGATGTTACCTGATATCTGCGTCGCAACACCCAAATGACTGCCCTCTCGACTGACTTCAAGCGATTCAGATTCGTCGCGAAGGGACAATTCGCCAGGCCGCGTGATCGCGTTAGACAAATCAGGCAGGGTCATCACATCATCGACTGTCGCCGCCCGCTTTTTTTGTTTATTACGCCTACCATCTACAACAATTATCGACATTACCGCAACGCCAAACAAAATAAGCCATGTTTCAATACCCATGAGATACGGCACCCCTACTTTTTATACAGCTTATAATGTTATAGGCCTAAGTTGTTAGACTAACGTCAATAATACAAGACGAGTTGCGCGGTATCTTTGCGCTTTGACCTAACCACCTTCAGCGTAAATTAATAATATCGCATGGACTGATGCCATCGTTTTGCTAATGACGCCATGGCACCTACTCTCAACCTCACAGGTATATCGCATGTTCAGCAAAACCAAACCGACCAACACGCCATCTAGCATGACTGACACTCAACAGAAAATGCCTCATAGCGAAGAGAAAGTCAGTCTTCATACGACGTCACGGCAAAGCACTTCGGTCATTGGCAGCAATACGCAGGTTCATGGCGATATCAATAGCGACGAAGACATGACTATCGAAGGCCAGATCACTGGTATCGTGATCTGCAAACAGCACACCGTGACACTTGGCAAAAATGGCAGCCTTAGTGGCGATGCCTACGCGCATACCTTGCGGGTGTCAGGTAGTGTAGACGGCAACCTGACGGCTCTGCATAAGATAACGGTGCACGACGGAGCGCATGTGACCGGCACTCTCACGACTCCCTGCCTCGTTCTGGAAGACGGCAGCGTCTTTCACGGCAGCATCGACATGAATCCTGATAACGATGTTTTCACCAGCGTGTTTTCATCGCAACCGACAAAGGACATCTACAGCAAGGACAAAAACGCGTCTTCAACGCAATACAACCAACAGACAGCCAATCTCTCGGCTGACAGTGTCACCAATGACGATGAAGGCGACGTCCTTTAATAAGCAGACGCACATACCGGGCAAGCAGGATCCCTGAGAACTTTAAAATGCCGCCACTGTCCGCTCAGTGCATCAAAAAGCGACAGCCCCTGATGGACTTTCCCTGCACCGCTGAGCAGCTTGAACGCCTCAACGGCTTGAAAACAGCCGATCACGCCAACCAAGGGCGCCATCACGCCGCTTTCTGCACAGCTCGGCGCGTCGTCGTCTTGCCCATCGGGCGGGTA
>JAIVHM010000028.1:0-9272 GCA_020201095.1 Halomonas sp. | reverse complement strand
CCCTGAGCGTACTCCACGACAGCACTGACACGGCACTCGGGGTTAAGCGCCTGCATGCTGGCCTTGGCAGAATCAGCCTTGTTATGACCGATACTCGCCTGCTGGTGGGCAATTTGGCGCTGTAGATTGGAAAGCTCAACGCTATCGCCATCGACCAGCGTGATATGCCCAACCCCCGCCGCTGCAAGATAAAGAGCTGCCGGCGACCCTAACCCACCGGCCCCGACAATCAATGCATGGCTATCGATCAGCCGCTCCTGACCGTCGATATCTACCTCTTGCAGCATAATCTGACGGCTGTAGCGCAGCAGTGCAGCGTCATCCATCATGGGCTACTTTTCCTCAAATTCCTCAAACTCAGGCACATGCAGGCTGAAACTTTCTTTCACCTCCTCCATGACCACGTAACTTTTCGACTCTTTGACGCCTGGCAGGGTCAAGACGACATCACCGAGCAGTTGGCGGTACGCCGACATTTCAGGGATACGACACTTTAAAATGTAATCGAACTGCCCAGAAACCAGGTGACATTCCTGAATCTGCGGCAGTTTTTCGACGGCGCGTCGAAACTCATCGAAAACGGCGGGGGACTGGGTTTCCAGGCTTATCTCGACAAACACCAGTAAATTCGCCTTGAGTGCCTGGGGGTCAAGAATCGCTTGATAGCCGCGAATAATTCCGGCTTTTTCAAGACGTTTGACTCGTTCCAGGCAAGGGGTAGTCGAAAGCCCTACCTCGGTGGCCAGATCGACGTACGAAATTCGCGCATTTTCCTGCAGACAGCGCAGAATCTTTATATCGATGCGGTCCAGCGTTTTGTTTTTTACTTTCATGGCAGGATCCATTACTGAAGAATCAGGCAGTCGTTAAAAACCCTAGCGTAACGCGTTCACGGCCTCCCAGGTCGCGAACCGTTTCAACGTTTTGATAGCCCGCTACCTGCATAGCCTCGCGAAGTTGGGCGGCTTGGCCATAGCCATGCTCAAGCATCAACCAACCCGAATCAGACAGGTAGGCTTTCGCAGTGACGACAAGGTACATCAAATCGGCCATGCCAGCAAAGGCACTAAACCAGTCACTTTGCTGAAAACGGGCGTTGCCAAGACCCAACCTTGTTGCATTTGTTTGCGCCAGCGTGACGGCGGCGGGGAGCAGATCCACGCCGGTCACCTGCCAACCGGGCCGTTCACTGGCAAACGCCAGGGCAATCGCCCCCGTTCCCGTGCCGATATCCAGCAAACGGCCCTGCGGTTGCGCCGCACGGCTTAACGCCATCGCCACCAGTGTTTCGGTATCGGGCCTGGGAATCAGCGTATCCGGCGAGGTTATGAGGCGCAGGCCCCAAAATTCGCGCTCCCCGGTCAGGTAGGCCACGGGGTAACCCTGGGCGCGGGCAGCCACGAGCGCATCGAATCGCGCCTGTTGCCACGTTGAACAGCCTTTATCGCCCCAGGTATACAGCCAAGTGCGGTCACGCTCGATGACATGTCCAAGCAACACCTCGGCATCCAGCCGCGCACTGGGCGAGCCTGCCCGCGCTAGCCGCTCAGTCGCCTGTTTGAGCAGCGCATCCAGGGTCATCAGGCACCCTGCAGGGCGGATAACTGCTCCGCCTGATACTCGTGCACCAGCGGGTCGATCACGTCATCGAGCTGCTCGCCGGTCACCACTTCGGTTAATTTGTACAGTGTCAGGTTGATGCGATGATCGGTAATCCGCCCCTGGGGAAAGTTATAGGTGCGAATACGCTCACTGCGATCGCCCGAACCAACCAGCGAGCGGCGCGTATCGGCCTGGTTCTGGCGCTGCGTGTCCTGGGCACTTTGCTTTAACTTGGCCGCCAACAGCGACATCGCCTTGGCACGGTTTTTATGCTGGCTACGCTCTTCCTGGCATTCAACGACCACCCCTGAGGGCAGGTGGGTAATGCGAATCGCCGAATCGGTGGTATTGACGTGCTGGCCACCCGCGCCGCTTGAGCGGAAGGTATCGACACGCAGGTCAGAGGTGTTGATATCCACGTCGCCCACGTCTTCGACTTCGGGCATTACCGCGACGGTACACGCCGAGGTATGGATCCGCCCCTGGGATTCGGTGGCAGGGACGCGCTGCACGCGGTGCGCCCCCGACTCAAACTTCAGCCGCGCATAGACACCATCGCCTTTGACTCGAGAAATAATCTCTTTATAACCGCCCTGCTCGCCGTGACTGGCACTCACCACTTCCACCCGCCAGCCGCGTTTTTCAGCATACCGGGAATACATGCGAAACAGGTCACCAGCAAACAATGAGGCTTCATCGCCGCCCGTACCCGCGCGGATTTCCAAGTAGACACCGCGACCATCATCCGGGTCTTTGGGCACCAGTAGTCGTTTGAGTTCTGTGTCTAATGCGCCCAACTGCTCACGCCCGTCGTCGACCTCCATCTCAGCCAGCTCGCGAATCTCGGGGTCGCTGTCCTGGTTAAGCTGCTGCGCTGCGTCAATATCGTTTTCGATGCGGCGATAGCGTTGCCAAGCTACCACCAGCTCCTCAAGTTCTGCGTATTCACGGGAATAATCGCGGAAACGTTGCTGATCGTGGATCACCTCGGGGTCAGACAGCAGCATTGACAACTCTTCAAACCGGTCAGAAAAGCTGTCTAAACGTTGGCGCAGTGATTCTTTCATGCGGGCGTATCATCCTTCTGGCGATTGGCCGTCGTTGTCGAGGGTTTTTCAAACGCGGGCTTGGGCGGCATTAACAGACGCGGCGCTGCGTCCAATAGCGCGTGATCTTCCTGAGACGCCGCATCGCGCAACGTTTGGGTCGGTTGATGCATCAGCCGGTTGGCAAGCTGGTGAGCCAAGCGCTCGACAACCTTTGTCGGGTCTTCGCCACGCGCCAGCCGCTCAAGCGCCTGGTCGCGTGCTGTATCGCGCAGCGACTCACCGTGGCGGCGATAACCGCGGATAACCTCACCACCGTGACGAATACGTCGCTCATGCTGCCAGCCGCTAACACCATGCTCAATCAGCGACTCGGCTTGATCGGCGGCCACCTGACGGTGACGGCGGTTCTCCTGAATCACTTCTTCAAGGTCATCGACGGTATACAAGAACACATCGGCGAGCTCCCCTACTTCGGGCTCGATATCTCGCGGCACGGCAATATCGACCATGAACACCGGGCGATGACGACGTTTTTTCAAGGCACGCTCAACCATGCCCTTGCCCAGAATCGGCAAGGGCGCTGCCGTAGAGGAAATAACGATATCCGCTTCTTCCAGTGCGGCCGGGATTTCCGGCAGGGTAATCGCCGTGCCGCCGAGCGGCGCCGATACCTTCTCGGCGCGCTCGCGGGTCCGGTTGGCTACCGTCAGCTTGCGCACCCCGGCTTCGTGAAGATGCCGGGCGACCAGCTCGATGGTCTCACCTGCCCCGATCAATAACGCCCGCGAGCGGCTAAAATCGTCGAAGATCCGGCTGGCCATGCTGACCGCAGCGTACGCCACGGACACCGGGTTTTTGCCAATGCCGGTTTCAGAACGCACCTGCTTGGCCACGGCAAACGTATGCTGAAATAACCGTTCGAGCTCGCTGCCCAAGCCCTGGGCTTCACGGGCCTGCTGATAGGCTTCCTTAAGCTGGCCAAGAATTTGCGGCTCACCAAGCACCATGGAATCGAGCCCCACGGCCACGCGCATCAGGTGGCGAACCGCCTCATTATCCAGGTAATGGTAGGCACAGTGGGTCAGTTCATCGACCTGTAACTGATGAAAGCGGCTTAGCCAGTCAAGGACGGCTTTTTCACCTGCCGGGTCCGTCACGCAATAAAGCTCTGTACGGTTACAGGTCGAAAGCACCGCTGCCTCGCTGATTTGTGGCAGCGCACGCAATTCCACCAGCGCGTGGTCGAGCTGCGCCGGTGTAAAAGCAACCTGTTCCCGCACGGCAACGCTGGCGGTGCGATGATTAATTCCCAGGGCAAGGAGCGTCATGGGTTGGGCGTCTTCGCTAGTGTGTCGGTCTTCACGTCATTTTGGGCTTGCTTGAGCAAGTCTGGACAGAGATATGAGGGCTGAACGCCGCACAATAAAGTGCATAATCTTACCACAGCACACAATGATCTGGCGCACACCACTTTGCCGCAGGCAGGCAAGCCGCTATGCTGAGCACTCGGCCACCTGATTGAGACCCGCATGCCACCACGTTTGCTGCTATTTTCCCTGGCCACCATCACGTTATCCGTGAGCGGCTGCCAACTGTCGCCCAATGCCCAAGATGAGCGACTTTCATTAACGGCTGATCCTATGGATAACGCCCCGCCTGTCACGCAGGGGCTGGACGCTGCCGGTTTAAGCACGCTGCTGCAAGCAGAGTTTGCTGGGCAGCGCGGCGATTTCAAGCGCGCCAGCCAAGGCTACCTTGACGCTGCCAGGCGCTACGGTGATGAGGCTCTGGCTGAGCGCGCCACGTTTGCCGCTCGCTTCAGCAACGATGAAAGCCTGATCGAAGAAGCGGCACGGCGCTGGAAAACCTTGAACCCGCAGGCCGACACCCCCAATCGGCTCCTCGCCACTCTATCGCTGCAACAGGGCAATTGGTTGGAAAGCCTTGAGCGTCGTTTGGCCCTGAGTGAGGCCAATCAGGATGGCGAACTGACCGGTTTCGCCGAAACCGCCATCGCCGAACAGGGGCCGATCAGCCCGTTGCTAACCCGCCTTGTCGAGCATTTGAACCAGTCATCACCCAGCGACCCCGCGCAACAGGCCGATGCTCTGTTAGCGGCGGCTCTCTGGGAGGCCGCTCTAGGGCGCACTGAGCAAGCCAGCCGCTATCTTGAACAAGCGTCAGGCTTGAGTGAACGCCCTTCCTTGCTGCTGGTAGAAGGCCAACTGGCGTTTGAAACCGGCAACCCCGGCAAGGCTCGCCAAGCGGCCGAGCAAGGACTGCAAGACAACCCCGACGATGTGCGCTTTATGTTACTGCTGGCCCAGGCCGAGACTCGGCTCGACAACCTCGATGCTGCCCAACAGCAGACAGACGCCTTGCTCGATCGCCATACGGGCAGCGATGCGTTACGGGTCGCCCTTGCTCAACTTTACCTGGACGAGGGCCATACCGACCCGGCACAGCGACTTCTTCAACCGCTGATGGGCCAGGATGATACGCCCAACCTTGCCTACTATTTATTGGGCGTGATTGCCCAGTCAAAAGACGACACCGATAACGCACTGCTTTACTACCGTCAGGTCGACGGCGGCGAGGAGTTCCTGCCCGCACGGGCCACAGCGGCGCAAATGCTTATTGATGACGATCGACTCATCGACGCACGCGCCTTTTTGCGCGTCGAACGCATGCGTCACGACGATTACTTCAGCGACCTGGTCAAACTGGAAGTGCAACTACTCGACGAATTGGGCCTCACCGATGATGCCAATGCCCTTCTGACCCGAGAGTTGACACGCACGCCAGACGACACCGACCTTCTTTACTTCCGCGCGATGCGCGCCTGGGAAATGGGCGATGTTGAGCAAATGGAGGAAGACCTGCGCCATGTGCTACGCATCGAACCCGACAATGCCGTGGCTCTCAATGCGCTGGGTTATACCCTGGCGGATCTGGACCTTCCCGGCCGCCTTGACGAAGCCCGCGAGCTGATTGAGCGCGCCTATGAACTTGACGGTGACAACCCAGCCGTCCTCGACAGCCTTGGCTGGGTGTATTACCGCCTGGGCGATACTGAGGAAGCCCTCCCCTGGCTCGAAAAGGCCTATGCCAGCATGCCCGACCAGGAAATTGCCGGCCATCTTGCCGAGGTACTGCATGCCCTGGGCCGTAGCGACGAGGCACGCCAGATTCTTCATGACGTACAACAGCGCACTCAGGATCATCCAACGATTGATGGATTAATCCAGCGCTATCCCGAACTCGACCCGGCAAACCACCTCTAACGCGTCGTTAGCGCCTACCATCGCGCGATGACTATTGACCGATAAACTGACAAGGTGTCTTACATGCCCACTATTACTACCACCTCTTTCGCCCCCTTTGCCGTGCGCGGGGAATCCCCCCTGATGGCCTGCGCGGCGGCGTTATTACTCGCCGGGTGCGCCACTCAAGGCCCTCAGGATGACAGCGGCCGCCAAGCCGGTGACTGGGACGACCAGGAAGACCGGGTAAACGACTTTGACACTTGGACCCTGGTCGGCAAAGCCGGGTTACGCACCCCTGACGAAAACACCAGCGCCAACCTCGACTGGAACCAGCACCCACACTATTTCCGCATGCTGATCAGCGGTCCTTTTGGCGGTGGACGTAATGTGCTGGAAGGACGCGAGGGGCGTTTTTCGCTGTCCAACAGCGAAGGCCGTTTCGAGGCAGAAACCCCCGAAGCCCTGATGGAAGAGCAACTCGGCTGGGCACTGCCCGTCAGCGCCATGCCCGACTGGGTCCGCGGCCTGCCAGATGACGATGACAACTACCAGATGGAAACCGACGAGCTCGGCTTCCCCAGTCATTTATCCCAGGACGGCTGGGAAATCGATTATCGCGACTGGGAACAGTTCGAAGATATGTGGCTGCCACGTCGCCTGGTAATGAATTACGACGACATCCGCATCACCCTGGTGGTTAACGAATGGCGCTCCACAGAAGATCAGTAAGCGAAGCATTATGACAACCCTGACGCTGCCTGCGCCCGCCAAGCTGAATCGGCTCTTACATATTACCGGTCGCCGTGAAGACGGTTACCACCGTCTGCAGACGCTGTTTCAAATTATCGACCTATGTGATCAGCTGACGCTTAGCGCCAGCGATGACGGAGTGATACAGCTGGTTAACCGCGTACCCGGCGTCGCCGAGAACGACAACCTGATTATAAGGGCTGCTAAGCTGTTACAGCAGGCGAGCGGCACCCGCCTGGGCGCCACGTTGACCCTGGACAAAAAGCTGCCCATGGGCGGCGGGCTGGGCGGCGGTAGCTCCGATGCGGCCACGACGCTCGTCGGTCTAAACGCACTCTGGCAGCTTGGGTTCTCGCTTGACGAACTCGCAGCGTTTGGGCTTAAGCTGGGTGCCGATGTCCCGGTCTTTGTTCATGGCCACAGCGCCTGGGCCGAGGGAGTCGGCGAACAGCTCACGCCGGTGAGCCTCGACACCCCCTGGTTTGTCATCATTCATCCCGGTGTTAACGTCTCGACAAAGGCGGTATTCCAGGACCCGCAATTGACACGCGACAGCCGCCCCATTACTATGGCGCGCGCACTGCAGGGGGGAGCGTCAGAGTGGCGCAACGACTGTGAAGCGGTGGCCAAACAGCACTATCCAGCCATTGCACAAGCGCTAGACTGGCTATCACAGCATGCACCAAGTCGGTTAACCGGCACGGGCGCCTGTGTGTTTGCGGCATTCGATGATGCGCAAGCCGCATATGCAGTTGCCGAGGCAGCAAGCCATCACGGCAGCGCCTGGGTGGCTCGTGGGCTCAACACCTCTCCTCTACATGATGCTTTGGGCTGCTGAATCGCCCGGTCATTGCATTAGGTCATTACTGGGGTATAGCCAAGTGGTAAGGCACCGGTTTTTGGTATCGGCATTCCCAGGTTCGAATCCTGGTACCCCAGCCATCCTGACGCTGACCAGCGTTTTCCTCCCTGAACCCCAACACTGCAAAGGTGGCTGCGCGTGTCAAAATTGATGGTTTTCGCCGGGAATGCTAATCCCGAACTCGCTCAAAAAATTGCCGAGAGCTTGGACAGCCGTATGGGTAACGCCACGGTGGGCCAATTTAGCGACGGTGAAATCGCGGTCGAGATCAATGAAAACGTGCGCGGTAAGGATGTCTTCATCCTGCAGTCTACCTGTGCGCCGACGAACGACAACTTGATGGAGCTGATCCTGATGGTCGACGCCCTGCGGCGCGCCTCAGCCACTCGCATCACGGCCGTACTGCCCTACTTTGGGTATGCCCGTCAGGATCGCCGAGTGCGCTCAGCACGGGTGCCCATCTCGGCGAAAGTAGTCGCCGATATGATGGTCAAGGCGGGCGTTGACCGCGTCATGACCATGGACCTGCACGCCGACCAGATTCAGGGCTTCTTCGACGTGCCGGTCGATAACGTCTATGGATCACCGATTCTGCTCGACGATATCGAACGTCAGAACTACAGCGACCTTGTGGTGGTGTCTCCTGATGTTGGCGGTGTTGTCCGCGCCCGCGCCATCGCTAAACAGCTTAATGCCGACCTGGCCATCATCGACAAGCGCCGCCCCCAGGCTAACCAAGCCCAGGTGATGCACATCATTGGTGAAATCGAAGGTCGTACCTGCGTAGTCGTTGACGACATGATCGACACCGCCGGTACCCTGTGCAAAGCCGGTGAGGCGCTGAAAGATCACGGTGCCAAGCGCGTCGTTGCCTACGCCACGCACCCGATATTATCCGGCCCTGCCGTCGACAATATCACCAACTCAGAACTCGACGAAGTCGTGGTGACCGACACCATCCCGCTATCCGACGTAGCGCGGCGTAGCGGCAAAATTCGTCAATTGAGCGTTGCTGGCTTGATCGCGGAAGCTATCCGCCGCGTCAGCAATGAAGAATCAGTCAGCGCGATGTTCCACTAATCGACTGACATTAGAGCCCGTTTACGGGCGCCTGGGAACGCCGTCGTCTGGTCGCGGGCGGCGGCGTTTCCTTACTCAAAACCAAGAGGCAATTCCATGTCTGATTTTAGTTTGAAAGCCAGTGTTCGTAACGACCTGGGGAAAGGTGCGAGCCGCCGCCTGCGTCGTGCGAACGAACAGGTACCGGCCGTTGTTTACGGCGGTAATAAAGACGCGCAGTCGATCGCCGTCGAAAAAACCGCTTTTTACAAGGCGATTGAAGACGAATCGTTCTTCTCCTCGGTTATCACGCTAGTGATTGAAGGCAAAAACGAGCAGGTTGTAGTGCGTGACCTTCAGCGTCACCCCTACAAACCGCTGCTGACCCATGCCGACTTTCTGCGTGTTGATGCCACCCACGAAATCACCATGAACGTGCCGCTGCACGTGACGGGCGAAGAGACGTGTATCGGCATCAAAGATCAGGACGGCGAACTGCACGTTCTCGCTAACGAAGTGGCGATCAGCTGCTTGCCGAAAGATCTTCCCGACTACCTGGAAATTGACATCAGCAATGCCGAAGTTGGCACAACGCTGCACCTGTCAGACCTGACCCTGCCGGCGGGTGTCACCTCGGTTGACCTGTCTCACGGTGAAGAGCACGACAACGCGATTCTCAGCGTC
>JAIVHM010000002.1 GCA_020201095.1 Halomonas sp. | reverse complement strand
TTTAGACCCCACCGTTGGCCAGTGACGCCCTTGCCAGTCGGATTGTCTTCCCCTCAGTCGGGGTGACGTCACCTTCTTTCAGGTGACCGGGTTTGCCGGCTTCGCCGGGCAAACAAAAAACCGACCCACAAGGGGTCGGTTTTGGCGGTGACTCAGTGCAGCAAAAGCGAATTACTCTTCTGCTGCAGCCTCTTCAACCACCGGACGATCGACAAGCTCAACGAATGCCATAGGCGCGTTGTCGCCGGTGCGGTAACCGCACTTAAGAATACGGACGTAACCGCCCGGACGCTCGGCGTAACGCGGCCCCAACTCGTTGAACAGTTTGCCCACGGCTTCTTTAGAGCGCGTGCGAGCAAATGCCAAACGGCGGTTAGCAACGCTATCCTGCTTAGACAAGGTGATCAGCGGCTCGATAACGCGACGCAGCTCCTTGGCTTTGGGCAGGGTTGTCTTGATGACTTCATGTTCGACCAGCGAGACAGACATGTTCTTGAACATGGCCTGGCGATGCGAGCTGGTGCGATTCAGATGACGACCACTCTTACGATGACGCATGGTTGTAATTCCTTACCAAACTGGGACTCGAGTCGACAATCACGCGGAGGCCTTGTCGTCCTTCAGGCTAGCCGGCGGCCAATTTTCCAACCGCATGCCGAGGGACAGACCGCGCGCTGCCAGGACATCCTTGATTTCATTCAAGGACTTTTTACCGAGGTTCGGGGTCTTCAACAGCTCAACTTCTGTGCGCTGAATCAGATCACCGATATAGTAGATATTCTCGGCTTTCAGGCAGTTCGCGCTGCGAACGGTCAACTCAAGATCGTCTACGGGGCGCAATAGAATTGGATCAACGTGATCCTCTTCCTCTTCGACTTCCTGCTCTTTATCTGCTTCCAGGTCGACGAAGGCGGCCAGCTGCTCTTGCAGGATGGTCGCACTGCGGCGGATAGCCTCTTCCGGATCCAGGGTACCGTCGGTTTCCAGATCGATAATCAGCTTATCGAGGTCGGTACGCTGCTCGACACGAGCGGCTTCGACCGCGTAGGAAACACGGCGGACAGGGCTGAAGGTGGCATCCAGCTGCAGGCGGCCAATAGCACGAGACTCATCATCAGAGCCACGGGCGTCAGCCGGTTCGTAGCCACGACCCAGCGCTACCTTAAGCTGAATCTTCAGCTCGGCACCTTCATTGACGTGTGCAATGACGTGGTCCGGGTTGACGATTTCGACGCTATGATCAAGCGCAATGTCGCCAGCGGTGACGACGGCTGGGCCCTGCTTGTTCAGCGAGAGCACCGCCTCATCGCGGCTGTGCATCTTGATCGCAACATCTTTCAAGTTCAGGAGGATTTCAATGACATCTTCCTGCACCCCTTCAATAGCACTATATTCGTGCTCGACACCCGCAATTTCAGCCTCTACCACGGCACAGCCGGGCATGGATGAGAGCAGAATGCGACGCAGTGCATTCCCCAGGGTGTGGCCAAAGCCGCGCTCGAATGGTTCGAGAACGATCTTGGCATGATGTGCGCTGATTTCTTCGACCTTGATGTCACGAGGACGGAGAAACTCTGTCACTGAACGCTGCATATGAACACCTTTCAGGCTGCCAAACGGATACTTGGTACTCAGTACGAACTGGTGCGGAAATCAAACCAGCACCAGATCGACAGGAAACAGAAAAAACTGCTTACTTGGAGTACAGCTCGACGATCAGGTTTTCGTTGATGTCGGCAGACAGGTCACCGCGTTCAGGCAGAGCCTTGAAAGTGCCTTCCATCTTCTTGGCGTCGATTTCAATCCACGCTATATCGCCACGGTTGGCCGCAATGGACAACGCGTTTTGAATACGAGCCTGGTTCTTCGCCTTTTCGCGAACGGAAACAACGTCACCCGGCTTCACTTGGTAGGAAGCCACATTAACGCTGCGACCGTTGACGATAATCGCCTTGTGGCTGACCAGCTGACGCGCTTCAGAGCGAGTCGAGCCGAAGCCCATACGGTAGACGACGTTATCCAGTCGGGATTCGAGCAACTGCAACAAAACTTCACCGGTCGCACCTTTCAGGCGAGCGGCTTCTTTGTAGTAGTTACGGAACTGCTTTTCGAGTACGCCGTACATGCGACGTACCTTTTGCTTCTCGCGAAGCTGCAAGCCGTAGTCTGTCGGTGCCTTCACGACGAGACAGTTTGCACTTCGGTCCAATATAACGAGCCATGAATCTGTCTCCTTAAACGCGGCGTTTCTTCGGCGGACGGCAGCCATTATGGGGAATGGGCGTCGCGTCTACGATGCTTTGCACGCGGAACCCGGCGGCATTCAATGCGCGCACGGCGGATTCACGACCGGGGCCTGGACCTTTAACCAGTACGTCTACGTTTTTCACACCATACTCGGCTGCAGCAGTTGCTGCACGTTCACTTGCCACTTGAGCAGCGAACGGGGTGCTCTTGCGAGAACCACGAAAACCCGAACCACCGGCAGTCGCCCATGACAGAGCGTTGCCCTGGCGGTCTGTGATCGTCACGATCGTGTTGTTAAAAGAGGCATGGATATGCGCTACGGCATCCACTACCTGCTTTTTAACCTTTTTACGGTTACTACGCGGGTTAGCCATGTTGATGTCTATTCCTGTCTTTACGCCGACTCTCTATTAAAGAGCCTGCGTGTTATTTGCGGATCGGCTTACGCGGGCCCTTACGGGTGCGCGCGTTAGTCTTAGTCCGCTGACCACGCAGCGGAAGACTACGACGATGACGCAGACCACGGTAGCAGCCTAAGTCCATGAGACGCTTAATGTTAAGCGTAACATCACGACGAAGGTCGCCTTCTACGGTGTACTTGCCAACTTCAGAACGCAGGGTGTCGACTTCTTCAGAAGACAGGTCCTGGATCTTGGCATTCATGGCAATACCGGCTGCTGCACAGATGTGCTCAGCACGAGTACGGCCAATCCCGAAGATATAGGTCAGCGAGATCGCCGCATGCTTGTTGTCCGGGATATTGACGCCTGCAATACGGGCCATCAGCTTACTCCGAAATTTGAGCGGCTTGCTCGTTAATCATCTTTAAAAGGCGCAACAGCATACCCCTTTTTTACGCCCGAAGGCAAGGGGGCATGCTGGCACCCGCTTAATACAGACCGGGGAATTAACCCTGGCGCTGCTTGTGCCGCGGTTCGGTGCAAATGACGCGGACTGCGCCATTGCGACGAATAATCTTACAGTTACGGCACATTTTTTTTACGGAAGCTCGAACTTTCATCGTTCTCTCCAATACGGACGGCACGCGCGTTAACGCATGATGCCGCCACTACCGTAGCCTTTCAGGTTGGACTTCTTCATCACTGAGTCATATTGATGCGACATGAGATGCGACTGCACCTGAGCCATGAAGTCCATAATGACCACTACCACGATCAGCAGTGAAGTACCGCCAAAGAAGAACGGCACGTTCCACGCTACGATCAGGAACTGGGGCATCAGGGAAACCGCAGTGATGTACAAGGCACCAAACAACGTTAAACGCGTCATGACCTTGTCAATGTAGCGAGCAGTCTGCTCGCCAGGACGAATACCCGGCAGGAAGGCACCTGACTTTTTCAGATTGTCAGCTACATCCTTGGGGTTGAAGACCAGCGCTGTGTAAAAGAAGCAGAAGAATACCACTGCCGCCCCAAAAAGCAAGATGTAAAGCGGTTGGCCAGGACCTAATGCTTGAGAAGCGCGCTGCAACCACTCCATACCGTCACCTGACCCAACCCATTGACCGATCGAGGCCGGGAAGAGCAGGATACTGGAGGCGAAGATGGCCGGAATAACACCAGCCATATTCACCTTCAATGGTAAGTAGCTACTTTGCCCTGCATACATCTTGTTACCGACTTGGCGCCGTGGGTAATTCACTTTAAGGCGGCGTTGACCGCGTTCAATGAACACCACGAACGCAACAGTCGCAATACCCAGTGCCGAGAGTGCAAGCAGTGGCAGCACGTTCCAGGCCCCTTCGTTACGAGCCAATTCGAACGCCTGTCCTGCCGCACTGGGCAGCCCAGCTACGATACCGGCAAAGATCAGCAGCGAAATACCGTTGCCAATGCCTTTTTCGGTAATTTGCTCACCTAGCCACATCATGAATACCGCACCTGATACAAACGTAATCACGGCGGTAAAATAGAAGCTGAAGTCAGCGCTGTACGCGATACCCTGGCTAGCCAGACCGACCGACATACCAACAGCCTGGATAAACGCCAGCAGCACCGTGCCGTAGCGCGTGTACTGGCTAATCTTGCGGCGGCCGGCCTCGCCTTCCTTCTTGAGCTGTTCAAGATGAGGAGAGACCGCAGTCATCAGCTGCATGATAATCGACGCTGAGATATAGGGCATTATGCCCAGAGCGAGGACACTCATGCGCTCCAGCGCACCACCCGAGAACATGTTGAACATGCCCAGAATGGTGCCCTGTTGCTCCCTGAACAAGGCAGCAAGCTGGTCAGGATTGATACCGGGAACGGGAATGTGGGCACCAATACGGTACACCACGATGGCGAGGAGCACGAAGCGCAAACGCGCCCACAGTTCACTCAGACCGCTGCCCATCGCCGGCATGTTTCCTGACTTGGCCATTTAGTCCTCTACCTTGCCGCCAGCGGCTTCGATCGCTTCACGGGCACCTTTGGTGACCTTGATTCCGCGAACGGTAACCGCTTTCCTTCGAAACCTGGCTTAACACTACCGCCGCTACGCGCTTTCTGGCCCTTGTGGCCACGGCCACCAGTCTTACCCAGACCGGAACCGATACCACGACCAACGCGCTTTGCAGCGTGTTTAGAGCCCGCTGCCGGGCTCAAGGTATTGAGTTTCATGGATTACTCTCCCTCAACGCGCACAAGGTAATTTACCTTGTGGATCATGCCGCGTACGGCAGGGGTGTCTTCCAGCTCAACCGAATGACCGATGCGACGTAGGCCCAGGCCATTAATAGTGGCCTTGTGCTTGGGCAGAACGCCGATGGTGCTGCGGATCTGGGTAACCTTGATCGTTGCTGCCATGGTGCCTTACCCCGTGATCGCTTCGACAGACAGACCGCGCTTGGCGGCCACATCTTCCGGTGCTTGCATGGAAGAGAGACCTTTAACAGTCGCTCGTACCACGTTAACCGGGTTGGTGGAACCGTAGCACTTGGCCAGTACGTCATGAACACCTGCAAGCTCCAGTACGGAGCGCATGGCGCCACCGGCGATAATGCCGGTACCTTCAGAAGCCGGCTGCATGAATACCTTGGAAGCACCGTGACGGGCTTTAACAGGGTATTGCAGCGTATGGCCTGAAAGATTGACCTTGACCATGTTGCGACGAGCTTGGTCCATGGCTTTCTGAATCGCGATCGGCACTTCACGCGCCTTGCCACGACCGAAACCAACACGACCTTTACCATCACCAACGACGGTCAGTGCGGTGAAGCCGAAAATACGACCACCTTTGACCACCTTGGCGACGCGGTTAACCTGCACGAGTTTTTCTTGCAGATCACCGCTTTGCTGTTCGTTCTTCGCCATCGTAAAAACCCTTTAGAATTCCAGGCCGCCTTCACGCGCGGCGTCGGCCAGAGCCTTGACGCGACCGTGATACTTAAAGCCAGCACGATCGAAGGCCACCTGGGTGATGCCTGCTTCTTTAGCGCGTTTGGCAATCAGTTCGCCGACTTTCGTAGCGGCTTCCGAGTTACCAGTCGCACCCTCACGCAGTGCTTTGTCCAGCGTAGATGCGCTGGCCAACACTTTGCCACCATCCGGCGAGATAATCTGCGCATAGATGTGACGCGGGGTACGGTTGACGCACAGGCGATACACGCCCAGCTCGCGGATCTTGGCGCGAGCGCGGCGGGCACGACGGAGACGAGATTCTTTCTTCGCGTTCATAACCCTGCCTTACTTCTTCTTGGCTTCTTTGCGACGCACCTGCTCGTCGGCGTACCGTACACCCTTGCCTTTATATGGCTCGGGGGGACGGAAGGCGCGGATTTCCGCGGCGCACTGACCGAGCTGCTGCTTGTCCGCGCTTTTCAGCACGATCACGGTGTTCTTCGGCGTTTCCGCTGAGACACCTTTAGGCAGTTCGTAGTCGACCGGGTGCGAGAAGCCCAGTGAAAGATTGAGCGTCTGGCCCTTTACTTGGGCACGATAACCGACGCCAACAATTTCGAGAGTTTTTGTAAAACCCTCGGATACGCCCGTCACAAGGTTCTGAACCAAGGCGCGTGTAGTACCCGCCATGGCCCAGCTCTTTGCAGATTCACTCGGGGCGAAGGTCAGCTGGCCATCTTCTTGAGCCACTACCACATCGTGGTGAATGGTCATTGACAGCGTGCCCTGGCCGCCTTTGGCGGTCAGCTGGTCAGCGTCGATTTTAATCTCGACACCGGCAGGCACTTTAACCGGATATTTCGCTATGCGGGACATTCCAGCCTCCTAGAATACGGTGCAGATGACTTCGCCACCAACACCCGCCTGGCGAGCGGCACGATCGGTCATCACCCCATCAGAGGTGGTAACGATCGCAATACCCAGACCATCGGCGACCTTAGGCAGGTTGTCCTTGCCCATGTAACGGCGCAGAGACGGTTTGGAAACCCGCTGGATATGGTCGATAACCGGCTTACCCTCAAAGTACTTGAGAGTCACGGTTAATTCGGGCTTGGTGCTTTCAGCCACCGTGAAATCGGTGATGTAGCCCTCTTCTTTCAGCACGCGGGCCACTTCCACTTTCAACTTAGAAGACGGCATGGTAACCGTCTCCTTGGTGGCCATCTGCGCATTGCGGATACGGGTAAACATATCCGCCAGAGTGTCTTGCATGCTCATTTAATGTGCGCTCCTGATGATTCTACGTGGCGTTACCAGCTGGACTTTTTCAGACCAGGAACGTCGCCACGCATGGCGGCTTCACGCAGCTTGTTACGGCCGAGGCCGAACTTGTTGTAAAAACCGTGCGGACGGCCTGTTACGCGGCAGCGATTACGCTGGCGTACCGGGCTTGAGTCGCGCGGCAGTTGCTGCAGCTTCAGCGTCGCCTCGAAGCGATCTTCCTCAGAAGCGTTCACATCTACGATGATTGCCTTGAGCTCAGCACGCTTGGCCGAATACTTCTCGACCAGTTTGGTGCGTTTGAGCTCACGCTCTACCATGCTCTTTTTAGCCATGATCCAACCCTTATTTCTTGAAGGGGAAGTTCAGCGCGGCTAATAACGCGCGACCTTCCTCATCGGTGTTGGCGGTGGTGGTGATAGTGACGTCCAACCCGCGGATACGATCGATCTTATCATATTCGATCTCCGGGAAGATGATCTGCTCACGCACACCCATGGAGTAGTTGCCGCGACCGTCGAAGGACTTCGGGTTGAGACCACGGAAGTCACGCACGCGAGGAATCGCGATGTTAACCAGACGGTCCAGGAAATCCCACATACGCTCAGCGCGCAGTGTGACTTTGACACCGATCGGCCAACCTTCACGCACCTTGAAGCCCGCGATGGACTTGCGTGCCTTGGTCACCAGCGGCTTTTGACCGGACAACATCTCCAGGTCGCCGATGGCATTGTCGATCAGCTTTTTATCGCTGACCGCATCGCCGATACCCATATTAAGCGTCACTTTCGTGATGCGGGGTACCTGCATTACGTTGGCGTAGCTGAACTGCTCTTTGAGCTGTGCTACGACCTCGTTTTGATAACGTTCTTTCAAGTTCGCCATTTTGCTACCCGACTCGCGTTAGGCGTCGATCTGCGTCTGCGTCGACTTGTAGATACGTACCTTGGTACCGTCTTCCTTCACTTGGAAGCCGACGCGATCCGCCTTACCGGTCTCCGAATTGAAGATGGCTACGTTGGACGCGTGAATCGGAGCCTCACGCTCGACGATACCGCCCTGATTTCCCGCCATGGGATTTGGCTTGGTGTGACGTTTAATCATGTTCACACCGGACACCAAGAAACGGTTTTCTAATACCCGCTTAACGGTGCCACGCTTGCCCTTATCCTTCCCGGCGATGACGATGACTTCATCGTCACGTTTAATTTTTTGCATATCCGCCTCGCTCCTTACAGCACTTCAGGCGCTAAGGAAATGATCTTCATGAACTTTTCGTTACGAAGTTCACGAGTGACCGGCCCGAAAATACGAGTACCGACTGGCTGTTCGTTGGTGTTATTCAACAAAACCGCCGCATTTCCATCGAAACGGATCAGCGAACCGTCGTTACGACGGACGCCACTACGGGTCCGGACCACTACCGCTTTCATGACTTGGCCTTTCTTGACCTTGCCACGCGGAATGGCTTCCTTCACCGTTACCTTGATGATGTCACCAATTCGAGCGTAGCGGCG
The DNA here is from genome assembly GCA_020201095.1 of Halomonas sp. Taxonomy (GTDB): domain Bacteria; phylum Pseudomonadota; class Gammaproteobacteria; order Pseudomonadales; family Halomonadaceae; genus Vreelandella. The sequence continues at coordinate 30,812 of JAIVHM010000002.1, read as the reverse complement.
GTGTGAACCGCCTAACACCTTGATGCATTGCACCCGGCGCGCTCCGCTGTTGTCGGCGACATCCAGCATTGTCTGAGTCTGAATCATCGGTTTTCTCCAAACCTAATCTGACTGCACTGGTTAAGCAGGTTCATGGGTTAACCCTTGGCCTGCTCGACCACCTCGATTAGCGTCCAGGCTTTCTTCTTGGAAAGCGGACGGCACTCCTGAATGGAAACCGTATCGCCTGCCTTAGCCTGGTTCGCCTCGTCATGGGCGTGCAGCTTGGTGGAGCGCTTAACGTATTTTCCGTAGATCGGGTGACGCTCACGACGCTCGATCATTACGACGATGGACTTATCCATCTTGTCGCTCACCACCTTGCCGGTGAGCGTACGTGCTTTTTTCTCTTCGGCCATCTCAGTCACCTGCCTTCTCGTTGAGCACAGTCTTCACACGGGCAATATCCCGACGGACCTGCTTGAGCAGATGAGTCTGGCTCAGTTGGCCGGTGGCCTTCTGCATGCGCAGGTTGAACTGCTCGCGGAGGAGTTCGAGGAGCTGCTCATGGAGCTCTCCTGCGGACTTTTCACGAATTTCCTGGGCTTTCATCACATCACCGTCCGTTTCGCAAAGGTGGTGGATATGGGCATTTTCTGTGCGGCAAGCTCAAACGCTTCGCGAGCGAGCTCTTCAGGCACACCTTCGATTTCGTACAGGACCCGACCCGGCTGGATCTGGGCTACCCAGTACTCGACGGAGCCTTTACCTTTACCCATACGAACTTCGAGCGGCTTCTTGGAAATCGGCTTATCAGGGAACACGCGGATCCAAATCTTACCGCCACGTTTAACGTGACGTGTGATCGCACGACGGCCGGCTTCGATCTGGCGCGCAGTAACGCGACCACGACCGGTAGCTTTCAGGCCATACTCCCCGAAGCTGATCTTGCTTCCGCGATGCGCCAGGCCACGGTTGCGACCTTTCTGCATCTTGCGGAATTTCATACGCTTGGGCTGTAACATCGACTCGCTCTCCCCTTACCTGGAACCTTTCTTCTTGGGCGCGTTGCCGGAAGGCTGTTGTTGCTTAGCCTTGGCACGAACTTCCTCGATACCGCCGAGGATTTCACCCTTGAAGATCCACACTTTGACGCCGATAACGCCGTAGGTGGTGTGAGCTTCGTAAGTGGCGTAGTCGATGTCCGCACGCAATGTATGCAACGGAACACGACCTTCGCGGTACCATTCGGTACGTGCGATTTCAGCACCACCCAGACGACCTGACAGCTGAATCTTGATGCCGCCAGCCCCAAGACGCATGGCGTTTTGCACCGCGCGCTTCATGGCACGACGGAACATCACGCGACGCTCAAGCTGACCCGCTACGTTAGCAGCGACAAGCTTGGCATCCAGCTCCGGCTTGCGAACTTCTTCGATGTTCACATGAACAGGGACGCCCATCATTTCAGTGAGATCACGACGCAGACGGTCGACATCTTCACCTTTTTTACCAATCACGATACCCGGACGGGCAGTGTGAATGGTGATGCGGGCGTTGTTCGCCGGACGCTCGATGTGAATACGGCTTACGGAGGCGTTTTTGAGACGCTGCTCCAGGAAGCTACGCACTTCGAGATCATTATTGAGCTTATCGGCATAGGCGCCGCGCTCGGCATACCAGACAGAAGCATGGTCTTTGACGATGCCCAGTCGAATGCCTGTTGGATTGACTTTCTGACCCATCGGTCGACTCCTACTTCTCGGCTACCTTGACGGTGATGTGGCAGGTGCGCTTCAAGATACGATCCGCCCGCCCCTTGGCGCGCGGCTTGATACGCTTGAGCGTCATGCCCTCATCGACGCAGATGGTCGAGACACGCAGCTCGTCAATATCCATGCCGTTATTTTCTTCCGCGTTTGCAATAGCGGACTGAAGCACTTTCTTGACCAGTTGGGCAGCCTTCTTCGGTGAGAAGGTCAGCAGGTCGAGTGCTTCGGCGACAGGTTTACCGCGCACCTGATCAGCCACCAAACGGGCCTTCTGGGCGGATAATCCGGCGCCACGCAGCTTAGCTGTGACTTCCATCTCTCAATCCTCTTTGGCTTACCGTTTGGCTTTCTTGTCCGCCACGTGCCCGCGATAAGTGCGAGTGGCAGCGAATTCGCCTAGCTTGTGACCAACCATTTCCTCGGAGACGTGCACCGGGACGTGTTGGCGACCATTATGGACTGCAATGGTTAGACCTACCATGTTGGGCAGGATCATCGAACGACGCGACCAGGTCTTGATCGGTTTGCGATCGTTCTTTTCCACTGCAGCCTCTACCTTCTTCAAAAGATGAAGGTCAATGAAGGGACCTTTCTTTAGTGAACGTGGCACAGCCGTTACCTCTTAATGTCTTGGCAATTTAGATCAACGCGTCTTATTACGGCGACGGATGATCAGCTTGTCGGTGCGCTTGTTCTTACGCGTCTTATAACCCTTGGTCGGCACACCCCATGGAGTGACCGGGTTACGACCACCGCTGGTGCGGCCTTCACCACCACCGTGCGGGTGATCGACAGGGTTCATTGCGACACCGCGAACAGTCGGACGCACACCTCTCCAGCGCTTCGCACCGGCCTTGCCAAGTTGACGCAGGCTGTGCTCGGAGTTGCTCACTTCGCCTAGGGTCGCACGGCACTCGGCCAGCACCTTGCGCATTTCGCCGGAACGAAGACGCAGGGTAGCGTAGTTGCCTTCACGCGCAACCAACTGAGCGCTAGTACCGGCACTGCGAGCAATCTGCGCGCCTTTACCCGGCTTCAGCTCGATACCGTGAACGGTCGAACCCAGCGGGATGTTGCGCAGCGGCAAGGCATTGCCTTTCTTGATGGGCGCGTTAACACCAGATTCCAGCACGTCACCCGCGCTGACACCTTTCGGTGCAATGATGTAACGACGCTCGCCATCGGCGTATTTCAGCAGCGCAATGTGCGCACTGCGGTTCGGGTCGTGCTCCAGACGTTCAACGGTGGCAGGAATGCCATCTTTGGTACGCTTGAAGTCGATCAGCCGATAGTGATGACGGTGACCACCGCCCACGTGGCGGGTGGTGATGCGACCGTAGTTATTACGGCCACCGGACTTGGACTGTTTTTCCAAAAGCGGTGCGTATGCACGGCCTTTGTACAGTGCCTCGCCAACGATCTTGACGACGTGGCGACGACCGGCGGATGTGGGTTTGGTCTTGACGATTGCCATTATCCGTACTCCTGCCCTTATTCGGCGCCAGAGAAGTCTTCGAGCGTTTCACCCGCGGCGAGGGTCACATACGCTTTACGGTACCCCTTACGCAAGCCAACGCCGTTTGCAGTACGCTTCGTTTTCCCTTTCACGTTCAGTACCTGAACGCTATCGACCTTCTTGCCGAAAAGTGCTTCAACGGCTTTCTTGATCTCGGGCTTGGTGGCATCAGTTGCCACCTTGAAAACGTACTGGTTGCGCTCGGCAGCCATCGCGGCCTTCTCGGTCACGTGCGGTCCAAGCAGAACCTTGAATACGCGTTCCTGGTTCATGCCAGCTTCTCCTCGAATTTACGCAGGGCGGAGACGGTGACCAGAACCTTATCAAAGGCAACCAGGCTCACCGGGTCAGCGGCCGCAACATCCACCACGTCAACATGGGGAAGGTTGCGGGCAGCTAAATAGAGCTTTTCGTCAAGTTCTTCAGTGACGATCAACACTTTTTCAAGGTTGAGCTCTTTCAGCTTGGCAGCGACCTGCTTGGTTTTCGGCGCTTCAACGTTGAACTCTTCTACCGCAACCAGACGCTCTTGACGTATCAGCTCTGACAAGATGGAACGCATGGCAGCGCGATACATCTTGCGGTTCACCTTCTGGGTATAGTCTTGCGGACGTGCCGCGAAGGTGACACCGCCGCTACGCCACAACGGCGAACGGATTGTACCGGCACGAGCACGGCCAGTACCCTTCTGACGCCATGGTTTTTTACCACCACCACGAACATCGGAACGGTTCTTTTGAGCGCGGGTTCCTTGACGACCACCAGCCAAGTAGGCGGTGACGACTTGGTGAACCAGCGCTTCGTTGAATTCTTTGCCAAAGGTGGCGTCGGCTACTTCAACGGTACCCGCGCCTGCAGCAAGATTCAGATTCATTGGTAATTATCCCCTTCAGCCAGCTTTCACGGCGCTGCGAACGATGACGTCACTGCCAGTTGCACCCGGCACGGCGCCCTTGATAAGCAGCAGGTTACGCTCGGCGTCGACACGGACGATCTCAAGGCTCTGCACGGTGCAACGGGCGTTACCCATTTGACCGGCCATCTTTTTGCCTTTGAAAACACGACCCGGCGTCTGACACATGCCGATAGAACCCGGCGCGCGATGCGACAGAGAGTTACCGTGAGTCATATCTTGGGTACGGAAGTTCCAGCGCTTAACAGCACCCTGGAAACCTTTACCCTTAGAGGTACCGGTCACATCGATCATCTGACCAGCTTCGAAGAGGGATACGGTGAGTTCGCCGCCAACTTCAGGAGCTTCCTCGCCATCTTCCAGACGAAACTCCATCAGTGAACGACCGGCCTCAACACCTGCTTTAGCAAATTGACCCGCTTGGGCTTTGCTAAGGTGTTTGGCCTTGCGAGAGCCGGCTGTTACCTGAACCGCTGCGTACCCGTCAGACTCGACAGACTTAACGCGTGTCACGCGGTTAGGATCAACCTCAATAACGGTTACGGGCACTGAAGCACCGTCTTCGGTAAAGACACGAGTCATCCCGGCCTTTTTACCGACTAAACCGATAGTCATTCTCAGTTCTCCTATAGTGTACGGGGCTATCACCCGCTATGGCTGCCCTTTCCAGAGCATTCCACTAGCACATTGTGTGGCGCCTCACGGCGCGGCGGCTGCTGCTCACTGTCATTCGTAATGAGCGCTGGGCCGCAAGTGTCTAGTGTGATTAGTCGAGCTTGATTTGCACGTCTACGCCAGCGGCGAGATCGAGCTTCATCAGCGCATCAACGGTTTTCTCGGTCGGCTCAACAATGTCGAGCACACGCTTGTGCGTACGGATCTCATACTGGTCACGCGCGTCTTTGTTGACGTGTGGCGAGATCAGAATGGTATAGCGCTCGCGGTTGGTCGGCAGCGGAATCGGACCACGAACCTGAGCACCAGTGCGCTTAGCGGTTTCAACAATCTCCGCTGTGGACTGATCGATCAGGCGATGGTCGAATGCTTTCAACCGAATGCGAATCTTTTGGTTCTGCATTTGCCCTAAACTCCAATGGATGTCGACGGCGCGAGCCGTCTACCCACGCATTCAAAGGATGCGCATTATAGGCACGCCAAAAGCCCATGTCAAACATTTGCTAGAGGTGCGCAGAAAAGGGGGCTCATTCGAGCCCCCTTTCACATTCAGCGAATAAACTTACTGAATGATTTTGGCCACAACGCCAGCGCCGACGGTACGACCGCCTTCACGAATCGCGAAGCGCAGGCCGTCATCCATGGCGATCGGAGCGATCAGGGTGACAACCATTTTCACGTTGTCGCCCGGCATGACCATCTCAACGCCTTCCGGCAGTTCACAGGTACCGGTGACATCGGTGGTACGGAAGTAGAACTGCGGACGATAGCCCTTGAAGAAAGGCGTGTGACGACCACCTTCTTCTTTGGACAGCACGTAGACTTCGGCTTCGAATACGGTGTGCGGAGTGATGGTGCCGGTTTTCGCCAGAACCTGACCACGCTCAACGTCATCGCGCTTGGTACCACGCAGCAGTGCACCAACGTTCTCGCCTGCACGACCTTCATCGAGCAGCTTACGGAACATCTCTACACCGGTAACGACTGTCTTAGTCGTATCGCGCATACCAACGATTTCAACTTCTTCGCCAGCCTTGATGATACCGCGCTCTACACGACCGGTCACAACAGTACCACGGCCAGAGATTGAGAATACGTCTTCAATCGGCATCAGGAACGGCTGATCGATAGCACGCTCTGGCTCCGGAATGTACTCATCCAGCGCCTTGATCAGGTTGGCAACGGCGGTAGTGCCCATGCCGTTATCATCCTTACCTTCAAGCGCCATCAGAGCAGAGCCCGTGATGATCGGCGTGTCGTCGCCAGGGAAGTCGTACTGGTCGAGAAGTTCGCGAACTTCCATTTCTACCAGCTCGAGCAGCTCTTCGTCATCGACCATGTCCGCTTTGTTGAGGAACACAACGATGTATGGAACACCCACCTGACGAGACAGAAGAATGTGCTCACGCGTTTGCGGCATCGGGCCGTCTGCGGCAGAACATACCAGGATTGCGCCATCCATCTGCGCCGCACCGGTGATCATGTTCTTGACGTAGTCAGCGTGCCCCGGGCAGTCGACGTGTGCATAGTGACGCGTCTCTGACTGGTATTCGACGTGAGAGGTAGCGATTGTGATACCGCGCTCACGCTCTTCCGGCGCATTATCGATAGCGTCGAACTCACTCCAGTCACCACCGAATACTTCAGCGGAAACGCGGGTCAAGGCCGCTGTCAGAGTCGTTTTACCGTGGTCGACGTGACCAATGGTGCCGACGTTGATATGCGGTTTGGAACGTTCAAATTTTTCCTTAGCCACTGCTATAACCTCTTTACGTTAGCTAACGGTTAACCGTTTTGGTTGATGACGGCTTCAACGACGCTGGAGGGCGCCTCATCGTACTTCGCGAACTCCATAGAGTAGCTCGCACGGCCCTGGGTTTGCGAGCGCAGATCGGTTGCGTAACCGAACATCTCACCCAGTGGCACCGTTGCACGAATGATTTTACCAGAAGAGGAATCATCCATGCCCTGCACCAGGCCGCGACGACGGTTCAGGTCGCCCATGACGTCACCCATAAATTCTTCGGGGGTCACGACTTCGACCTTCATCACCGGCTCCAGCAGCACGGCCTTGGCTTTCCTGGCACCTTCTTTCACTGCCATAGAAGAAGCAATCTTGAACGCAGTCTCGTTAGAGTCCACGTCATGATAAGAGCCATCAAACAGCGTGACTTTAACGTCAATCATCGGGTAACCCGCAATGACGCCGTTTTTCAGCTGCTCGTATGCCCCTTTCTCTACTGCCGGGATGTATTCCTTGGGAACCACACCACCGACGATTTCCGAGATGAACTTGAAGAAGATTTCATCATCCCCTTCACCTTTCTCCTCGTAAGTCAGCGGCTCAATACGCATGACAACATGACCGTACTGACCACGACCACCGGACTGGCGTACGAACTTGCCTTCCTGCTCGACGCTGCCGCGAATCGTTTCACGATAGGCCACCTGAGGCTTACCGATGTTGGCTTCGACTTTGAACTCGCGACGCATACGGTCAACAAGGATATCGAGGTGAAGCTCACCCATACCCGAGATGATCGTCTGGCCGGTCTCTTCGTCAGTCTTCACCTGGAAGGACGGATCTTCCTGGGCCAGTTTACCCAGAGCAACACCCATCTTCTCTTGGTCAGCCTTAGACTTGGGCTCTACGGCAACCGAGATAACCGGATCAGGGAATTCCATACGCTCAAGCACGATCTTGTGATTGATGTCGCACAGGGTATCCCCTGTTGTGACATCTTTCAGACCAATACATGCCGCGATATCGCCGGCGCGCACTTCCTTGATCTCTTCACGCGAATTGGAATGCATCTGAACGATACGACCAACGCGCTCTTTCTTGCTCTTGACCGAGTTGAAGACACCATCGCCAGAATTCAACACGCCCGAGTAAACACGGATAAAGGTCAACGTGCCAACGAACGGGTCGGTCGCAATCTTGAATGCCAGCGCAGCAAACGGCTGATCATCGTTCGCTTCACGGGTATCGATGGTGCCATCTTTATCGTCAAGCTCACCTTCGATCGCTTTTACTTCCGTCGGCGAAGGCATGTACTCGATGACACAGTCCAGTACCGCTTGGACGCCCTTATTCTTAAAGGCAGACCCGCAAGTGATGACGACCAAATCGTAATTCATCCCCAGGCTTTCTTCGTCCCACAAGATGGCCTTCATCTGAATCAGGTCGATAACACCCTTGAAGTCTTCTTCTGTACCCCAGTTGATCTGAATGGGCACCGCATTGGCACCCAGACGTTCTTTCAACTGCTCGACGACCATGAAGTAATCAGCGCCGGTACGGTCCATCTTGTTGACGAAGACCATGCGTGGCACTTCGTACTTGTTCGCCTGACGCCATACAGTTTCGGTCTGCGGCTGAACGCCGGAAGAACCGCACAGCACAACCACAGCGCCATCGAGTACACGCAAGGAACGCTCAACTTCGATTGTGAAGTCAACGTGCCCCGGGGTATCGATGATATTGATACGGTGCTCAGGAAACTGCTTGCTCATGCCCTGCCAGAAACAGGTCGTCGCAGCGGAGGTGATGGTAATACCACGCTCCTGCTCCTGCTCCATCCAGTCCATGGTCGCCGCACCGTCGTGGACTTCGCCCACTTTGTGGGAAAGGCCGGTGTAGAACAATACACGCTCTGTGGTCGTGGTTTTACCCGCGTCGACGTGAGCGACGATACCGATATTACGGTAACGATTTAGTGGAGTCTTGCGTGCCACGGTGAAACTCCCGTTTGTTGGCGATGCTCGTGAATCTGAAAGTGCGTTTTTTGCTTATGCCACCGCCGCCATCGATCACGATGGCGGCGGTGTGTTGCGAACCAGCGTCTAGTAATTTCCGTCCAGCGCCGTACAGCAAAAACACACATCCAGAAAACGCCGAATTTAAAAACGCTGATACTAAAAGCGCCGATCTTAAAAACGGTAGTGCGAGAAGGCCTTGTTGGCTTCTGCCATACGATGCACGTCTTCGCGCTTCTTGACGGCAGAACCTTTGCCTTCAGCGGCATCCAGCATTTCGCCTGCAAGACGCTGAACCATCGTTTTCTCACCGCGACGACGCGCCGCGTCAACCAGCCAGCGCATGGCCAGCGCCTGACGGCGTGACGGACGAACTTCAACCGGCACCTGATACGTCGCACCGCCTACACGGCGCGACTTTACTTCGACCATCGGCTGGATAGCTTCCAGCGCTTTATCGAAGATTTCCAGCGGCTCTTCTTTACTGCGCTCGGCAACCTTGTCCAACGCACCGTAGACGATACGCTCAGCTATGGACTTTTTGCCGCTGAACATCAGGTGGTTCATGAACTTCGCCAGGCGCTCACTTCCGAACTTGGGATCCGGCAGAATTTCGCGCTTAGCTACAACTCTTCTTCTAGGCATGATAAGCCCTCAATTTAAGGATCCTTCAGGTAAACTCAGAACTCGCACCACGTATTGCCAAGTGCCGCCCGACCTTACTCTTATCAGACCATCATATGCGTGATAAACGTTTCATACGGATACTGCTTACGCAGCGCAGCGTGATATCGAATTACGACTTCGGACGCTTGGTACCGTACTTGGAACGACCCTGCTTACGATTCTGGACGCCAGAGGTGTCAAGGGCACCGCGCACGGTGTGATAACGCACACCGGGCAAATCCTTCACACGACCGCCACGAATCAGCACAACAGAGTGCTCCTGGAGGTTGTGACCTTCACCACCGATGTAGGAAGCCACTTCGAAACCGTTGGTCAGGCGCACACGGCAAACCTTACGCAACGCCGAGTTGGGCTTCTTAGGGGTGGTGGTGTAAACGCGCGTACATACTCCGCGCTTTTGCGGACAAGCCTGAAGCGCAGGCACGTCACTTTTGGTGACGGGGCGCTTACGCGGCTTGCGCACTAGCTGATTAATCGTTGCCATGGTGTTTAGCTGACTCCAATGGTTGCCTGGCCTTCCAGTGGCTGCGGGCGGACCCACCCCACTGTTAAAGGCTGCGCATTCTAAAGGCTGACCCCTAACCACGTCAAGCCCTGCCGGTCGCTAAACCGGCAGAACGCTGATCGCAAAGGGTCAGGTCGCAATGTTAGAGCTCGTCGTCGGAATCCAATGCGGTCAACTGAGCTCCAAGCTCCTGCTCCACCTCGGTTGCCGAGGGATTGAACAGGCGCTCTACGTCTTCGCGCTTGCGACGACGTTCCGCGTGGTGAGTCAGACCGGTACCTGCCGGAATCAGACGACCCACCACGACGTTTTCTTTCAGGCCACGCAGATAATCGCGCTTGCCGGTAACCGCTGCCTCGGTCAATACGCGTGTCGTTTCCTGGAACGACGCCGCCGAGATGAACGATTCGGTCGCCAGGCTGGCCTTGGTGATCCCCAGCAACAAGCGTTGATACTTGGCGGGGAATTTACCGTCCTTCTCGAGCACAGCATTCTGCTCCAGCACCCGCACAAGCTCAGCCTGATCGCCGGTGATGAAGTCGGAATCACCAGAGTCGGTGATCTCCACCTTGCGCAGCATCTGACGCACAATCACTTCGATGTGCTTGTCATCAATGCCCACGCCTTGCAGGCGGTAAACGTCCTGAACTTCGGCGGCGATGTACTTGGCAAGCTCGGCGACGCCCAGCAGACGCAGGATATCGTGAGGATTGCTTGGCCCGTCAGAAATCACCTCGCCCTTCTCGACCGCTTCACCTTCGAAGACGGCAATCTGGCGCCATTTGGGGATCAGCGCCTCGAACGGATCACCAGATTCCGGTGTAATCGTCAGACGGCGCTTGCCTTTGGTTTCTTTACCAAAGCTCACCACCCCACTGATTTCAGCCAGAATGGAGGATTCTTTCGGCTTACGTGCCTCGAACAAATCTGCCACGCGTGGCAGACCACCCGTGATGTCCTTGTTACCCGACGCCTCAACCGGAATACGGGCAACGACTTCACCCACGCCGATCGCCGAGCCGTCATCAACGGAAATGATCGATTTGCCCGGTAGTAGATACTGTACCGGCGTGTTCGAACCCGACACCGACACGTATTCACCTGCGGCATCCTGCAGCATGACCATCGGACGCTTGTCACGACCGGCCATGGGACGAGCCGCGGCTTCAATCACCTCAATGGAGGACAGACCCGTCATCTCGTCGACGGTACGGTGCATGGTGACACCCTCGTCGAGATCCATGAACTGCGTCTTACCTTCCACCTCTGCAACGATCGGATGGGTGTGCGGATCCCACTTGGCAACCGTTGCACCCGCATCGACAACATCGCCATCACGTACGGAAAGCTCTGCACCGTAAGGCAGCTTGTAGTACTCGCGCTCGCGACCATGGTCGTCAGCAACGGCCAGGGCGCTTGAGCGGGATACCACGACCAGCTTGCCGTCGGCACGCTCAACGTGCTTGATGTTGTGCAGGCGCACCTTGCCACCGTGCTTGACCTGTACGCTATCCACCGCCGACGTCCGCGAAGCCGCGCCACCGATGTGGAAGGTCCGCATGGTCAGCTGGGTACCCGGCTCACCGATGGACTGAGCGGCGATAACGCCAACCGACTCACCGATGTTGACCTGATGACCACGCGCAAGGTCACGCCCGTAACAGGACGAACAAACGCCGTGTGGCGTATCGCAAGTAATCGTCGAGCGGACAATGATCTCGTCGACGCCCATGGTGTCGAGCGATGCACACCATTTTTCATCAAGCAGCGTGCCACGCGGGATAAGAATCTCTTCTGTACCCGGGTCGACTACGTCTTGCGCCACTACACGACCCAGCACACGCTGCGACAGCGGTACGATGATATCGCCGCCTTCAATGATCGGGTGCAGCGTTAAGCCGTTTTCAGTGCCGCAATCAGTCTCGGTAATTACCAAGTCTTGTGCAACGTCGACCAGACGGCGGGTCAGGTAACCGGAGTTGGCCGTCTTCAGGGCCGTATCCGCGAGACCTTTCCGCGCGCCGTGGGTCGAGATGAAGTACTGCAGTACGTTCAGGCCTTCACGGAAGTTGGCGACGATCGGCGTTTCGATGATCGAGCCGTCCGGTTTGGCCATCAGGCCACGCATGCCCGCAAGCTGACGGATCTGGGCGGCAGAACCACGTGCCCCGGAGTCGGCCATGATGAAGACGCTGTTGAACGAATCCTGTTCGACTTCGTTGCCGTCACGGTCAACCACCGTCTCTTTCGAGATCCCGGCCATCATCGCTTTGGCGACTTTATCGTTGGCCTTGGACCAGATATCGATAACTTTGTTGTACTTCTCGCCCGCGGTTACCAGGCCAGAAGAGAACTGGTCTTCGATCTCTTTAACTTCGGCTTCGGCAGCATCGACGATTTCGGTTTTCGCTTCTGGAATGACGAAGTCGTTGACGCCGATAGAGGCGCCGGACATTGTCGCCAGGCGGAAACCGGTATACATCAGCTGGTCAGCAAAGATAACGGTCGGCTTGAGGCCTGCACGACGGTAAACTTCGTTGATCAGGTTAGAAATCGCCTTTTTCTTCATCGGCTGGTCGATCAGCTCGAACGGGACGGCCTCCGGCAGAATGCGGAACAACAGTGCCCGGCCCACCGTGGTGTCATAGACACGGCGGTGGTGAGAGCGATCACCTGTCTCTTCGTCAACGTCCACTTCATCCAGGCGAACTTTAACGCGCGCATGCAGCGATACCGTTTGAGTACCAAAGGCCCGCTCAACCTCGTCGAGGCCGGAGAACATCATGCCTTCGCCTTTATCGTTGATCCTTTCACGGGTCATGTAATAAAGACCTAGAACAACGTCCTGCGACGGTACGATGATCGGTTCACCGTTGGCGGGTGACAGCACATTGTTGGTGGCCATCATCAGCGCCCGGGCTTCGAGCTGGGCTTCCAGGGTCAGCGGTACGTGGACCGCCATCTGGTCACCGTCAAAGTCGGCGTTGTAAGCCGCACATACCAGCGGGTGCAGCTGAATCGCCTTGCCTTCGATCAACAGTGGCTCGAACGCCTGGATACCCAGACGGTGCAGCGTCGGCGCGCGGTTAAGCATGACCGGGTGCTCGCGGATAACGTCGGCGAGGATATCCCAGACTTCCGGCAGTTCGCGCTCGACCATTTTCTTGGCCGCTTTGATCGTTGATGCATAGTCCAACGACTGCAGCTTCGAGTAGATGAACGGCTTGAACAGTTCCAATGCCATTTTCTTGGGCAAACCACACTGGTGCAGACGCAGCGTCGGCCCCACGGTAATTACCGAACGGCCCGAGTAGTCGACGCGCTTACCCAGCAGGTTCTGACGGAAACGCCCTTGCTTGCCCTTGATCATGTCGGCGAGCGATTTCAGCGGGCGCTTGTTGGAGCCCGTGATCGCACGGCCGCGGCGGCCGTTATCCAGCAGCGCGTCGACAGCTTCCTGAAGCATGCGCTTCTCGTTGCGCACGATAATATCCGGCGCGTTGAGGTCGAGCAGACGCTTCAGGCGGTTGTTACGGTTGATCACACGACGGTAAAGGTCGTTGAGGTCGGAGGTCGCGAAGCGGCCGCCATCCAGCGGTACCAGCGGACGCAGGTCCGGCGGCAACACAGGCAGCACTTCCATGACCATCCAAGCAGGAGCGTTGCCGGAATTGTAAAACGCTTCCAGCAGCTTAAGGCGTTTGGAAAGCTTCTTGATCTTGGTTTCAGAGTTAGTCTGCGGAATCTCTTCGCGCAGATGGTTAATCTCTTCTTCAAGATCGATATCTTTAAGCAGTTCTTGAACGGCTTCAGCACCCATCCGGGCATCGAAGTCGTCACCAAACTCTTCCAGCGCTTCAAAATACTGCTCGTCGTTCAACAGCTGACCGCGCTCAAGCGTCGTCATGCCCGGATCGATAACGACAAAGCTTTCGAAGTACAGCACGCGCTCGATATCACGCAGGGTCATATCGAGGAACATGCCGATACGCGACGGCAGTGACTTCAAAAACCAGATGTGAGCCACCGGCGAGGCGAGCTCAATGTGGCCCATGCGCTCACGGCGCACGGCAGCCTTGGTCACTTCAACGCCACATTTTTCGCAGATGATGCCGCGGTGCTTCATGCGCTTATACTTGCCGCACAGGCACTCATAGTCTTTCACTGGGCCGAAGATCTTGGCACAGAACAGACCATCCCGCTCCGGTTTAAAGGTGCGGTAGTTGATGGTCTCAGGCTTCTTCACCTCGCCGAAGGACCAGGAGCGAATCATGTCCGGCGACGCCAGGGTAATCTTGATCGCGTCAAACTCTTCGGACTGAGATTGCGATTTGAGTACTTTCACCAAATCTTTCATGGGACGGCTCCTAGCTCTCTAACTCGATATCGATGCCCAGCGAGCGGATTTCCTTCACGAGTACATTGAAGGATTCCGGCATGCCTGCCTGCATTGTGTGGTCGCCATCCACGATGTTTTTATACATCTTGGTGCGCCCTTCGACGTCGTCCGATTTGACGGTGAGCATCTCTTGCAGCGTGTAGGCCGCGCCATAAGCTTCCAGCGCCCACACTTCCATCTCACCAAAGCGCTGACCACCGAACTGCGCTTTACCGCCCAGCGGCTGCTGGGTGACGAGCGAGTAAGAACCGGTAGAACGCGCGTGCATCTTATCGTCGACCAAGTGGTTCAGCTTGAGCATGTACATGTAACCAACGGTCACCGGGCGGTCAAAGGCATCGCCGCTGCGGCCGTCGTACAGTTTCATCTGACCCGACTCGGGAATGTCCGCCAGCTTGAGCAGGTGCTTGATTTCGTGCTCTTGAGCACCGTCAAACACCGGCGTTGCCATGGGCACGCCCGCTTTAAGGTTTTTCGCCAGCGCAATCACTTCTTCATCGCTCAGCGAATCAATGTCTTCAACGCGGGTGCCCGGCGTGTTGTACACCTGCCCCAGGAAGTCGCGAATTTCCGCTACTTGCTGTTCACGGGCGTCGCGCAGCATGGCTTCGATCTTGACACCTAAACCGCGCGCCGCCATGCCCAGATGAGTTTCAAGCACCTGACCGACGTTCATCCGCGACGGTACACCCAAGGGGTTCAGCACCACATCAACTGGCTCGCCCTTCTCGTCAAACGGCATGTCTTCGATGGGCATGATCGCCGAAATAACACCTTTGTTACCGTGACGACCAGCCATCTTGTCGCCTGGCTGAATACGGCGCTTCACGGCCATATAAACCTTAACGATTTTAAGCACGCCCGGTGCGAGATCATCGCCCTGGGTCAGCTTGCGCTTCTTATCTTCGAAACGCTCGTCCATTTCTTTACGGCGGTTTTCCAGCTGCTCGTCGGCCTGAGCCAGCAGCTCGTTCACGCTCTCGTCCTGCATGCGCAGCTTGAACCACTGCTGACGCGGCAACTCGTCAAGGTACGCCGCATCCAGGGTATCGCCTTTCTTGAGGTTCGGACCGCCGTTAACCACCTGACCTTCGAGGGTTCGCTTGAGACGCTCAAACGTGGCATCTTCGGCGATACGGTAAGTTTCCTGCAGATCCTTACGCACCTCATCCAGCTGCATTTGCTCGATGGCAAGCGCACGGGAGTCTTTCTCGACACCGTCACGAGTAAACACCTGAACGTCAATCACCGTGCCTTTCATGCCGGTCGGAGCACGTAGCGAGGTATCTTTTACGTCAGATGCTTTCTCGCCGAAGATGGCACGTAGCAGCTTTTCTTCCGGGGTCAGCTGGGTTTCACCCTTGGGCGTTACCTTACCGACCAGGATGTCGCCCGGGCCGACTTCGGCGCCGATGTAAACGACACCCGACTCGTCCAGCTTGCCAAGTGCTGACTCACCAACGTTCGGAATATCCGAGGTAATCTCTTCCGGGCCCAGCTTGGTGTCACGCGATACGCTGGTCAGTTCCTGGATGTGGATAGTGGTGAAACGGTCTTCTTGGGCCGCCCGCTCGGAAAGCAGGATGGAATCCTCGAAGTTGTAGCCGTTCCAGGGCATAAAGGCGATGCGCATATTCTGGCCAAGCGCCAGGTCGCCCATGTCCACCGACGGGCCATCGGCGAGGATATCGCCACGCGCCACGTCGTCACCAGGCCGCACAATCGGGCGCTGGTTCATACAGGTATTCTGGTTCGATCGGGTGTACTTGGTCAGGTTGTAGATATCAACCCCGGCTTCACCGCCGATGATCTCATCTTCATTGACCCGCACCACCACACGACGCGCATCGACAGAGTCGATCACCCCGCCACGACGGGCAACCGCACAGACACCCGAGTCACGGGCGACAAAGCGTTCCATGCCCGTACCGACCAGCGGCTTCTCAGCGCGCAGCGTAGGCACTGCCTGACGCTGCATGTTGGAACCCATCAAGGCGCGGTTGGCGTCATCGTGCTCAAGGAACGGAATAAGTGCCGCTGCCACAGACACAACCTGACGCGGTGACACATCCATCAGCGTCACCTGTTCAGGACGCATGAAGGTGGTTTCACCGCGGTGGCGAGCCTGCACCAGGTCATCACTCAGCTTGCCGGATTCGTCCACGGCGGCAGATGCCTGGGCGATAACATAGTCGCCCTCTTCAATTGCCGAGAGGTGAACGATATCGTCGGTCAACTGGCGATCCACGACCTTACGATAAGGCGTTTCCAGGAAACCGTAGCTGTTGGTATGGCTGTAGGTGGCCAGCGAGTTGATCAGACCAATGTTCGGGCCTTCCGGCGTTTCGATGGGGCATAGGCGCCCATAGTGCGTGGCGTGAACGTCACGTACTTCAAAGCCGGCACGCTCACGGGTCAGGCCGCCTGGACCGAGTGCCGATACGCGGCGCTTGTGGGTCACCTCGGATAGCGGGTTGTTCTGGTCCATGAACTGGGAAAGCTGGCTGGAACCAAAGAACTCTTTCACCGCCGCTGCTACCGGCTTGGCGTTGATCAGATCCTGCGGCATCAGACCTTCGCTTTCCGCCATGGATAGGCGCTCTTTTACCGCACGCTCGACACGCACCAGACCAACGCGGAACTGGTTTTCAGCCATTTCGCCAACGCAGCGAATACGGCGGTTACCCAGGTGATCGATATCGTCAACGTCGCCGAAGCCGTTACGGATATTGATCATCTCACGCAGTACGTCAAGGATGTCTTTACGATCCAGTATGCTGGAGCCGGTATCCCCATCGCCGCGCAAACGGCGATTGAACTTCATGCGGCCCACGCCCGACAGGTCGTAGCGGTCTTCGGTGAAGAACAGGTTATGGAACAGCGTCTCGGCAGCTTCCTTGGTAGGCGGCTCACCGGGGCGCATCATGCGGTAAATTTCTACCAGCGCTTCCAGCTGCGACCCGGTAGTATCGAGCTTCAGCGTGTCGGAGATGAAGGAGCCACAGTCCAGGTCGTTGGTATACAGCGTTTCAATCCGCTTGATACCGCCGTTGGCCATTGCTTCAAGAATTTCTGGCGTGATTTCGGTATTGCACGGGCAGATCAGCTCGCCAGTCTTGCTGTCGATCTGGTCTTTGGCCAGGGTTTTACCGAACAGGTACTCCATCGGCACGTCCAGGCGCTCAAGGCCGGCTTTTTCGAGCTGGCGAATATGCTTCTGGGTAATCCGACGCCCTTCTTCAACGATGGTCTCGCCCTTGCCGTCCTTGATGTCGAACGTGGCGGTTTCACCACGCAGGCGTGACGGCACCAGCTCCACAGAAAAGCCTGACTTTTCAACGTGGAAAATGCTGGTTTCAAAGAATTCCGCGAGGATTTCTTCGGCGCTCATTCCCAATGCACGCATCAATACCGTGGCCGGCAGTTTGCGGCGACGGTCGATACGCACGAAGACGTTGTCTTTGGGATCGAATTCGAAATCCAGCCAGGAACCACGGTAAGGGATCACCCGTGCTGAATAGAGCAGCTTACCGGATGAGTGGCTCTTGCCTTTGTCATGATCGAAGAAAACACCGGGTGAACGGTGGAGCTGGGAAACGATAACCCGCTCGGTACCGTTGATCACAAAGGTACCGTTCTCCGTCATCAGGGGGATTTCCCCCATGTAGACTTCTTGCTCTTTAATATCTTTGATTGCTTTATTCGAGGAGTCGCGATCATAAATGATCAAGCGAACCTTGACGCGCAGCGGGGCGGAATACGTGACTCCGCGCAGCTGGCACTCCTTAACATCGAACGCCGGCGTGCCGAACCGGTAGCTGACATACTCAAGCGCCGCATTACCGGAGAAGCTCTCAATCGGAAACACGGACTTGAACGCCGCGTGCAGACCGATCTCGTGCCGCTCGTCGGGCGAACGATCTTGCTGGAGGAAGTCGTAATAGGAATCAAGCTGGATGGCCAGCAAGTAAGGCACATCCATCACTTGTGGCAGTTTGCCGAAATCCTTGCGGATGCGTTTTTTCTCAGTATATGAGTAAGCCATCTGTATTCCCCAGCTTGTTCACCATGGGTGACCGATGCGTGGTCATCTGCCCTGCGGCCGTGTCAGACGCGAACAGCAAGCTCCTGATTGGGTAGCTCGCCGTCGAAAATCTTGATCGATAACAGTCTTGCGATAACCGTACTACAACGATTCTGCTTCACCGTTCAGTTACAACAGAAAAAGGCCGGCAGCGGGAGTTCCCGCCGCCAGCCGTGGAAGCCTACGCAGCGCGTAAAGCCATCGGCACAAGAATTACTTGAGCTCGACGCTTGCGCCCGCTTCTTCCAGCTTCGTCTTAGCTGTTTCAGCGTCTTCCTTGGCCATGCCTTCTTTAATGGTCGCCGGTGCGCCGTCAACGGCACCCTTAGCTTCCTTAAGGCCAAGACCGGTGATCTCACGTACTGCTTTGATGACGTTAACTTTCTTGTCACCAGCAGCGGTCAGCACCAGGTCAAATTCTGTCTGCTCTTCTTCAACAGCTGCTTCGCCGCCACCCGGGCCAGCAACTACAGCTGCCGCGGCTGTAACGCCGAATTTTTCTTCCATTGCTTCAATCAGCTCGACAACTTCCATGACGGACATGTCGGCTACAGCATTGATGATATCGTCTTTGGTCAGTGCCATTGTTTCATTCCTAACTTTGCGGGAGTCTCGGTTTACCGACGACTCGGGATTCATTGCTCGGTTCAAGCAACCTCAGGCTGCACAGGCGAAGGGCTTACGCCGCTTCTTCTTTCTGGCTGCGCAGGGCATCCAGTGTGCGAACCAACTTGCCAGCGGAGGCTTCTTTCATTACCGACATCAGCTTGGCAATTGCCTCATCGTAAGTCGGCAGGGTCGCCAGACGGTCGATGTCAGCAGCCGGAATCAGCTCACCTTCGTAGGCCAGCGCTTTAACTTCGAAGTCTTTGTCGTCTTTGGCGAACTCTTTGAACAAACGAGCGGCAGCGCCCGGATGATCAGTCGAGAAGGCCAACAGAGTCGGACCAACGAAGCTCTCGGTCAGGCACTCCCACTGAGTGCCTTCGAGAGCGCGGCGAGCCAGCGTATTACGAACAACACGCAGCTCTACACCGTTCTCACGTGCCTGCTTACGCAGATTGGTCATTTTGCTGACCGTTACACCGCGAGAATCGGCAACTACGACGGAGAGTGCGCCCTTGGCCGCTTCACTGACCTCGGCAACAATCGCTTTCTTGCCTTCAAGTGCTAGTGGCACAGTGATCACTCCTTCGTGCCGAAACCTGTTTATAAGGTCCCGGTGGTTACCATCTCTTCCAGGTTATTTATCGTTCAACGCTGGAAGCCTTGGGGATGGTGCTCACCAGAAAGCGGCTTGCTAAAAAGCATTACCAACTGGCGGCCACACCATCTGCGCAGGCGCTTTGGGCGATTAAGCCGCACTTTTCAGTACCTGTTACGTACTTGCAAAGCGCGGCACCTGCGGTCTTTGACGATGCCTCGGCATGACCGAGGGACCGCAAAGTTATTGCTCGTTTGTCCCTAAAGACCATGTTGCTAAAATCTGACGAACACCCGCTTATACGTAAGCGGAATGATCGATCGTCAAACCTGGACCCATGGTAGTGGACAGGGTAACTTTCTTAAAGTAGATACCTTTCGACGTGCTCGGCTTGAGACGCTTCAGGTCAGCGACCAAGGCTTCAACGTTGCCGTTGATAGACGCCGCATCAAAATCCACTTTACCGACAGTAGTGTGGATGATGCCGTTCTTGTCGGTACGGAAACGCACCTGACCCGCTTTGGCATTTTTAACCGCTGTCGCCACATCGGGCGTCACTGTGCCAACTTTCGGGTTAGGCATCAGGCCGCGCGGACCCAGAATCTGGCCCAGCTGACCAACAACGCGCATAGCGTCTGGTGAGGCAATCACGACGTCAAAATCCATCACGCCTTTTTTGACCTGCTCAGCCAGATCGTCCATGCCCACAATGTCGGCACCTGCTTCTTTAGCGGCATCGGCATTGGCACCCTGAGTAAAGACAGCGACACGCACGTCTTTACCAGTACCGTTAGGCATGACCGTAGCGCCACGCACCACTTGGTCTGATTTACGCGGGTCAACACCTAGGTTGATCGCCACGTCGACCGACTCTTTGAATTTGACTGTCGACAGCTCGGAAAGCAGGGCAACCGCTTCTTCAAGTGAATAGACCTTGTTAGTGTCGATCTTTTCACGAATCAGCTTGGCACGCTTGGTAAGTTTCGCCATGATTAGAGACCCTCCACGTTGAGGCCCATGCTACGGGCACTACCCGCGATGGTGCGAACCGCTGCGTCCATGTCAGCCGCTGTTAAATCCGGCTCTTTGGTCGTGGCGATTTCTTCAAGCTGCGCGCGTGTCACCGTGCCGACCTTCTTCTTGTTCGGCTCGCCTGAACCCGACTTAATGCCAGCTGCTTTCTTCAGTAGCACTGCCGCCGGTGGCGTTTTGGTAACAAACGTGAAACTGCGGTCAGAATAGACTGTAATCACGACAGGCGTCGGCAGGCCAGGCTCGATGTCCTGGGTTTCTGCGTTGAACGACTTACAGAATTCCATGATATTGACGCCGTGCTGACCCAGCGCGGGGCCGACGGGCGGACTTGGATTGGCTTTACCTGCAGCGACCTGCAGCTTGATGTAAGCCTGTACTTTCTTGGCCATCGTTTTACTCCAATTGGGTGATAACGCCTTGCGGCTCCCCGGTAACAGCCAGATAGCAACAACGCCACCTGGCACGAATCAAATCAAAATATGACACCGCGAGCTTGGTGCCCGCTATTCTTTCTCTACCTGCGCAAACTCAAGCTCGACAGGCGTTGCACGTCCGAAAATCAACACACTGACCTGCAGACGGCTTTTCTCGTAATTGACTTCTTCAACAACGCCATTGAAATCGGCGAAGGGACCGTCAACGACACGAACCGATTGACCCGGCTCAAACATGTGCTTGGGCCGCGGCTTGTCAGTACCGTCTTGCACGCGACGCAAAATGGCGTCTGCTTCCCGAGTGGTAATGGCCGCCGGCTTTTCCTTGGTACCACCAATAAACCCCATCACGCGGGGAGTTTCGTTGACCAGGTGCCAGGTATCGTCAGCCATTTCCATCTCGACTAACACATAGCCGGGATAAAACTTGCGCTCGCTCTTGCGGCGCTTGCCGTCACGCATCTCCACGACTTCTTCTGTCGGCACCAGAATCTCGCCAAAACGATCTTCTACGCCGTACATCTTGACGCGCTCAATCAATGAGCGCATCACGTGCTTTTCAAAGCCGGAATAGGCGTGAACGACGTACCAACGTTTGGACATGCAAGCTCCTAACCAATAACGCCGGACATCGCCCAGCCAAGAAGAGTATCAATCAACCAGAGCATCAACCCGACCACCAGCACGGCGACAAGCACAATAGCCGTAGTCTGGATGGTCTCAGGCCGAGTTGGCCATACAACGCGCTGAATCTCTTTCTTAGCGCTTATTGCCAGCTCTACCAACTCACGCCCCTTGGTCGTGGTAAGCGCCAACAGACCCGCTGCGACACACAACACCACGACGCCCAGCACGCGGTAGATAAGGCCAATATCGGCAAAATAGGTATTACCTACAACGGCAACGACAAGCAACGCAATGACTGCAGCCCACTTGAGCCCGTCATGGCGCGACTGTTGCACCTCAGCGCCATGTTTTACAGAACTCGGCTTCATAAAACGAGACTCCTCAGGGTGCAGCAAGCGACAAAGGAATTCTTTAAAGACATACCAATCTGGGGAAGATTGGCAGGCCAGGAGGGAATCGAACCCCCAACCTGCGGTTTTGGAGACCGCTGCTCTGCCAATTGAGCTACTGGCCTGTATCAATTATCACGCAGGCAATTTTTCTAACCTACGCAACAGCGGGCGCCATGATAGCGGACAAAAAGCCGCCTGACAACCCTCACCCCCGCCAACCGCTCTCGTGTAAAATAATTGGCGGTAGCGACAAAAAAAGCGAGCATCGCTCGCTTTTTAAATATGGAGCTCATGGACGGATTTGAACCGTCGACCTCACCCTTACCAAGGGTGTGCTCTACCCCTGAGCTACATGAGCTAAATACTCTACAAACTAACCACCTAACTGGAGCGGGCGGCGGGAATCGAACCCGCACCATCAGCTTGGAAGGCTGAGGTTCTACCATTGAACTACGCCCGCGCAACTTGCTTCAGAATGAACATCCGCAGCGCGCTTGCTCGTCTTATCGCTCGCTTCCGGCTTTCATTCTACGCCATCGACATTTGTCGCTGACGCTTAAAACTGGTGGAGAGGGAAGGATTCGAACCTTCGAAGCTTTCGCGGCAGATTTACAGTCTGCTCCCTTTGGCCACTCGGGAACCTCTCCAACTAAGGCGACACATTATGCCAAGCTCCAAAGCCGTGTCAAGCCCACCTTAACCTGCAGTGACCCCAACAACCTTTGGCTTCAACAACATAGGGCTTTATCACCCTGCGCATGCTGGCCGCATGCCTTGGAACGCGCTGCATTTTGTCAAAGCAGCATTGAGAATGCAAGGCCCGCCCGGATTTTTTCCAATGACACCGGCTCCGGAACACGCGGAGCGCCGGCCATCTTGCCCGCGCGCTCAGCAAAGGTCAGCGGAAAGCGCGCCTCAAGCCCCCCGTAGACCATATCGGGCCACACCGCGTGGGGTACTTGCACCCCTCGGGAGATAACACGAGCATCACCCCCGGTCAGTAACATCGGCAGGGCCACACCTTCCTGGTCACACACCTCGCTGTAAATGCGGTTAATGGCGCTCACCGCTGCCATATAAATGCCATGGTTTACGGCGTCGACCGTTCGCCGCCCTGGCTCCAGCAAAGCGTCCGCTTCGCTTTCCGGGTCAATCGCCACGTTGCGCGTCCCAAGCTTCAGACTCTCCTTCATCAGACGCAGCCCCGGCACAATGAAGCCACCCAGGTGCTGCCCGCCGGGGAGCACGAAATCGATGGTGATCGCACTGCCACAGTCTACCGCGCAGCAGCCGCCTGCCAGTTGGTAACCCGCCAGCGCCCCGAGCCAACGGTCAACGCCTAACCGCTCAGGCTCTTCATAGCCGTTGACCACGCCCAGCGCCTCAGCGGTTGACCGGGCAACGTGGACATTCCGTACGCGCCGACGCAACAGCCCCACCGTTTCTTCTAACACGGCCGCCCGGGCAACACTGGAAATGCGCACGGCCTCGACCACATCGAGATCGGGTATGTCAGCCCCAGGGCGCCACTCCTCGCGCGTCCATACAGCCCCACGCGACCGTATCTCACTGCTGTCAGCGTCTTTTAGCCGCCACTTGGACAAAGTATTGCCAATGTCTAGATCTAGAATCATAAGCGCCTACGTACGCTGATTTCACCGCCCGACAAGCGCTTTGACTGCCCCGATGCCGTTACCCACAGGCTACCGCTGTCGTCGACCTCGCAAGCGACCGCTTCGTAAACCTGGCTACCCTGAGTAACGCGAATCGATTGGTCAGCGTATGCGTGTCGCTCATTCCAGGCCGCGCGCCAGGCCGCGAAACCTTGCTGCTCAAAAGCGGCAAGCATAGCCAGCAGCCCCGCCACAACATCCGCCGCCAGCTGGTTACGGGAAAGCGACGGCAAATCATCAAACAGTGCCGCTACCGGCTGATCAATGGCTGCACGCATTGCGTCGGGAAGCGAGAGGTTCATGCCCATGCCGATCACCACCTCGCAAGGGCCGGCCGCATCTCCGGTCACCTCTACCAGTATGCCCGCCAGCTTGCCTAATTCATCGCTGTCGCGCTGGGCCAGTAAAATATCGTTGGGCCATTTTAGCCGAGGCGAGACACCATGCTGCTCAAGCACCTGAGCAACCACCACGCCAACCGCCAGGCTCAAGCCTTCCAGGGCATTCACACCTGCCTCGAAACGCCAGCCGACCGAGAGCATCAGGCTTTGCCCCCAGGGCGTTGTCCATATTCGTCCCCGACGACCGCGTCCCGCCGTTTGCAGCTCGACGAGACACACTTCAGCGTGGCCAGCCCCCTGCTCAAACCGCTCACGCAGGTAGGCATTGCTCGAGGGCAACTGGTCTTCGATAAACAGGTGGGCGAGATGATGGCGTGCCGGGGCGGGCAGGCGCTCGACTATTTTTGCCCCAACAAGAGGCTCCAAGGGCTGGGCGAGGCGATAGCCACGTCCCTTTACCGCCACCAGCGCCACGCCGAGAGCCTCTAGCTTTTTTAGCTGTTTCCAAACGGCAGCGCGTGAAACGCCTAGCGCCTCGCCTAATTGTTCACCGGAATGAACTTCGCCATCGCTTAGCAGCCGCATCAGGTTGCCGATGCTCATGTCCTTGCCCCATCTGGGAAAACGTCTATCTTACCGGATGCGCCAGCAGCGAGAAAACTACTGCCAAAGGCTAATGTATTGATGCCTTGCACAAGACAGTGCTGGTAGTAGACCGCACCGAGACCGTATAATGCCGCCCTATTTTTCTAGCAGGATCGTGTCGTGATCGAGAATCTACGCAACATTGCCATCATCGCCCACGTTGACCATGGTAAAACTACCCTAGTCGACAAACTTTTGAGCCAGTCCGGTACACTCGACCGCAAAGCCGAAGGGCAAGAGCGGATCATGGACTCCAATGACCAGGAAAAGGAACGTGGCATCACCATCCTGGCCAAAAATACGGCGATCAAGTGGCAAGATGGCAACGGCACTGACTACCACATCAACATTGTGGACACGCCCGGACACGCCGATTTCGGCGGTGAGGTCGAGCGCGTCATGTCGATGGTGGACTCAGTATTGCTACTCGTTGACGCCGTTGACGGCCCGATGCCGCAGACCCGCTTCGTGACTCAAAAAGCCTTTGACCGTGGCCTGAAACCGATCGTCGTGGTCAACAAGATTGACCGCCCCGGCGCCCGCCCGGACTGGGTGATTGACCAGATCTTTGATCTATTCGATAACCTGGGCGCTTCCGACGAGCAGCTCGATTTTCCAATTATTTATTGCTCGGCCCTTAACGGCATTGCTGGCCCCGACCCGGAAGAGCTGGCCGACGACATGACGCCCATGTTCCAGTCGATTGTCGATATCGTCGATGCCCCCAAGGTCGAGAGCGATGGCCCCTTCCAGATGCAGATTTCTGCACTGGATTACAACAGCTACGTAGGCGTTATCGGCCTGGGCCGCATTTCCCGCGGCAGCGTCAAGCCCAACCAGCAGATCACCATCGTGACCAAGGAAGGCCAGTCACGCAAAGGCAAGATCGGCCAGGTGATGACCCACATGGGCCTAGACCGGGTACAGACCGATGAAGCCACAGCCGGCGATATCATCTGCATCACCGGCATCGAGAACCTGGCAATTTCTGACACGCTTTGCGACGTTAATACGGTTGAAGCCTTGCCGCCGCTAACCGTCGACGAGCCAACCGTATCGATGACCTTCCAGGTCAATGACTCGCCGTTTGCCGGTAAAGACGGCAAGTTTGTGACCAGCCGTAATATCAAGGACCGCCTGGAACAGGAACTCATCCACAACGTGGCGCTGCGCGTTGAGCAGGGCGAAACACCGGAGAAATTCAAGGTTTCCGGGCGTGGCGAGCTGCACCTGTCCGTACTGATCGAATCCATGCGTCGTGAAGGCTTCGAGCTGGCGGTTGGTCGTCCTGAAGTCATCATTCGTGAAATCGACGGTGAGCAGCAGGAGCCCTACGAAGAAGTCATTATCGACTGTGAGGAGCAGCACCAAGGCGCCATCATGGAAGAGCTTGGCTATCGCAAGGGCGAAATGACCAATATGAACCCGGACGGCAAAGGCCGCGTTCGCTTGGACTTCATCATTCCTGCTCGCGGCCTGATCGGCTTTCGTGGCCAGTTCCTGACCCTGACCTCGGGCACTGGCATTTTGACCAGCCGCTTTGACCACTACGGCCCGCTGAAGCCGGATGCCTCTATCGAGCGGCGTAACGGCGTGATGGTGTCGATGGTCGACGGCAAGGCCTTGGCCTACGCGCTTTTCACCCTTCAGGAACGCGGCAAGCTGATCGTCGATCACGCCACTGAAGTCTACGAAGGCATGCTGATTGGCATCAACAACCGTGCCAACGACATGGTGGTTAACCCGACCAAGGGTAAGAAGCTCGATAACATGCGCTCAACGGGTAACGATGAAAACATCGTGTTGACGCCGCCGATCAACTTCACCCTGGAACAGGCCATCGAGTTCCTTGACTCCGATGAGCTGGTAGAGGTGACGCCGAGTCACATCCGCCTACGCAAGAAGCTGCTCAAGGAAAACGAGCGCAAACGCTCCAGCAAGAAGTAAGCACTGAGCCCGCCTAGCAGCGGGCTTTTTTTTGCCTGTTCTGCCCCTGCCATCTTGATTCCACGTGTATGCCAAGTGACGCCCCCAACGCAACCTTAACGGTTACCTGCTGGAAAGCCGCCAAGGTGTAGCGCAAAGTAGCGCTATCCCTGGCACAGGGAATCATTTTATGATTGATTTCATACAACCGTTTTGATCATCACTGCCGTCGAGGAAACCCATGACCCCGCTTATCGAGGTTCAACAGGTCAACAAAGCCTTTGGCGGCCTGCAGGTCATCAACGACTGCTCTATCCAGGTCGAGAAAGGTTCGATTACCGGCATGATCGGCCCCAACGGCGCGGGTAAATCAACGCTATTCAATTTGATGGCCGGCGCATTACAACCCGACAGCGGGCATATCTTGCTTGAAGGCGAAGATATTACCGCGCTCAGCGCCGATCAACGCTTTCATAAAGGCCTGCTGCGCACGTTTCAGATTGCCCATGAGTTCACGCAGATGAGTGCCCTGGAAAACTTGATGATGGTGCCTCCACAGCAGGCCGGGGAAAATCTGTTCACGACCTGGTTCAAACCGGGTCTGGTTCGCCGCGAAGAAGCCGACGTGCGCCGCCGCGCGCTGGAGGTCATCGACTTTGTGGGCCTTCACCATGTGCGCAACGAGCTGGCGGGCAACCTGTCCGGCGGGCAAAAAAAGCTGTTGGAACTGGGCCGTACGATGATGACCAACGCCAAGGTCGTGTTGCTCGATGAAATCGCCGCCGGGGTCAACCGCACCCTGCTTGGCGACTTGATCGGTAATATCGAACGTCTCAATCGTGAAATGGGCTACACCTTCCTGGTCATCGAGCACGACATGGACATGATCGCCCGGCTCTGCGACCCGGTCATCGTGCTTGCCCAAGGCCAGGTCATGGTCGAAGGCCATATTCAAGATATCCAGAATAACCCTGAGGTCATCGAGGCCTATTTCGGGGCCGGGGCAGCGTGAGGGATGAAGGCGCCAAGCTTACATAAATGTCACGCACCATCAGGTGGCAATCAACAAGAGACTTTTTCACCATGCCTTTAATCGAAGCACGCGACGTGTACGGCGGTTACGGCGGCATGAACATCCTCAACGGGGTGAACATGGCGCTTGACGCTGACGAAGTCGGGGTGATTGTCGGCCCGAACGGGGCAGGTAAATCCACCTTGCTGAAAGCGATCTTCGGGCTTCTGCACGTCAACCAGGGTGACATTCTGCTCCACGGCAAGCCGATTCAAAATTTACCCACCAACCAGCTCGTTGAACGCGGCATGGGCTTTGTCCCCCAGGAAAAGAACGTTTTTCCCAGCCTCACCGTGCAGGAAAACCTGGAGATGGGGGCTTTCCTGAAACCGCAGAACGTCAAGCGTATGCTTGGCCAGATCTACGAGTTCTTCCCACCCCTGCTTGAGAAGCGTCATCAGCCAGCGGGAGAGCTTTCGGGCGGTCAACGCCAGATGGTCGCCATGGGCCGTGCGCTGATGGCCGAACCTAGCCTGCTGCTGCTGGACGAACCCACTGCCGGGCTTTCGCCGCTATTTATGAACGAGATTTTTGACCGCGTCAAACACATCAACGCAGCCGGCGTCGGCATTCTGATGGTCGAACAAAACGCTAAACAGGCGCTGGCCATCGCTGATAAAGGCTTCGTGCTGGCAGCAGGCCAAAACCGCTTTACCGATACCGGCGCGGCACTGCTTGCCGACCCGGACGTGGCGAAAAGCTTTTTGGGCGGATAGCCCAGGGGACAATAACGTGAATGAACTGGTTTTCTTTGTTAACAACGTCGTGATCGCCGGTAGTGTCACTGGCGCCATCTACGCCATCGGGGCAATCGGCGTCACGCTGATTTTCAGCATCATGCGCTTTGCGCATTTCGCCCACGCCGACATGATGACCTTCGGTGCCTTTATGGTACTCGTGCTCACCACCGCCTTCCCAGGCGTGGGGCTGAGCATCGGCGTGCCCACGGCGATCGTCATGCTGCCTGTCGCCATACTGCTGACTGCCTGCCTGGCGGTAGGCATTGATAAAGCGTTTTACAAGCCGCTGCGCGCCCACGGGGTCAAGCCAATCGTCATGGTCATCGCCTCGCTTGGGGTCACGCTGATCCTGCAAGGTCTGATTCGTCTGTTTTCAGGCACCGGCGGCCAGGGCCTTTACGTTGACGATCGCAAGGCGATTTTCCGCATGCTGCCGTTTGAAGACGTTCGCGTGCCGATTGTGATTACCGAGCCACAGATTTATCTGTTCGTCATCACCGTGGTGGCGGTGATCGCCCTGCATCTTTTCCTGAGCCGCTCGCGGCTGGGCAAAGCCATGCGCGCGATGTCCGACAACCCCGAGCTTGCCCAGGCGTCAGGCATCAATACCAACACGATTGTCGCCGTGACCTGGGTCATTGCCGGTGGGCTTGCTGCCATTGCCGGAACGCTGCTGTCGCTGGACGTGACGTTTAAACCCGACCTGAGCTTTTTCCTGCTGCTGCCGATTTTCGCCGCCGCCATCGTGGGGGGCGTGGGACACCCCTACGGCGCCGTCGCGGGAGGCTTCGTAGTGGGTTTTGCCGAAACCCTGGCGGTGTTTAACTGGGCCGTCTTGTTACGCCCCTTCCGCGATAGCCTGCCCACTTGGCTTGAATTGCCGTCCAATTTAGCCTTCGTGGGGACCGAGTATAAAATTGTCGTGCCGTTTTTCATTCTGGTCGCCATCCTCGTTTGGCGACCCACCGGCATCTTTAAAGGCAAGGTGATCTGATGGCTGATAACACTCCGTCCTATACCCCGCAGGATGCCACACCCAAGGCGTCGCGACTGCCGCTGCGCGAACTTTGCCTTTTCGGTGCGCTACTGATCACCATTGTCGGTGTCTATGCGGCAATGGGCCCCGCCTACAGCACGCGGATGCTAGTCGAAGCCGCGTGTTACGCCGTCCTGGCGCTGGGGCTGACCATTCAATGGGGCTACGCGGGCCAGTTCAATGCCGGTGTCATGGGCTTTGTCGCCCTGGGCGGCGTCAGCGCCATGCTGTTCAGCGTGCCGGTCAACGACGCGTTCTGGGACAGCGAACTGCCCGCCGAGCTTGGCAAGGTGCTGCTATATGCCATTGTCGCCACGCTACTGGTCGTGGCCGCCACCAAGCTTAACCGGTTGGGCGTGCCCAAACGGGTGCGCACCGTGTTCGCTGTCCTGCTGGCTATTGTACTGTATATGGTGGTCATCAGCCTGCTGCGCGACGTGACCGCCGATATTGAGTCTCAGGCTGACTTCGTCGGCGGGCTGGGGTTGCCGCCTTGGCTCGGCTGGATCTTTGGCGGTGCGCTGGCGGGTGTCGTGGGCTATTTCATCGGCCATGTGTGTCTGGGTCTGCGCAGCGACTACCTGGCCATCGCCACCTTGGGTATCGCCGAGATCATCAAGGCATTCCTGAAAAATTCAGACTGGCTGACCCGCGGCACCGCGACGGTTTCGCCACTGCCCTGGCCAACGCCAGGGCCGGCTGAACTGGGCTTTACCCTCTCGCGGGCGATATACCTGTCGCTGACAGCGGTGATCATTGCCGGAATCTTCTTTCTGCTCCACCAGGCTTACCATGCTCCCTGGGGGCGCATGATCCGCGCCATTCGCGACAACGAGATATCGTCAGCAGCCATGGGCAAGGATATCAACCGGCGGCGTCTGGAGATTTTTGTCCTCGGCTGCATCCTGATGGGTATCGGCGGCGGTATGCTGGCCAGCTTCAACAGTCTGTTCGACCCCAACGGTTACCTACCACTCAACCATACCTTCCTGGTCCTGGTCATGGTGATTCTGGGGGGGCCGGGCAACAACCTGGGCACCATTTTTGGCGCGGTGGCGGTGTATATCATATGGATCATGTCGGAACCGCTGGCGCTTTACCTGATGGATCTTGCCGTTGCCTTCGGCGGCTTTGCGTTTGACTGGCAAGCGCCGAGCAATATCGACAGTCGCGCACTGCAGGCAAGGGTGTTGGTGATTGGCGTGCTGGTGACGCTGGTATTACGCTTTGCGCCGAAAGGACTCTTGCCGGAGCGTATAAAGCACCACGGCTGACCAAATCGAGTAGGGTGAGGCGTTACCGCCTCATCCCTCTCACAGAACCGTACATACGGGCCACGTATACGGCTCATGTCATTAACTTACCCCGAACTCGGGGACAGTGATGCCCGTTTTGATC
>JAIVHM010000027.1 GCA_020201095.1 Halomonas sp. | reverse complement strand
CAACTGCTCGGTCATGCCGCTGATGACGTCTTCCCCGGTACGCTCGGCGGCTTCAAGCGGGCGCTTCATGTCGGCACAGAAGACCAAAAACTCACTGCAGCTTGCCACATAGGCCTGGCCGCCGGATAGCTCGACCAACTGCTCACGTTTCGCCATATCGGTGACACGCATCACACTGTAGGCTTGAATATGGCTGGAGGTCGCGGCGGCCTGCCCCGCGCGGATCAGCTCATTCAATAATCCGTCGGGCATCTCGCGCGGCTCAAACTTGCGGATCGAACGGTGCGAGGTCAGCAGCTTGATAACGTCGTTCATCGGCTTCTCCATGGCATAAAAATCCACTCATTATAAACCCTTACCGCCTATAGCACAGCGACGCCCAAACAACTTGAGCCGACCGCATCAGCAAGTTAGCATTGCTGATCCTCCCTCATTCAAAGACGGCGATATGCGCGAAGCCTTACATCTCGAGGACTGGCAGGCTTGGAGCGCGGCTCAGTCAGGCGTTGCAATACGCAGTCAGCACGACCTCTCATCTAACGTCAGCGCTTCCCCACTGCCGCCGATGCTGCGCCGTCGCTTGGACGAAGTCGGGCGCGCAACATGCGGCATTTTGAGCTTGCTGGACGCCGATAGAGCGTGCCCGCTGATCCATGCCTCCCGCCACGGGGATGCCTCGCATACGCTGCAAATGCTGGCGTCGATCACGCAGGGGGACCCGATATCGCCGACCCGCTTTTCGATGTCGGTGCATAACGCCGTGCTCGGCGTGCATTCCATCGCTCAGCGTCACCATCTCCCTCTCCAGGCGCTGGGGGCCTGCGGGAACGAATTCGATGCACTGCTTTGCGAGGCGATGGGCTACCTCGTTGAAGGTTATCCGGCGGTCGTGATTGTCTTTTCTGAAGGCCCGCTTCCTGAGCCTTATCAGGAACACGCAGAGGACCCAGGTGTACCCTGTGCGGTGGGTATGCGCCTATCATTGGGCCGGGGCGCTAAAATGGTTTCACAAGCGGTTGCATCGCCCTCTCGCCCCACGCCGGCGGATGTCATCGCTTGGTTGAATACCGACTCGCCGTATCTAGACGGCTTGCGGCGCTGGCGCCTGGAGGCAGGATGACACTTGATCAGTGGCGACGTGGCGTGGGAACGGCTCTCTCTTTTTTGGTATTTGGTATTGGCGGCCTGTTGATTGGCCTAGTGGTCGCCCCACTCATCCGACTCTGCATTCGCAACAGTGAACGCCGTCAGCGCATCGCACGCCGGTTGATCCAGCGCTGTTTTCGTTTATTCGCCGACCTGATGCAAAAACTTGGCGTACTGGATTATCGTTTTGAACATGTGGAACGTTTGCAGCGCCCTGGGTTGCTGGTACTGGCTAATCATCCCTCTCTAATCGACGTGGTGTTCTTATTGGCACATGTCCCCAACGCTGACTGTATCGTCAAGGGGAAGCTAGCCAACAACCTGTTCACTCGAGGCCCCATCCTGGCGGCGGGCTACATCACCAACGCCGACCCTGAAGCGGTGCTTGACGCGGCCAAGGCGAGCCTTGCGAAAGGCAATTCCTTGATCCTGTTTCCCGAAGGCACGCGCACCTCTCCCCAGCGGCCGATCAAGTTTCGTCGCGGCGGCGCCAATATTGCCCTTCGTTCAGGCACTGATATCACCCCGGTACTGATACAATGCACACCTACCACGCTGACCAAGGGGGAGCCTTGGTACCGGATTCCTATCCGCAAGGTACAGTTGGATCTGCGTGTACTCAACGATCTGCCCGTCAATACCGATAACCAACAGCCGACCGGGCGGCTCGCTAGACAACTGACTCGTCGGCTGAGCGATCACTTCAATGGGGAATTGGAACACTTACATTATGAGCGAAACTTCCGACCTGACGCTTGAGCTCAAGCACATGATCATCGATACGCTGGAGCTTGAAGATATTGCGCCTGACGATATCGACCCTGAAGCCCCCTTATTTGGCGACGGGCTAGGCCTCGACTCCATCGATGCCCTGGAACTTGGTCTGGCGCTGCAGAAGCGCTACGGTATCAAGCTGGATGCCGAAGCCGAGGAAACACGCCAACACTTTGCCAACCTGAATGCCCTGCAGGCACTCGTGGAGGCTCGACGTGTCGAATAATATTGCTGCCACTGAGCGTACCGAAATATTTACTCACGTGAGCAAGACGCTGATCGAGTTATTCGAACTCGATTCCCACGATATCGAACCCCAGGCACGCCTCTACGAGGACCTGGATATCGACAGCATCGACGCTGTGGACCTGGTCGTCGAGCTCAAGCAGTTCACCGGTCGGCGCATCAACCCCGACGACTTCAAGTCGGTGCGCACCATCGACGACGTGGTCAATGCCGTCGAACGCCTGATGCAACGCTGAGACATGCAAGGCAAAGCCATCAAGTCGCTCGGCGTGGTTCTGGCAGTGGCCTGGCCAGTGCTGGTCTTTTTGCTGCATGACCAGGTAGGCAGCTGGCCACTGCTGGTAGCCGGGGCCGCGCTACTCGCCTGGCGGATGTCGCAGGCTCGCTACCTGGCCATGGTGGTAGCGCTGCTGATGCTTGTGCTCGGCGGCTTAGGCCACGCCGACATCGGGATGCGTGCCTACCCGGTTGCCATCAACGCCCTGATGCTGGCGGTTTTTCTCACCAGCCTGTGGCGGGGTATGCCGATTGTCGAGCGCCTGGCGCGGCTTAAAGAGCCTGAGCTGCCACCGGCCGGGGTTGCCTATACACGCCGAGTCACCTGGGCATGGTGCGGCTTCTTTGTTATCAACGGCAGCATCGCCACCTGGACGGCTGTATATGCCGACCTGGCCACCTGGACACTGTACAACGGCGTGATCAGCTATGGGCTGATCGCGCTGATGTTCGCCGGGGAATGGCTGTTGCGCCACCGCTTGCGGAGGAAACTATCGTGACCTTCGTACCGCTGACCCAACTCCCCTGGCGGCGGAAAGCCGCACGCCATCGCGCCCTCCCTCACCACTGGGTAGAGCCGCTTTCGCTTGCGCCGCGAATCGACGCCTGGCGCCACTGGCTGGCCGACCACCCCGGCGGCGAATGGTTACTCTATCAACCTCACCCGGGGGACTTTTGCGCGGCCTTGATTGCGCTATGGGAGAGCGGTCGGGTGGCGGTACTTCCCGCCGATGATCGCCCTGCGACGCTTGCACGCATTGCCCACGAAGTCGACGGCACGCTGCCCGACACCCCTGGTGACCAGGCCGAGCATGCTGCGCGTGAACCGCTTTCTCATCCCGCGTCGCTTTGTTCTACGGCAACGGCGATTGTCCTGCATACCTCCGGCTCGACTGGCGCGCCTGTGCGCATCACCAAACGGTTTGATCAGCTTGAGGCGGAAATCGCGGCCCATGCGAACCTGTGGCCGCTGGCTGACGGCTGCGTTATCTCCCAGGTCAGTCATCAGCATATTTATGGGTTACTGACCGGCGTGCTGCACCCGTTATGCGCCGGCGTCCCTTTTTGTGGCGACACGTGCTGCTACCCTGAGACGCTGGCCGCACGGCTCCAGGAAGCTGGCGATGCCCATCTCGCTCCCGTGGTTGTGAGCTCTCCGGCTCAATTGACGCGCCTGCCGGAGCACCTGCCATGGCGCGACCTACCGCGCCCTCTGCGGGTATTTTCCTCCGGTGCACCCCTCAGTTCAGAGCACGCCCAGCGCACCGAGTCGCTACTCGATGCGCCAGTGATCGAGATCTATGGCAGCACGGAAACAGGCGGCATTGCCCATCGCCGCCAATCCCAGCGTGCTATCTGGCAACCCCTGCCTGGCGTACAGGTCTCTTGCGAGGAGGCACACCTGGCAGTGCGCTCGCCCTTTCTTCAGGACCCTCAACAATGGTGGCAACAGCCGGACAGAGTGGCACCGGTGCAAAGCGGCTTCGAGTTGCTGGGCCGTGCGGATCGCGTGGTCAAGATCGCGGGCAAGCGCGTGTCCCTGTCGCATATCGAACGTACCCTCGCCACCGCAGAGGAGGTCAACGACGCACGCTGTATTGACCTTGGCCGGAGTGACGGGCGCCTAGGCGTCGTGGCGGTACTGCCCAGCGCGTTGATTCCCCACGAGCACACGACCCGCCATGCGCTGATTCAGCGGCTGCGAGCGCATTTGTCGCACCACCTGGAACGCGTCACCATCCCTCGCTACTGGCGTTTTGTCGATGCCCTGCCGTGTAATGCCCAGAGCAAGCTCGACCGCTCGCTGATCAACCAGCTGTTCGCCGATCTGGATGACACCCAATCGCCACGCTGGCTAGGTGATGATCGGCCGGATCCCGACACCTGCTGGGTAACGCTAGAAGTACCAGAGCGCCTGATCTTTCTCAAAGGCCACTTCGATGAGTACCCGTTGGTGCCAGGCGTGGTCATGGTACAGTGGGCGATTCAGTTAGCCGCTGAACGCTTCGGGCAGCACGGCGAATTTCAGGGTATCGAGCGACTCAAGTTCCAACGCGCCTTGCGCCCCGGAACCCGTTTCACGCTAAAACTGACGCGCCGGGACGACGGCCTCGCCTTCTGTATTGATTCCCATGAAGGGCGGCATTGCAGCGGGCAAGTTCGCATGCACATCCAGGAAGGAAGGCAACATGGCTGAATACGTTACCAAATACTCTCCCAAGTACTCTCCCAAATACGCCCCCTGTGTGCTGATTCCGGTCTACAACCACCCCGCCACGATCGGCTCGGTGTGCGATGAGCTCGCCGCGCTGGGAATACCGCTGCTGCTCGTCGATGATGGCAGCGATGCCGAGTGTGCCGCCGAACTCGACCGCCTTGCTGAACATGGCCACCACCTGCTGCGACTCGCCTATAATCAGGGCAAGGGCGCAGCGGTACGTGCCGGATTGGCGCACGCCGAGCAACTGGGGTTCACCCATGCCCTGCAGGTGGATGCCGACGGCCAACATGCCAGCGACGACTTGCCTGCTTTTCTCGCCGAACTGGACACGTCGCCCGAGGCGCTTGTGATCGGCTACCCTCGCTACGACGCCAGCGTGCCCAAGATTCGCTTCTACGGCCGTTATGCAACGCACGTGTGGGTGTGGATCAACACCTTGTCCCTGGATATCCGCGATTCCATGTGCGGCGTCAGGCTTTACCCGGTCGCGCCGCTCAACCGCCTGCTGGCACGCCACGCCTGTGGCGACCGCATGACCTACGACACCGAAGTGCTAGTCCGCTGGCACTGGATGGGCGGCGCGGTGTCTAACAAGCCTGTGCGGGTGCAATACCCCCAAGATGGCGTGAGCCATTTCGCACTGTGGCGCGACAACCGCCAGATCGCTGGCATGCATACCCGCTTGTTCTTCGGCATGCTGTGGCGCCTCCCCCGCCTGATCGCCCGTCGCTTTCGACAACCATCGAGCAAGGGGAGCCCATGAGCCAGCACTGGGCAAGCATCGGCGAGCGTGACAGCGTT
Organism: Halomonas sp.; assembly: GCA_020201095.1. GTDB lineage: Bacteria > Pseudomonadota > Gammaproteobacteria > Pseudomonadales > Halomonadaceae > Vreelandella. Next base: position 2,800 of record JAIVHM010000027.1, on the reverse strand, counting down.
ATCGGTATGACCCTGATGGTGGCGATACAGCGTTACCTGGGCCGCTGGCCGTTCCGGATCGTGCTATTGCCGGTCATACTCTGGTATTTCGTGATGCACGGTACGGCAAGGCGCGCCTCCCAGGCTTATCTGCAGCGCCTGGACCCAAGCCTCAGGCAACGACCGCTCGCCCGTCGATGGCTAAGCTATCGGCATTTTCTGGCCTTCGGCGAGACCTTGATGGACAAGGTCGCCGCGTGGAGTGGGGATATCCCCGATGAAAAGCTCGCGGGCAAGGGGATCGAGCATTTTGTGACGGCTATCGATGGTGGGCGAGGTGGCCTGATTCTCGTCGCTCATCACGGCAATCTCGACGTGGTCAATGCGCTGACTGAGCGACACCCGACACTTAAGCTGACAGTGATGATGCATACCCGCAACGCCCGTAAATTCAATGAGTTGCTCGAGCGCGTCACGGGTCGGCCACGCCCGGCTATCATGGAAGTCAGCGAGATCACCCCGGCGACCGCTCAAACACTCGCCGAACACGTCCAGGCCGGCGGCTTTGTGGTGATTGCCGCTGATCGAATGCCGCTGTCAGGGCAGCGCACCCAGCGCCTCGACTTCCTGGGCGATAACGCCCTGTTTCCCGAAGGGCCCTTCTGGCTGGCGGCACTGCTGCGCTGCCCCCTGTATGCGCTGGCCTGTGTGCGTGAGGATGGCCGCTTCAGGATCGACTTCGATACCATCGGCGACGCCCAGCACTTACCACGCTGGCAGCGTGACACCTGGATTGCCGAAGCGATGCAACACCATGCCGACCATCTGGCTGAGCGCGTGCGGTGCCATCCGCTGCAATGGTTCAATTTCTACCCTTTCTGGATCAACGACATGGACGACGCGCATGACGATTCATGACCCGGCCGCTGAGGCCAGAGACAGCGCTCCCGTTACCTTGGATGGTTCGACCGTCACGCTTGAGGAGGTGCTGGCGGTCGCCGAGGGCCGTCGTCGGGTCGTGCTGTCGACGGCAGCCGACTTCCGTGAACGCATCGCCCGAGGCAATGCGTTTCTCGAGCGCCTGCTCGAAGAAGAGGGCACGGTTTACGGTGTCACCACCGGCTATGGCGACTCCTGTACCCGCGACGTCTCAGCCGCCGACCTGGAACAACTGCCCCGCCAGCTGTATACCTTCCATGGCTGCGGCCTCGGTGAGGTGCTGTCGGTGGAGGCCTCCCGGGCCGTGGTCATGGTGCGCCTGGTGTCGCTGTGCCGTGGCGTATCGGGGGTTAGCGTCGAGCTGCTCGAACGCTTGGTCTGGTTGCTTGACCATGATGTCGTGCCCGTTATTCCCGAGGAGGGATCGGTGGGCGCCAGCGGCGATCTGACGCCCTTGTCGTATCTGGCTGCCGTGCTATGCGGCGAACGCGAGGTCTTTGAGCGTGGGCAGCGCCGGGCCACGGCGGCGGTTTTCTCCGCCCATGGCCTCACCCCTTATCGTCTCAAGCCCAAGGAAGGCCTGGCCCTGATGAACGGCACGGCGGTGATGACGGCACTCGGCGTGTTCGCCTTCGCACGGGCGCGCTATCTGACCCAACTGGCCACGCGCATCACCGGCTTAGCGGTCTATGCACTGGACGGCAACCCCTACCATTTCGACGCCGATCTGTTCGCCGCCAAGCCGCACCCCGGCCAGAACCGGGTCGCAGAGCGTCTGCGTGACGACCTGCACGCGCCCGACACGCCGCGCAATTCTCCCCGCCTGCAGGACCGCTACTCAACACGCTGCGCCCCGCACGTCATCGGCGTCGTGGAAGACTCGCTGCCCTGGTGGCGTCAGTTCCTCGAGACCGAGCTCAACAGCGCCAACGACAATCCGCTGATCGACGCCGAGCACGGCAAGGTGATGCACGGCGGCCATTTCTATGGCGGACACGTGGCCTTTGTGATGGATAGCCTCAAGCAGGCCTGCGCCAACCTGGCGGACTTGCTCGACCGCCAATTGGCACAGCTGGTCGACAGCCGTTTCAACCACGGCCTGCCCAGCAACCTGAGTGGCGCGAAGCCGGACCGGGCAAGCCTTAACCACGGCTACAAGGCGGTGCAAATCGGCGCGTCGGCATGGACAGCCGAGGCGCTCAAGCTGACCATGCCGGCCAGCGTGTTTTCACGCTCCACCGAATGCCACAACCAGGACAAGGTCAGCATGGGCACCATTGCCGCCCGCGACGCCCTGCGTATCCTGACCCTCGTCGAGCAGGTCGCCGCCGCCGCCCTGCACGCCGCCTGCCAGGCCGTGGAATTGCGCAGCCACCTTGATGACGCCACGCCGCCCCCGGTACGCCTGGCTGACTTTGTTGTTGAGTGCCGGTCCCTATTCCCTGCATTAGGCGAGGACCGTGCCCTGGAAGCCGAACTGCGCAGCCTGTGTGGCCTGATTCGCCAACGCCGCTGGAGCCTGTATGACGCCTGATGACCGCCCGCTGCCGCGCAGCGAGACCGAGATAGTGATTCCCTTCCACGATGTGGACATGATGCAGGTGGCCTGGCACGGTCACTATGTGCGCTATCTGGAAATCGCCCGCTGTGAACTGCTGGATGCCATCGACTATAACTACCCTCAAATGCAGGCCTCAGGGTTTGCCTGGCCGGTGATTGACCTGCGCTTGCGCTATGCGGGCCCGGCCCTCTTTGCCCAGCGTATTGCCATCGAGGCCCGCCTGAGCGAATGGGAGCATCGGCTCAAGATTGATTACACCATCCGCGATGCCGAGACGCGCAAACGCCTGACCCGAGCCTGGAGCGTGCAGGTAGCGGTAGG
>JAIVHM010000131.1 GCA_020201095.1 Halomonas sp. | reverse complement strand
GCTTTCAAACCCCAACCGCTTGAACAGGCGGCTGACCGTCGATTTGGAGACCCCGGTCAAGCGGGCCAAATCAGCAGCGCTGTAGACCGCCAGATCATCAAAGTGATCGAGGATAAAGCTCGCCACGCGCTGCTCCTGAGCACTTAGCGTGTCAAACTGGGCGGTAATCCGCTGTCCGATATGCGGCGTCATAGCATCCTATTTTTACTGTTTGATTAGCGCGTTGGCGTCGGATGATGCTCCGCCCAATGGCGGGCGATATCGACCCGCCGGGCTACCCAGACCCGATCATGGGTTTCGATGTAATCCAAAAAGCGCTGCAGGGCGCGGAAACGTCCTGGGCGGCCCAGCAGGCGGCAATGCATACCCACCGAAAGCATTTTGGGCGCCTCTTCCCCTTCCGCGTAGAGCACATCGAAGGCATCGCGCAGGTAGGTGAAGAAGTGATCTGCGGTGTTGAACCCTTGAGGGGCAGCAAAGCGCATGTCGTTGCTGTCCAGTGTGTAAGGCACGATCAGGTGATTGTGTTCACTGCCCTGACTATCGGTTACCTGCGTCCAGAAAGGCAAGTCGTCGCCGTAATAATCGCTATCGTAAAGGAAACCTCCCTCATCCAGCACTAGGCGCCGGGTGTTGGGGCTGTCACGGCCGGTATACCAACCGTGCGGTTTTTCGCCGTACAGGCGCTGAAAAATCTCCATGGCCTGTTGTAGATGTTCACGCTCAACGTGCTCGGGCACTTCCTGGTAGTGAATCCAGCGGTAGCCGTGGCAGGCAATCTCATGGCCCAGTTCCTTGAACGCCTGGGCGACATCCGGGTTGCGCGCAAGCGCCATGGCCACGCCAAACACCGTCAGCGGCAAATCACGCTTCTCGAACTCGCGCAGAATGCGCCATACCCCGGCACGGGAGCCGTATTCATAAATCGACTCCATGCTCAGATGGCGATCTGGATAGGACGGTGCGCCGATGATTTCTGACAGAAACTGCTCGGAACCCGAGTCGCCATGCAGCACGCAGTTCTCGCCGCCTTCCTCGTAATTGAGCACGAACTGCACCGCTATTTTGGCGTTGCCGGGCCAGTTGGCATGGGGCGGGTTGCGCCCGTAACCGATCAAGTCGCGGGGGTAATGGCGCTGTGTCATAGACGGCTCCTTAGATGAATCCTGGCATGCGTCGACGTAACGTGATCATTCGCAACGCATTATCAGCTTGTATACAAAATAGCCCGATCAAACCTTAACCGCAACGCACAGCACGGTTAATGGCTGGAGATAGTGGCATTTTTGTCGGCGTAAAAGCAGCCAACAGCCTAAAAGTTGATCAATCGGTCAACTAACAACGTGATATTCGACGCAATTGCGCACTTGCGATTGGCAAAAAACCGCCCTATTTTGTATACAAGAAACGATAAATTGTTTATCTGTATCGAGCATCTTGCGACCAAGAGGAGAATCGGGTGGCCCACATTCGCCTTATCAATCCCAATACCACGGCCTCGATGACCGCCTCGATTTATCGTGCCGCCAACGACTATGCCGCCACGGGCACGCAGGTCAGCGCCTCTCAGCCGGAGGCCGGCCCGGTCTCGATTGAGAGCCATTTTGACGAGGCCGTCAGCGCCGTCGGCGTCGCTCAGGAAGTCATCAAGGGCGAGCAGGAAGGCAACATCGATGCCTACGTCGTGGCCTGTTTTGGCGACCCTGGGCTGCTTGCCGCCCGCGAGCTGACCCGCGCGCCGGTGGTGGGCATTGCCGAAGCTGCATTTCACATGGCAACGCTGATCAGCACGCGGTTTTCGATTGTCACCACGCTTGGCCGCACCGGCATCATTGCCGAACACCTGCTGGAGCAGTACGGCTTTCGGCAACACTGCCGACGCATTCGCGCAGCCGAAATCCCAGTTCTGGACCTTGAACACCACCCCGAAGCCGCCGCCCGGAGGCTAACCCACAAGACACCATCACGATGCCCGCCAATAACAATTATCGCATCGAAAACACACGCCAGCCGCAAGTATTCCCAGCAACGCTGAGGGTCAATAACAGCCATCTTGCGAGGTTCACACCATGAGTGCATCACCATCGGGTCTAACGTCGGACGACCCAGCCACCGTCGCCCCCAGCGACGGTCGGAAAAGCCTAGGCGACGAATCGCTCGCGCCGCAAAGTACGCGAATAATGGGGCGCGCTTCTTATTTCCTGGCCTGGTTTGGCGGCTGCGTGTCGATCGGCACCTTCGCCATGGGGTCAAGCGTTGTCGGTACGCTCAACCTGATTCAGGCGACGCTGGCGATTGCCATTGGCTGCTTTGTGATCGGTATAGCGCTGGCTATTAACGGGGCCGCAGGCTACAAGTACGGCATTCCGTTTATGGTGCAGGCGCGTAGCGCCTTTGGCTTTACCGGGACGCGGCTACCCGGCTTAGTACGCGCCGTGCCCGCAGTGGTGTGGTACGGCTTTCAAAGCTGGATTGGCGCCGGGGCACTCAATATGGTGTCGGCCACGCTGTTCGGCTTCGACAATTTAGTGTTCTATTTCATCACCTTCCAACTCCTGCAAATAGCCCTTTCGGTCACCGGGTTTCAGGGTATTAAGTGGCTAGAAAATATCGGCAGCGGCTTTATTTTGCTCTCGCTGGTTTACATGTTTGTGGCCACCATTCAGCGTTACGGGGATGAGCTTTCAGCCAATATGCTGACCATGGAAGGCTCCTGGGGCATGCCGTTCTGGGGCGCGACCATGCTGTTCTTGGGTATCTACAGCACCATGATGCTCAACGTCAGCGACTACTCCCGGGAACATAAAACCGGCTCGGGGCCGGGCTTGCTCACCACTTTGTATGCCATGTCGATTCTGCCCTGCACACTGTTTATGGGGCTGATTGGTTTTATGGTCTCGGAAGCCACGGGCACCGCCGATCCCATCCAGGTCTTTGCCAACGCCGTGGATAACACTCCGCTGTTGATGACCACGCTGCTGTTTATCGCCTTCGC
>JAIVHM010000130.1 GCA_020201095.1 Halomonas sp. | reverse complement strand
ACACCGGTTCTGGGGAGCCATTCGATTTCATCACTCGAAGGATTTTGGGCACGCCCGTTGAACGGCCTTCGGTTAAATCCAACTCTTTGAGAAACTCGCCAATACGCCGGTTGCGATAGCGACGGCTAACGGCTTTGCCTGCCTGCAGGTCTTGCAATCGAATGGAGCGGTCTGGCCCTGGGAAGCTGAGCACAACAAGTTCCTGACCATCGATACGTATTTCAATGGGTTCACGAATTTCATATGAACGATGGTACACCGCATTCACTACTGCCTCCTCAATGGCAGATAGCGGAAAATTCCAGAAACGCTCGGCCTGTGGGCGATCAGAGTGTTTTGTTACACCCTCCTTTAAATAGTTGCGATTAAGGTAGTCCAATGCATCGCGGGTTATACGCCCTAACGGCCCCTTGAAAACCTTCTCTTCAAAGTGGTCGCCCCCGGCACCGTCTGGAAAATACACCACATCTATCTGAGTGGCTGGGAAAAACTGTTCGGGTTGTTGATTAAAAAACAACAAACCCACATTTTTTGGGAAGACCATTTCGCTTGGCCCACCGACCACGTTCATTCGGCGGCCCAAGGTTTCAATATCCAGTTCGCGGGCTTCAGCCGCCAATTCACTATCAACCTCGTGGAGAAAGTCACGCATCAAATAGGGTGAAAGATCACTTAAATCTGCGGTTTGGCGATAGCGATCATCAAAGGGCACGGTTGCCGACAAACTTAATAGCTCGCGCTCATCTTGGCCCGATGCTTTTACCGTGCTGGTATGTTTACGCAGGTAATAGGCCCAATCACTCTTCTTACTCAAGCTGCTTTTGGCTTTATAAGGGCGCGTTTCTCCGCCTGGAGCCCACAGCACCAGGATAGTCTTGCCTTGAATCTCATAGGTAGCGGTTAGTGGATGATACTGCGGTGCAATAGCCGAATGCCCCAGATTCAACAGCTCTTTTTGGATGGCATCAATGTGCTCGGGTAATAGACCGGCAGGCGGCAGCTGCGGTTGGCCGTTCTTTTCGGCAACACCAACCAGTACATAGCCGCCACCCAAATTATGGAAGTCATTAGCGAACGCGCAGAGGGTATGCAGGATGGCTTCAGGGTTCCAGCCTTCCTTGTATTCAATCCGTTCACTTTCCACCGTTCGGTGGTGAAGTAAGTCATCGATGTTAATGGGGAGTTTAGGTGTCATGCCGCTTGCTCAGGCGCTTGGTTGGCATCATATAGCACTTAGGAAGGCCTTATATTTTTAAGTTAATCTCATGATGTAGAACGGTACCTGCAAATGCAATTATCGGGCGGTTGGTACCGCCTTATAACAGCGCTATCGATAACCATTGCAGCGGCGCTGGCCCTCTTCAAGCTCACCCGCCCGATTGACTCTGCTGAGTTTTTTTGCCGACAACGCCCCATAAAGGCATGTCATCACATATCAGTTGGCATTAACTAGTAAACTGGTCTATTCTGTCGCCACTGCTCATTCTTAGAGTTCAAAAGGAGTTTGTTAAATGGCTTACGAAACGCTTCTCGCTGCAACGCAGCTTGGCAGCCTGTCGATCCCCAACCGGGTTATCATGGCGCCACTGACCCGTGCGCGCGTGCCTAGCAGCGTGCCTGGCAAGATCCAAGAGGTCTACTACGGCCAACGTGCCGGGGCTGGCTTGATTATCAGCGAAGCGACCAATATTTCCCCCACTGCTCGCGGCTATGTGTATACCCCTGGCATCTGGACCGACGAGCAGGAAGCCGGCTGGCAGGGCGTTGTTGATGCGGTACACGCCAAAGGCGGACGCATCGCCCTGCAGCTGTGGCATGTTGGGCGCGTTTCTCACGAAATGGTTCAACCCAATGGCCAGCAGCCCGTCGCGCCGAGTGCGCTGAGAGGTGAAGGCGCCCAGAGTTTCGTTGAGTTTGAAGACGGCACCGCCGGGCAGCACCCCACCAGCACGCCCCGCGCGCTGGAAACCGACGAGATCCCCGGCATTGTCGACGACTACCGCCAAGCGGCAGTCCGCGCCAAGCGTGCCGGTTTCGACATGGTCGAAGTTCACGCGGCCAACGCTTACCTGCTCAACCAGTTTCTGGCCACCGGCTCCAACCAGCGCACCGACCAGTACGGTGGGTCATTGGAAAACCGCGCACGCTTCCCGCTGGAAGTGGTCGACGCCGTGATTGAGGTCTATGGCGCTGACCGGGT
>JAIVHM010000184.1 GCA_020201095.1 Halomonas sp. | reverse complement strand
GGCCATGGCAGCTTGCGGTCGGGCTCTGTATCACGGTGCAGAGCCTCTGTCTGTACTCGGCCGTGGCGCGTTTGCCCGTGGTAATTGCCCTGTTGCTGGTGAATACCTTTCCTATCCAGCTGGCGCTGCTGAGTTGGGCGTTAGGCGGGCCGCGACCCACGCTGCGCAGCTGCCTGATCATGGGCACGATTCTGATCGGCTTGCTGGTGGTGCTCGACATTCCCGCGTGGTACGCAAGCGTAGACGACATGGGCCCCGGTTGGCTGGCGGGCATCGGCTTTGGGTTGACGGCGGCGTTTGCCTTCGCCTGCGCGCTCTGGACCACCGAACACCGGCTTGCGAGGGTGGGTAGTACCCTGCGCAGCCTGCTGACCATGCAAACGGTGTTTATCGCCATGATTATCGGTGGGCTTACCGGCATCGTGCCCGGCGGGATGAGCCTGCCGGAAACCAACCAGGGCTGGCTCGGGTTAGCCCTCTTGGGTCTGTTGTACGGCTCAGCCTTCTCGACGCTATTTATCTTCGTGCCGCGACTGGATATGGCGCGTAACGCACCGGTAATGAATATCGAACCCGTCGCCTCGTTAGTGATTGGTTACTTCGTCCTGGGCCAAATGCTCAGCCCCAGCCAGTTGGTCGGAGGGGCCGTGGTTGTCGGGGGGATTATGGTCCTGAGCTTGTCCAAGGGGCGATAGATTATTGTTAGCGCGCTAATTAAATGGTAAGCTAAGGCTGTCATTAACACGCTAATGAGTTCCGCATGTCCCCCGAACAACGTTTTGCCCGCTGGGTAAAGGTGGCGGTTGCTGCCTTTATCCTTTTGTTTGCCTATTTCCTCATCGCCGATAGCTTTATGCCCATCACCCCGGAAGCGCGGGTGATGCGTCCTGTGACGCGTATTGCGCCTGAATTGAGCGCGCCCGTTAAAGACGTGACGGTTGACGACCACCAACAGGTGGCCAAAGGAGATGTGCTTTTCCGCCTGGACCCGTCACCTTTTCGGTTAGCGCTCGCCCAGGCGCAGCTTAATCGCGAACAAGCTGAGCAAGACAATGCCCGCTTGAAAGCAGAACTTGCTGCCGCCCGTGCCACGCTGGCATCGGCGGAAGCCACGGCCCAAGAACGTCGTGGCGAGCGCCGTCGTGGGGAAGCGTTGCTGGCAAAGCACAGCCTTTCTCGTCAGCAATATGACCAGCAGGTTGCCGCTGAGCAAACGGCGGAGTCCGCCGTCGCCTCTGCCCAGGCCGATATTGAAAGCCTTGAAGTTCAGTTGGGTGAGGAGGGCGAGGCCAATTTGCGTTTGCGCCAGGCGGAAAACGCCCTGGAAAAAGCACAGCTGGATATGGCGCATACCGACGTACGGGCTGCCGAATCCGGCGAGGTAACCAATCTTCAGCTGCAGGCAGGCGACTACGTGCAGGCCGGGCAGCCCGCGCTGGCGGTGGTGGCCAATCAGATGGATATCATTGCCGATTTTCGCGAGAAGAGTCTACGTCATGTGAAGCTCGGCGATCAGGCAAAAGTCGTTTTTGACAGTTGGCCGGGGCAGGTGTTTGAAGGCAAGGTCAGCGCCTTTGATGCAGGCGTGCGTGACGGCCAACTGGCTGCCGATGGCCAACTGGCGGATATCCCGACGACGGATCGCTGGGTACGTGACGCTCAGCGGCTACGCCTCCATGTGGCACTCGACGAGCCGCTCACCGCGTTACCGCCCAGCGGTGCTCGCGCCACTGTCCAACTGGTGCCGGGCGACCACCTGTTGGCCAAGCCGTTCGCCGCGTTACAGGCGCGTTTAATCAGTTGGCTTCACGCGGTGTATTGAGCATGGCAATCATTCGGCTATTGAAGCCTAGCAATCCGGCGGAGGATAAGCGCCCCGCCGGATTAACAGAGAACGGCCTGCGCCAATGCTTGCGGGTGGCAGGCGGTGGCCTGCTGGGGTTTGTGGTCAGCCAACTGATGGGGTGGAACTACGGCGTCTTTTTCACCGTTTTTCCAATGTTTTTGCTGGGCATGGTGCCCATCCTGAACGGCCATATCGTGCGCCAGTTTCTGGCCAACGTTTCGATCAATGTGCTCGAAGTCAGTTTAGTCGTCGGTCTGCTCAAGCATATGCCCGTGGTGATGACGCTGGTCGTGCTGGCGATCTTCTCGTTTCGTTTTTATCTCATGGCCAAAGGCCCGCTGTTCTTGTTCGGGGCCAACGGCGTGCTGACGCTCAGCATTTTGCTGCACTTTGCCAGTTATCCAAGCGTTGATTTGAGCGACTTGCTGGCCAGCAACATGGTGGCCAGTGGGCTTGCGGTGTTCATTGCCATGCTGATGTACACGCTGTTCCCCGATGCTGAGCCGCGGCAACCGCCGCCTAAAGGGGCCAAGCCTGCTGCGCAAATTCGCCACGAAACCCTGATGGGTGGCATCACCGCGACACTATCGTTTGTCGTTTTTCAAGTATTTGATCTGCAAGGATCGCTCTCGGCGCAGATGGCGACCATTCTGGTGTTGTTCTCACTGGGCTATTACGGCGCCAAAGTGTCCGCGGGCAAGCGGGCCGTGGGCACGCTTCTGGGTTGCAACCTCGCGCTTGCCATGCAGCTGGTGCTGTATACCCAAAGCCACCATTTTATGCTGGTCATACTGCTTTACTGGCTGGGACTCATGCTGTTTGCAAGAGAGCACATTCTGGAAGGCGGCGGCTCCGGCATTGGCTTTGGCGGAATGACAACGCTGGGTATTTTGTTTGGCCAGTCGCTAGGGCCTTATCAGGACCTCTTTTACAGCGCGCTATACCGTTTTTCGTCGATGAGCGTGGCGCTGCTGGCAACGCTGATGGTAATGGCCTGCCTGCATATCGCATTGAATTGTTGGGCTCCCACGCGCTTACCCGATGCGGCGGGCTAAAAGAAATTGCGGAAATTTTTTCGATAACGACTACGCTGATAAAGTGGCCATTCGCGAAGTAAGTGTTAACTTTTCGCTTGGTGCTATCTGCAGAGCTATCTCCAGTACTTATCTCCACTAACGGACTAGAGGTGTTCATCATGGCAAGTGGTAAAGAAGACAAGGCAAAAGGGGCTGCCAACCAGGCGGCCGGTAAACTAAAAGAAGCGGCGGGCAAGGCGACTGGAAGCGGTAAAACCGAAGCCAAAGGCAAGGCCCAGCAAGCAAAGGGCGGCATGCAAAAAGGCAAAGGTGACGCCAAGGAGAGCCACAAGAAGCAACGCTAACCACATAATACTGACACTAACAGGGAGCTTCGGCTCCCTGTTGGCGTTTAAGCGCGGGAAGTTTGATCCAGCGCAATATGGCGCGTCGTCTTCTGTGTCGTAATGGTCAAGAGATTCGACTTTCCGACTGAGGAGACGTCCCATGCCGACCATGATGAAAGCGGCCATTTTTGTTGAGCCCGGCCATATCGAGATTGACGATAAACCCATCCCCGAGATTGGCCCCAACGATGCCCTGATGCGCGTGACGACCACGACCATCTGCGGCACCGATGTGCATATCCTGAAAGGAGAGTACCCGGTGGAGCGCGGCCTGACGATTGGTCACGAACCCGTGGGTGTCATCGAAAAACTGGGGGCCAACGTTCAGGGCTACCAGGAAGGCCAGCGAGTGATCGCTGGAGCGATCTGCCCGAGCTTTACCTCCTATGGCTGCCAGGACGGTTGCTCATCCCAGGATGGCGGCCACCACAGCCATGGCTACAAGCCCATGGGCGGCTGGCGCTTTGGTAACACCATCGACGGTGCCCAGGCGGAATACCTGCTGGTACCCGACGCCCAGGCCAATCTTTCGCCCGTGCCGGACGGCCTGACCGACGAACAAGTGTTGATGTGCCCTGACATCATGTCGACCGGCTTTGCCGGTGCTGAAGCTGGAGGCATCAAGATTGGCGACACGGTGGTGGTGTTTGCCCAGGGGCCGATCGGCCTTTGCGCGACGGCCGGTGCAAGGCTGCGTGGGGCGGGCATGATCATCGCTGTTGACGGCGTGGATGAGCGCTTGACCATGGCCAAGCAGATGGGGGCCGACGTGACGCTGGACTTTCGCAAGGTCGATGTGGTGGATGAGATCCTCAAGCTCACCGGTGGGCGTGGGGTCGATTGCGCTATTGAAGCGCTCGGCCTGCAGCAGACATTCGAGTCGGCTTTGCGGGTGTTAAAACCCGGCGGAACGCTATCCAGCCTCGGCGTTTACTCCGAAGACCTGACGGTTCCGCTGGGGGCGTTTTGTGCGGGGCTTGGCGACCACAAGATCATTACCTCGCTGTGCCCCGGCGGCAAAGAGCGCATGCGCAGGTTGATGAGCATCATCGCCGCCGGTCGGTTGGACCTTGGTCCCATGGTCACCCACCGCTACGCACTGGAAAACATCGTTGAGGCCTACGATCTGTTCTCACACCAGCGCGATGGTGTATTGAAAGTGGCGCTAGAGGTTTCCTGAATTTCATGAATCGCATAAACAGCGAGGCTATAAATGAAAAAACCCGCGGACGGCACTCTTACAGCCGTCAGCGGGTTTTTGCTGGAGGCGATAGCCGCCAGGTCTTACTCTAATTCCGCCGAAAAACTCATTTCGACGCCTGCATCATCAACTCTCAACCAGTACTCCATATTCGTATAGATGTCAGCATACTGCCTGAAGATATCAATATCAGACGCTGATATCTCGTCAGAAGGCATCTGCTCCATCACATCAGCCAGTGACTGATAAAACTCACCTGTAAAGTGGCCGTGAAGCAACAGGTCTTGCTCTGAAGCAGGGGCTTGTAGCGCTTCCTTTAGTGACGACGGGTCGCTGATATCAGCACCCAAGGCAATGGCATTGTCAGACATGGCCGCATGGAGCGCCGGTGTTTCTGGCGGCAGCAGCATGCTTTCGATTTGCTTGGCTTCCCCGCCTGGTTCAAGTTCAAGAGCGGCTAGTTCAGGCATGAAGGCCCCTACGGTCGTCACCAGTCCCATAGGGTTTGGGGAGGCAAGGGTCAGAATGCCGGTGCCGGTGGGTTCGCCATCAGTCATTGTCAGACTGTCGATGCGAGCCCTCAATCCGGATAGCGCTGACCCGATCATCATGGTGGCCGGGTTGTTCATCGCCATGTTGACCTCGCTCCAGGCGCTGTTCAGATCCTGCATCTCATCACAACTGAAGGGGTTCTGGCGCACTTGCTGAGCATATTGTTGAACCGTCTGAAGCAGTAACGGTAAATTCAGGCCCATCCCGATGCTGGCCACTCCATCAGTGCTGCCAAGACCTGGAACCTGAGTCGTCATAGCGCGCAGGTCGCTGACAATCTCTTCATCGGTTTCCAGTATGACATTCATCTCCATACGGTCTTGGTTGTACTCACGCATGCCCAGCACAAGCCCAGGGAAGCGGCTGGTGATACGGTCAATATCGGCCTGGCAGGAAGATAGATCCAACTGCTCTGCCTCAACGGCGTCCATCAATGCTTGAGTCCCCGTATGGGTGGGGTTGCTCAGCTCATTAAGCAGGCGTGAAAAGTCGACCTCCCCGGCACCGTAAGGGGTAAAGTCATGGCGCTGCTCAATGTCTGCCAGCGCGCCAGAATCGTCCAAGCTGTTATCAGGCAAATCGCTACCCAGCACCTGTGCCAGCAGTTCGTCGCTTGCATCTTGCGGTACGACAGACAACAGTAATTGCTGATCAATGATGGACAGGATCGCCTTGACCGGCGCCTCGGGTGTCAGCACCCAGTAGTCGGTGCCGTTGGTGGTGGCCGTGCTTGGGGTAATCTCTGCCTTGGTCAGGACGCGCTGAAGCGTTTCGCGAAAGGCTTCTTCATCCTCCAATTGCATGCGGAACACAGGCAGGATGCCCAGCCCATAGAAGGCGGCCTGAGGGCTCATTTTCAGGCCCAGGGCATGCACATCTTCAAGGGATTCAACACCTACCAACTCTTCACCCATGGCGATTAACAGCGCCCCCAACGCATGCTGCACTTCATCGTCTTCTAGCTGGGGCAGGGTATCGCGCAGTTCTTCCAGATCAGACTCAAGGTTCGCCATGGGCTGCATGCGCTGAAAGAGATCAAAGGCCTCCTGTTCAGGCATCGTGTCACTGGAGGCCATGAAGTAGGGTGAATCAGCCGGGATATAACTCAGCGTCGATGTCTCTTCGGTTGACGCGTTCTCCTCGCTGCAGCCGCTGAGCAGCCCCGCGCTGACCAGGGCAAGGGTAACCGCCAGGGAAAGTTGGGTTTTCATCGGGTATTCGTTCCTTGAATCGTTTTGGTTTTAAATGGTTTATTGATCTAATTAATCAGCAAATGATAATAATACACTAAGTTTTCTTTATTATCTTCTCCTTAAGTAAAAAGTGACTCTCGAGATTTGTTAAGATTCAAGAGCCACATTTCATCGGTAGGCCGCTACGTTACACTTCCTGATACAGCTCGCTGCCTTTCTGGCGAAACTTCTCTGCCTGCTCTTCCATGCCTTTCATCACTGCTTCCTGGTCGCCGTTGAGGCCGTGTTCGTTTGCATAGTCGCGCACTTCCTGGCTGATCTTCATGGAGCAGAACTTTGGCCCGCACATGGAGCAGAAGTGGGCCACTTTGGCGGAGTCTTTGGGCAGGGTTTCGTCGTGGTACTCCCTGGCGGTGTCTGGGTCCAGGCCCAGGTTGAACTGGTCTTCCCAGCGGAACTCGAAGCGCGCTTTTGAAAGTGCGTTATCCCGCCGCTGTGCCGCCGGGTGGCCCTTGGCTAAATCCGCTGCGTGGGCGGCAATTTTGTAGGTGATAATGCCGGTTTTAACGTCGTCTTTATTGGGCAGGCCCAGGTGTTCCTTGGGTGTCACGTAGCAGAGCATCGCGCAGCCAAACCAACCAATCATCGCCGCCCCAATGCCGGAGGTAATGTGGTCGTAGCCGGGGGCGATGTCCGTGACCAGCGGGCCAAGCGTATAGAAGGGTGCCTCGTCGCAGTACTCTAGCTGCTTATCCATGTTTTCTTTCACCAGGTGCATGGGCACGTGGCCGGGGCCTTCGATCATCACCTGTACATCGTGCTTCCAGGCTATATGGGTCAGCTCGCCAAGGGTTTTCAGCTCCGCCATTTGCGCTTCGTCGTTGGCATCCGCCACCGAGCCGGGGCGCAGGCCATCGCCGAGGGAGAACGCTACATCGTACTGCTTGCAGATTTCGCAGATATCCTCGAAGTGGGTGTACAGGAAGCTCTCCTGGTGATGGAACAGGCACCACTTGGCCATGATGGAACCGCCGCGGCTAACAATGCCGGTCACCCGCTTGGCGGTGAGCGGCACATAACGGAGCAGTACGCCCGCGTGAATGGTGAAGTAGTCCACGCCCTGTTCGGCCTGCTCGATCAGCGTATCGCGGAAGACTTCCCAGGTGAGGTCTTCGGCCACGCCCTTGACCTTTTCCAGCGCCTGATAGATAGGCACCGTGCCAATCGGCACCGGCGAGTTGCGCAGAATCCACTCGCGAGTTTCATGGATGTTCTGCCCGGTGGAGAGATCCATAATGGTATCTGCACCCCAGCGGATGCCCCAGGTCATCTTGTCCACCTCTTCCTCAATAGAAGACGTCACCGCCGAGTTGCCCAGGTTGCCGTTAATCTTGACCAGGAAGTTGCGGCCAATAATCATCGGTTCGCTTTCCGGGTGGTTGATGTTATTGGGAATAATCGCCCGGCCACGGGCTACTTCGTCGCGCACAAACTCAGGCTTGATCTCTTCCGGCAGGCTGGCGCCAAAGCTCTGGCCAGGATGCTGGTGACCCAGAATGCGCTCCACTTCCGCAGTACCCAACGCCTGGCGGCGCTGGTTTTCGCGGATGGCAATAAACTCCATTTCCGGGGTAATAATGCCCTGGCGGGCGTAGTGCAGTTGAGTAACATTTTTACCCGGCTTGGCCCGGCGCGGAGTGCGGGTTAAATCAAAGCGCAGCTGGGCAAGGGTAGGGTCGTTGGCGCGGCGATGGCCGTATTCCGACGTAGGGCCTGACAGGAACTCGGTGTCATCGCGCTCTTCAATCCAGGCCCGGCGAAGTTCAGGCAGGCCGCGGCGCAGGTCATTGTCAGCGTCGGGGTCGGTATACGGGCCAGAGGTGTCGTACACCAGCAGCGGCGGGTTCTCTTCATCAATGCCGGTAGTTTTGGTCGGCGATAGCAAAATTCCCCGGAACGGTACGCGAATATCCGGCCGCGAGCCTTCGACATACACTTTACGCGAGCCGGGCAGTGGCGCAATGGCGGCGGCATCGACCTGGGCGGTTTCGGCTAAAAAATGACTGGTTTTGCTCATCTCGGTCTCCTTCGGTTGTGGTTGTGGGGATTGCTTAGTGGGTCAGGTCTGCATCTATC
>JAIVHM010000129.1 GCA_020201095.1 Halomonas sp. | reverse complement strand
GGCGTATCCAGGTAGTCTTGAGCGTACTCCGCGATATCGCGAAACAGCACATTGGTCGCACCGCCCGCTCCAAAAGGCACTACCAGGGTAATATCCGAGGCAGGAAACCCGTCATCCGCCCAGGCCATGCTTAGCCAACCCCACAGGCAACAGCCTAGCCACCAACGGCTTAATGTTATTATTCCAGGCAATCCCATCGCGCTTCCTCACCCTGCTAATTGTCATGCTTGCCTACGTCACTCAACCGATGCATTGCCTGAGCCCTGAGAACTATTTCACTGTATCGGCCGCACGACGGCTAGCGTTAGGCGCTCAGATTCAACGATTAGACAAACAATACAGCGCCGTCACAAAAACACCTGATTATGAACGGCGCCTAAGATTAAGTGTAATTCATCAATGCGTCTTTTGGTCATTACGCGAAAGGCAATAAACGTTTTGTTTAGGGGATTGGCGGCAAGTTAGGTATAGTGATTAAGCACTAACATCAGACAGACGGAGTACGAATCACGACAGATCATTCTTTCCATATTGCAGGAGGTTCTCCCTATGAAGGTTTACAAACCCGAGTGGCAGTGCACGTTTAGCGTAAACGAAGGCGCGGAAGAATCAGCTAGCTGGAAAGAGAGAATCGCGTGGCGTCTCAGAGGGGTCGCTGATCGGTTAGAGGGCGGCGGTCGTACGGTAAAGATTGACTATCGCGTGATGCCGGCCATCAGCCAGCACGAGGTTGATACCTGCCTAGGTAAAGGCTTTGAGGTGACCCAGCGCTTGCTGTCTCAATTGGCACAACAGCAAGCCTGTGAAGATGTAATGCGCCATGCCAAAGCTGAGTTATATGTAGAAGATCACCAGCATTGATACGGTAGTAACTGTCCCACCCGTCACCGGGTGGGACACCCGCCGAGTTTACTCATGACGTTCCGTCGCTTGCTGCAACGCCTCTGTCATGTTGTCCAAGAACACCATGCACGCTTCCAACTGACTTCGCTCGACATATTCATCCGGTTGATGCGCTTGGGCAATGCTGCCTGGCCCCAGAATGATCGTCTGTAAACCCTGCCCCTGAAACTGCCCGGCCTCGGTCGCATAGGCCACTGCGTGGTCGCAACACCCTGCTGGCAAATGATCTTTCGCCAAGCGTAAGACTCGGTCATTATCACGATCCGCAAGCCCCGGCACTGTCACATTCAATGACTCGGTCGCGATCTCAACGTGCTTGCCTCTGGCCTTAAGTTCAGCGCTTAGCTGGGAACAAAACGCCTCATAGCGAGCATATATCTCGTCGAAGGTATCCGTCGGCAGGTGGCGAATCTCCCACTCAAACTGGCACTCCCGCGCCATGATATTGATCGCCGTGCCGCCTTTGATTTTGCCGACATGCAGGCTTGTATGGGGCACGTTGAAGGCTTCATCGACACGGCCCTCTTCTACCAACGCCGTCATGGTGTCCTCAATAAAGGTTACCAGCCGTGCCGCTACATGAATGGCCGAAGTACCCTGATTGACCTGGCTGCTGTGGGCCTCGCGCCCGGTCACAGTGGTGCGCAGGTTTGTCGCGCCCTTTTGCGCCACGACCGGCTGCATGCTGGTTGGCTCGCCGACAATCACATGCGAAGTGGTCGAGTAATGCTCGCAAAAGCGCCGAATCAGATCTGGCGCGCCCACACACCCGATTTCTTCATCGTAGGAAAACCCCAGATAAACAGGTTGCTTGAGGGGCGCGTCCACCCACTCGGGCACTTTGGCCAGAGCGCAGGCAAGAAAGCCTTTCATGTCGCAGGTGCCCCGCCCGTATAACCGACCATCACCGCCATCGCGCAGGGTAAACGGGTCGCTCGACCAGGGCTGGCCTGCCACCGGCACCACATCCGTATGCCCTGACAGCATGACCCCACCCGGCGCATCAGGGCCGATACGAGCAATCAAGTTGGCTTTAGTGCCACACGGGCTCATCACGCGCTCGGCTTCAACACCATAAGAAGCCAAATAGCCTTCTACATAGTCGACCAGCGCCAAGTTGGATTCGCTCGAAGTGGTGTCAAACGCTACCAGCCTTGCTAACAGTCGCTCCGCGTCGCTCATCATGCCCTTCCTATCGTTAGCTAGTGCCCATCCAGAAACACGCCTTTTCAGCCAGTTCAGCGAATTTCCAGTAGTAGGCGTTGAGCTGAGCGCCTTCAAGAAGCACAAGGCGCTTCACTATTGACGGATTTGGCCATCAT
>JAIVHM010000128.1 GCA_020201095.1 Halomonas sp. | reverse complement strand
CGGGGTTGAGCTCGAAGGGCTGCCAGTGGAGCTCAACGTCGATCTGGCCATCAAGGGTTTCTAACGCCTGTTCCAAGCGCCGGTAGCCGATTGCACACCACGGGCATGCCACATCAGACACTAAGTCAATTCTCAACGTCTGCATTTTGTATATCCCATTGACATATCCCAAAATTCGATCAAACTAAATAAAGCATGTTACGTGTTTATAGTGAGTAACGGCAGTGCTGATAAGGAGGCCGCCATGGAAAAAGCCGCTGTGTTTAAAAGTAACCGCAGTCAAGCGGTGCGCATGCCTAAATCCCTCGCGCTGCCTGAGAACGTTACACGGGTTGATGTTATTGCACTGGGCCGCGCGCGCTTAATTACCCCTGCAGGTGAAGCGTGGGACAGCTGGTTTGATGGCCAAAGTGTCACGGCAGACTTTATGAGTGAACGCGAGCAGCCAAACGAACAGGAGCGCGAGGCGTTTTGATGCTTAAGTACATGCTTGACACTAATATCTGCATTTTCACCATCAAACATAAACCTGCCCATATTCGTGAGACCTTCAACCAGCATAGCGACCAGCTTTGCATCAGCACCGTGACACTCATGGAGTTGGTGTATGGTGCTGAGAAGTCTGCTTCTCCTGAGAAAAATTTAAGTGTCATAGAAGGGTTTGCAGCCCGGCTGGAAGTGCTCGACTACGACCCCAGCGCCGCCTACCACAGCGGCCAGCTACTTAGCGAACTAGCCAAAGCGGGTACGCCCATCGGCCCATATGATCAGATGATTGCAGGGCATGCTCGCTCAAAAGGGCTGATTCTGGCAACCAATAACCTGCGCGGGTTTAGTCGCGTACCTGGGCTTCGAGTAGAGGATTGGATTTAGGACAACCATTCATCTCAATGGGTATCACTAGCCATGATCAAAACAGCATTAGCGTTAGCGTTAAGCTCCCTATTACTTATCAGCGGTTGTGTTCACGACAGCAATACTGAAACCTCTGGCGTAACCGCCTCAAGCACTTCAGCCGAACAAAGCGCGCCCCACCATCAGATGACCGACCAGTGGGTCGGCCGATGGACTGGCGTAGAAGGGTTATTCCTGAAAATCAGCAAGGACGAGTCGGCAGGCCCGGGCCATTATCTCCTTCACATGCGCTACGGCCTGGATGCCGATCAAATCGGCACTTTCGAAGGGCAAGCCACCGCCGAGGGCATTAGCTTCAACCGCGGGGACAGCCCACAGATGCTTCGAGCGGGCGACGGAGAAGCCACAGGTATGAAGTGGCTAATGGAAAAAGAAGACTGCCTGGTAGTAGCAACAGGTGAAGGCTATTGCCGCGACTGACTCGCCCGGCACCCTTTCAATAAGCGGCGACAAATTTTGGCCATGCCGGACATCGCCCGCCTTCTGGGTCACCTG
Source organism: Halomonas sp. (assembly GCA_020201095.1). Classification (GTDB taxonomy): domain Bacteria; phylum Pseudomonadota; class Gammaproteobacteria; order Pseudomonadales; family Halomonadaceae; genus Vreelandella. Next base: position 815 of record JAIVHM010000128.1, on the reverse strand, counting down.
CTCGGTGCAGGAGGCTTCATGCTCCAGCCCCTACACACGTCGCAGCCCGACCAGCAAAACCCATAACCTTTGAATACCCACAGACCCCACAAAAAGGACCAGCCCCATCGCTAAAGAGGCTCCCCCTCGCCATAATAAATAAGGGTTGGCAGTTGAGTGCTGTTGCGCAAAACTCTCGCCAAGGGAAACGACACCGGTGGCAATAAAGTAAATACCGATAAGCGCCGTTCCAACCGCCATCAAAGCGCGAACGTCTATCGACACGCTTGCTTCGTGTGTAACCAGCCAACCCGCCAGCTTCTCGCGTAGCAGAATAAGACCAACGCCAATCAACGTGTAACTAAATAAGTGCACCGCGTGGATCATTAATACGCTAGCGGGTATATCCCCCTGAGCCGACACAGCAACTGGGACAAGAGGCCTAAGGGTAAAGGCGCCTTTGAGAAATGCCTTATACTGCGACGAGCCTCAATACAGCCAATGGTTCAGCGTTTTGCAATTCTGGTGCAGGTAACTCGAAGATCATGCATTGACTCCATATGCATAACGTAGAGCAAAGCGGCGGGCCGTTAGGAACTTCCACTTACCGCGGTTTGTTAGTTCACTCGCGACGAGCCAGCAAAAGCCCAATGCCAGCACTACCCAATAGCCCCGAGCAAATCCGGTTGAACACACGACGCACCGAAGACTTTGACGTAGACAAAGGCACCCGAGTAACGCGCCTGATCAGCTGTTCCCGAGCATGTACGCACGAAGCTGCCGCTCCTCTCGCATGACATAGAGGACGAGAACCTGCTTCTCCGCCTCACGATAAA
>JAIVHM010000127.1 GCA_020201095.1 Halomonas sp. | reverse complement strand
AACCAATCAACGCCGCATGCCAGTGGGGCATTTATGTTCAACACCACCGCCTGGAACCGCATACGCTATACCGCCTATGCGCCCCTTTATGATGCCATTACCAATCGTGCTTTTCGCAGGCCCCGTCGAGTGGCGCTTGGCCAGGTGGACTGGGAGCCTGGAATGCGTGTCTTGCTGGTGGGTGCTGGCACAGGGTTAGACCTTCCTTTCATACCTCGTGAGTTGGAAATTCATTTAACCGACCTGACGCCCGCTATGGTCAAGCGCGCCACTCATCGTGCCCATCGCTATCAGCGCGATGTCACTTGCCACGTTATGGATGCTGAAGCACTAAGCTACCCAGACGAATATTTCGATGTCGTGGTCATGCATTTACTGCTCGCTGTTATGCCCAACCCCCAGCAAGGTCTGGCTGAAGCTTACCGAGTGCTTCGGCCTGGCGGTCAGCTGTGCGTGATGGACAAATTCCAGCCCGACCGCCAGCCAGCAGGGGCTAGTCGACGCCTCGTTAATATCGTGACGTCTGCACTGGCAACCGATATTACTCGCCAAGCTGAGCCACTGCTGACTCAGGCAGGCTTCCAGATCCGCCACGACGAACCGGTCCTGATGAACGGCTTGTTTCGTGCCCTGCTAGCCGCCAAACCAGAGTGACACATTGTATTGCGACGCTATGTCGCCCGGTTTTACTGGTGCCTGAAAACCTCCTCACCTACCATATGGGCTGATTTTTGTTATCCAGGTTCCGTCATGGCTCGCCGCTCTTTATTCAGCAAACCGCTCGTGCTGTTGATCAGCCGCCTGCACTTTTATGTTGGCTTGTTGGTCGGCCCGTTCATTCTTGTCGCGGCCCTATCCGGCATTGCTTACGTTATCAGCCCTGCGCTGGAAGCCTGGGTCTACCAGGACGCATTACAGGGCACCCAGCAAGGAGATGTGCAGCCATTAAGTACCCAGATCACCGCAGCCCAACATTATCTGGGCAGCGGCGCCTCCCCCGATGCGGTTCGTCCGGCCCCCGAGCCTTTCGATACCACGCGCATCATGTTCAGCGACCCGGCGCTTGGCCCCTCCCAGCACAACGCCGTTTTCGTGGACCCCATTACCCTCAATGTCACAGGGGAAACCACGGTTTACGGTACCAGCGGCATTTTACCGCTGCGCACCCAGATCGACCTGTTTCATCGCCAGCTTCTGTTGGGCGATACCGGCCGCCTTTACACTGAGCTCGCGGCCTCTTGGTTATGGGTGATGGCGCTTGGCGGCATCGTTCTATGGTTCACCCGTCGGCAAGCATTGAAAACCACACAGGGACCGCACCGACTGGCCAAACGCCATGCTACTCTTGGCGTGGTGTTGACCGCCGGACTATTGCTGTTTTCAGCAACGGGGCTAACCTGGTCGCAATGGGCAGGTGGCAATATTGCCGAGCTTCGCCATGCCTGGGGTTGGAGTACGCCAGTGTCTCGACCGAACTGACGGCTGGCGACACCACCCCACAGGATGAACACGCCGAGCACCGGGGTCATACCCAAACCGCCAACACTCAAGCCCCTGCTATCTCACTGATTACCTTTGACCACGCGCTGCATGCTGCGCGGCAGGCCGGGCTTGAAGCCAGCCGCCTGCAAATCACCCCGCCGACGTCACCAGATCAGGCTTGGCGCGTCGCTGAGATTGACCGTCGCTGGCCAACCCAGGTGGATCAGGTAGCCCTGCATCCACGCACAATGGCCGTTATCGACCGGACGGATTTCGCCACCTTTCCGTTGGCAGCGAAGCTGACGCGCTGGGGGATCGACCTGCACATGGGGGTGCTATTTGGGGTCATCAATCAGCTTGTTCTTGGCCTGCTCGCATCAGGTATTGTGGTGCTGGTTGTATGGGGCTATACCCTTTGGTGGCGACGGGTTTCCCGTGCCAGCGGGCATCGCTTCCCCACCGTCAGTGAACCCTGGGGACGGCTGCCGCTAGGCACGAAACTTGGGCTGGCCAGCGCCGCCCTTGCGCTGGGTTTTGCGCTACCGGTGCTGGGCGTCAGTTTGGCGGTTTTTGTTGGCATCGATGCTTTGCGCTGGAGCGTCATAAAACGCCGCCAATCGACGCGCACACGCCCTGACACTTCTCGCTAACTAGTGCCCATCCAGAAACCAGCAAGCAGCTGATATTCAATTAAAAAATCTGGAAGCAGGTAAAAAATCCTCTTGGCTGGTATGTTTTAAGTGCCAACAAAAAACATCCAACAACCAAGA
>JAIVHM010000026.1 GCA_020201095.1 Halomonas sp. | reverse complement strand
CTGTTCAGCTAACGGTTCCCGCTATCAGGGTCCGTAGGGGACTTTCACCCCCAAGTCATCCTAAGGCACCACCCCTAGGAACAGCACCTGTCAAGGCGCTACGCGCCATGCCTGGCGCACACCGAAAAAGCCGCCTGGCAAGGCGGCTTTTAGCGATTTACAATTCAGGCTCTCCCTCGCTTGGCTCGGCACGAGTACTAAGCTCAAATAAACCACTGGCAGTATTGCTATAGCCCCGGGCGGTGACCGTGTAAGTACCGGGTAGCAGCTGTTCGGTTATTCGCGAATCCGTGCCGCCTGCACCATCATCATCGCTCAATGAAACGCCGTTGCCTTCAATCTCGAGATAGGTATCGAAGTCGCTGGAACGCATCTCAAGCGTGACGCTGGATGTCTCGTCGAGCGTTAGCTCGTAGGTTAACGACTCACCGCTGTACCAACCGTTAAGTGACTCCCCAGGCGTCAACGCACCTGCATTACGCAGTTGGGTGTCGCTGGGCAACTCTCGGGGCGTCAGCGCCAGGGTAAATACACCTTCGCCGTCGCCGTAGGCCGAACGCGCCGTCAATTGATAGTCGCCGGGGGCTAAAAAGTCAGCGATACGTGCATTCAGATTACCCGCGCTGTCGTCATCCTCACGATAATAGCCATCGGGCCCTTCCAACACCAGATAGGCGTCAAATTCATCTGACCGCATATCGATATCGTACATGCCCGCTTCTTCAACGGTGAACGTGTATTCACGCTCCTCGCTCTGCAGAAAGCTATCTTGAGGTGTATCCAGCGTCAGTGTGTCGCTATCGCTGAGCTCAAGGCGGCGGCTTTCCACAGAGAAAGGACCGTAGCTTTGAGCGTCTGCCCCGCTGACTACCAGCATGTAGTTGCCGCTATGCTCAATTCGCTGACGCAAAACCTCGGCACTATCTAGCAGTTGAAGCTGGTCATCATAGAGAGCCACCACACCTTGTAGGGCTCCGTCCAGCGACACCTCAACCAGCTCACCTTCATCCAGAGCGATGACATAGCGCTCGAAACGGCTGCCATCGTTGCCGTTAAGCGCACTCTCAGAGGTCACTTCACCTCTCAAGCGCTCACCCAACGTGACGCGTTCAACATCTGCCAAACGGCTCAGCTCAGCAACTTCCTGACCAGCTTGGGACTCAGGTGCTGGCTCGGGCGGCATATTGGGTGTAATCGCCTGCGCCGCCAGAAAGCCGATAACACCGCCGCCAACGGCGACCAGCAGATAACCAAACGGAGAAGATTTAGCCATGGGCAATCCTTGATCTTGTGGCAGGGAGATATAATCGGGTTCAAACCGGCATTATAAGCGCATACTCGCCGCAAATGGGTCGCCAGCCTGTCCTGGCTTCTCTTTTTTTGCCGCCACGAGACCACTAAAGATTTTAGGTAAGCCGCTGAATTAATAGGCGCCCGATATCATGGGTAAGATTGGCTAACATGAAGCCAATAGCGCCGAACGTCTAAAAGCTTGCTTAGAATATTACCCAGCGTTATTATCGAGCCGCCAAGTTGGCACCTCATCGATGGATGCGGAACTCGCGACACGACACACTGAGGTACTCCTATGGGAGCTATCAAACAAACCTTTATTACCTTTTTCTTCGCCATAGCCCTATTCACCACGGCAGTGAATAACGCTCTGGCCCACGATACATCAACAGACATTCAGAAAGGCGTTGCGTCTTTCTACAGCGATCGCTTTCAAGGAGCGACCACTGCCAGCGGTGACGCCTTCGATCAACAGGCACTGACCGCCGCGCACCCAAGCCTCCCCTTCGGCAGCAAGGTGCTGGTAAAGCGCCCTGATACCGGGCAAGAGGTCGAAGTTCTTATCAATGACCGCGGCCCTTACGTTCAAGGACGCATCATTGACCTGTCCAAAAGCGCAGCGCGTGAACTGGGCATGCTGAACCGCGGCGTCGCACCGGTGATGGTGACGCTGTTGAACTAGCAGCGCCTTACCACTACTACTGCATTTTCAACAACGGGCGCTCAGCGCCCGTTGTTTTTTTGTGCGTCCTTTGCCACGATTCGCGACGAAACTCTCAAGCACGCTAACGGTCTTTAAATAGCACGGAACGTTATTCACAACAGTGCCATTAAGAACAGTGTTGTTCAGAGCACCGTTGTTAAGAACACCGCTGTTAAGAACATAGCCGCAGGAGGCACCATGCAGTCTCGATTTTTTACGCTAAGCCGTTATCCGGAAGGCCGCCCCGATCGCGAACTCTTTCAACTGGAAACCCAGACGCTCCCGGAGCTCGCCCCCGGCGAAGTCCGCATTCGCAACCACTGGCTGTCGGTAGACCCTTACATGCGCGGCCGAATGACCGGCCTGCATACTTACGTACCCCCGTTTGAGCTGGGCAAACCCATGGAAGGCGGCGCCGTTGGCGAGGTCATTGCTTCGCGAGACGAGCGCCTGAAAGAAGGCGACCTGGTCGGCCATATGGGCGGCTGGCGCGATATTGCGCAGATATCTTCTGAAGGCGTTCAAAAGCTGCCAGATTTCGGCGTAGCCGAGCAGGCTTATCTGGGCGTATTGGGAATGCCGGGCATGACCGCCTGGACAGGGCTTAACCGCATTGCCAACTGCCAGCCTGGCGATAACGTTCTGGTCAGTGCCGCCAGCGGTGCCGTGGGTTCGCTGGCTGTCCAGTTGGCGAAAGCCAAAGGCTGCCACGTGGTGGGTATCGCGGGTGCTGCCAATAAACTGGCCTGGCTGGAATCGCTGCATGTCGAACCCGTGAGCTACCGCGACCGAAGCGCTCAAGAGCTTGGCGATGCCATCCAACTGGCCAGCCCGAAAGGCATTGACGTGGTGTTTGAAAACGTCGGCGGCATCTGCCTGGAAGCGGCTTTAAGCCAGTTAAACGAAGGTGCTCGAATTGCGGTCTGCGGCATGATTGACAGCTACAACGCCAAAACACCGGCACCCGGCCCCAGCAATCTGGCCCAGCTGGTGGTACGCAAAGCGAGAATGCAGGGTTTCATCGTGACGGATCATTGGCAACATTACCCGGATTTCCTCGAGGAAGTGGCGCCTCAGGTAATCGCCGGTAAGCTCGACTACAAAGAAACCGTCAAAGAGGGGCTGGAAAACACCCCCGATGCCTTCCTGGCACTTTTTGATGGCGGTAACACCGGCAAGATGCTGGTCAAGCTGGACTGATGCTGCACTGAACGCCCCCGCCCCTGATCTTGTATTTTTAAGCCGCGCTTGGCCTTCCAGCGCGGCTTTTTGTTTCCTTTGCCGCTTACACCGTTAAGAAAAACGCAAAATAGTTAGACCATTGGCGTATTGACTCTTAAAATAATTAGCGGGTTAAGAATTAATTACCTTAGCTATTGACCATGGGATCGTGCAACGGCCCAGTATTGGAAAAAAGGGGAACCATCATGGAAGACCGCGAGCGGCCAAAATGGCCCGCTATTTTACTTGGTTTACTACTCATCATCGCAGGCCTTGTCTTGGCGATTGGTGGCGGAAAGTTGCTTAGCCTGGGAGGCAGTGCGTATTACTTGATAGCGGGCGTTGCCATTATCACAAGCGGCGTATTGCTCGCCCTGCGCAAGGGAGCCGCTTTGTGGCTCTACGCGCTAATTCTCTTTGCCACCTTAGGGTGGGCGCTGTGGGAAGTTGGCCTGGACTGGTGGCAGCTTGTGCCCCGGGTAGCCATCCCCTGTTTGATCGGCATTGTGCTGCTCCTCCCGTGGTGGCGCAAACCCCTCAACTCCCGCGGCGGCAGCGCCGCACTTGGCCTGGCCGTCATCGCCTCGATTGGCGTCGCCTTGGCCAGTCAGCTTGACGACCCGGCAGCCGTTGAAGGCACCATCGATACCCAGCGCAGCGAGCATCAGGAGACCGTCAACCCAGCTCAGGTGGCCGGTGACGACTGGCCCGCCTATGGCGGCACCAACGCGGGTACTCACTACTCTTCGCTTGATCAAATTACGCCGGACAATATCGGCGAGCTTGAAGAGGTATGGCGCATTCAAACCGGCGACGAAGCGGGTCCTAATGCGCCGCCCGAAATCACCAACCAGAACACGCCGCTCAAGGTGAACGATAGTCTGTATATCTGCACGTCGCATAGCCGGGCGATGTCATTGGACCCAGAAACTGGCGAGACCAACTGGTCCTTCGACCCGGAGATCAGCACCATGGGGGCAGAGGACTTTTCCGGTTGGGCGCATATGACCTGCCGAGGCCTCGCCTATTACGATGCCGCTAGCTATGCAGATAGTGACGACACCAGCGAGACGCCTGAACTGTTCAATGATCGCGACACCTTTGATATTGACCTGGCGTTTCTACTGTTCTTGAACGCAGACAGCGCCGCTTGGGATGACGTCACGCCCAGCATGCCGAGTGCCGCTGACGTGATGTGCCCGCGCAGGCTCTACCTGCCTACCGCCGACGCGCGCCTGATCGCGCTAAATGCGGATACCGGCGAGCGCTGCGAAGCGTTTGGCGATGGCGGTGATGTAGACCTGACGCGCAATATCGGCGACTTTGATCCCGGCGGCTACTATTCCACTTCCCCCGTCACGGTGACCGAGAACCTGATTATTCTCGGCGGCCACGTCACCGATAACAGTTCCACCGATGAACCGTCCGGCGTGATCCGCGCCTTTGACGTCCACACCGGCGAGCTTGTCTGGAACTGGGACAGCGGCAACCCTCACGACACCGAGCCGCTGGAAGACGGTGAAAGCTATACCCGCGGCTCACCCAATGTCTGGGCACCGATCAGCGTTGATGAAGACCTGGGCATGGTCTATCTGCCCATGGGCAATGCCACGCCCGACCAGTACGGCGCCAACCGCAGTGCCAACGATGAAACCTACAGCGCCGGGCTGGTGGCACTCGACCTTGAATCGGGTCAGGTCGAATGGGTCTACCAGTTTGTTCACCACGATCTCTGGGATATGGACACCCCCGCCCAGCCGGTGCTGATTGATCTTGCCACCGAGGACGGCACCCAGCCAGCGGTCGTTCAGCCGACCAAGCAGGGCAGTCTTTACGTGTTGAACCGCGAAACCGGCGAGCCGATTGTGCCGATTGAGGAAGTGCCCGCCCCGCTGGGCGCCGTTGAAGGCGACTGGACTGCTGAGACGCAGCCGCGTTCTGAACTTAACCTGCTGCCGGAGCCGCTCACGGAGCACGATATGTGGGGCGCTACACCGTTTGACCAGATGATGTGTCGCATTCAGTTCAATTCCCTGCGCTACGAAGGCCAGTACACGCCGCCGTCGCTCGAAGGCAGCATTGTCTATCCAGGCAACGTCGGGGTGATGAACTGGGGCGGTGTCGCGGTAGATCCTGAGCGTCAGGCGCTGTTTACCGGCGCCAAGTACCTGGCCTTTGTCTCGACGCTGGTACCTCGTGAAGAGGTCGAAGAGGGCCAGGGCTCGGCAAGCGAGCAAGGGCTGCAAATCAATGCCGGTGCGCCCTACGCCGTTAAGCTGGGTCCGCTACTGTCGGTGCTCGGCCTGCCCTGCCAAGCGCCTTCCTGGGGGGATGTTGCGGGTATCGACCTGCAGGACGCCGAGGTTGTCTGGAAGCATCGTAATGGTTCCACCCGGGACAGCATGCCCTTCGACTTGCCGATTGGTCTTGAGGTAGGCGTGCCAGCGCTTGGCGGCCCGCTGACGACCGGCGGCGGGGTTTCGTTTTTGAGCGGCACGCTGGATCAGTACCTGCGCGGTTACGATATCACCACTGGGGAAGAGCTGTTCAAGGCTCGCTTGCCGGCAGGTGGCCAGGCGACACCGATGACCTACACCGGTGAAGACGGTCGCCAGTACGTGGTGGTAACGGCCGGTGGCCACGGCACCTTTGGCACCCAAATGGGTGACTACGTGATTGGCTACGCGCTACCTGAGTAATCTAGCGCATCCACCAACAAAAACGGGCGGCCTCGATTGCGGGGGCCGCCCGTTTTCTGCCTCAACATCTGGCGTGTTAAAAGCTAACTTCCACCCCACCATAAACACTGCGCCCTGGCGCGGGTTCATAAAACCTGTTGTTTCCATCGTTCAAACGCACGTTGGCGTAGTGGTCCTCGTCAAGCAAGTTGCGTACGCCCACATACGCGTTGAGCCGTGTATCGTTCCCCAGGCGCCAGCCATTGCCTGCGCGTAGGTTCAACAGCCAGTAATCATCGACCTCCACCTCATTGGCGTTATCGGCCACCATATCGCCTGTATACAGGGTTTCCAGCGTAGCAAAGCGATCATCGCGCCCTTCCCAGGTCAGCTGGTTAACCCAGGTCTGCTCCGGCAAACCGGGGATACGATTACCGCCAAAGCGCTCTGCAGGCGTAGAGAAACGATCAAACTCGTAGCGCGCCAGTGTCAAGGCGCTATCCAGCCGCCATTGGTCGGCAAACTGCCAGCCCAGCGCCAGTTCGATACCCTCACGGCCGGTATCACCGGCGTTTTGGTAGAAGGTGCGATCCCCCTCGTCATAAGGCACCAGTTCATCGCGTACGCGCACCGAAAATAGCGTCAGGTCATAATCCAGCGCCAACGGCGCTAGATAGCCGCGGGCGCCCACTTCACGGTTCCAGGATTTTTGTGGCGACACCGATGGATTAAAACCGCCGCCCGCCGGGTTGGCAAACTCTGAAAACGTCGGTGTTTCAAAGGCGGTACCGGTATTCACATAGACCTGATGCTGGGGGCGGTAGCGATAACTCAGCCCCGCCGAGCCACTCCACTCATTAAAGTTTTGCTCACCACTTTGATCGCCACCCTCATCATCCAAATAGCGATCATCTATTTCCAATTCAACCCGGTCAAAGCGCGCGCCGAGCGAAAGCGTTACTTGCTCGGTCAGCGCCAGGTCGCCCTGGGCGAAGACGCCGGTCGAGGTGGCCGTTTGGGTTTCTTCAGCGACCTGTTCACCAACAGCGCCCTGGGGATTCACGTCGTTACGAAAGCGCTCGTCATCCTGCTGGGCTACCTCGACGCCAGTGATGTAACTCAGCGGCAGGTCACCCAGTGTCACCTCGTGGTGGTACTCGGCGCTCGCACCCAGGTAATCCCGCTGATAGCCCAGGCGGCTGTCGCCGACGTACGGCAGCTGCTGTTCAAAATCACGCTGGGAGATAAACCCCTTAAGGTAAAACTCACCAGGGCCGGCGGCCAGGTCTTCGTACTGTAACCCCAGCAGTTGCTGGTCCACGTTTTGTCCGGCATCTAAGCGAGTTGGAGAATAGAATGCTGAGTCAGTTGTACCTTTAGGGTCTTTTTGGGCAGCTTCTAACGTCAGTCCGCCAGGATCTTCCGAGTGCGGGTTGTCCAATAGGTTAACGATAGCAGTTAACGCCCGCTCGCTGCCCAGTTCCCGGCGCAGTTTGGCATTCAACAGGTACTTTTCCGTCGAGCTTTGCTCGCGATAGCCATCGACATTGAGCGCCGAGAGGCTGACGTGATGGGACCAATCGCCTTGGCTCCCTCCGGTTTGCAGGGACGTTTTACGGTAGCCATCGCTGCCTGCCTCGGCGCGCACACTGGTGCCGGGGTTATCGCGACCGTCGGCGGTGGTCACATCGATCACCCCGCCAGCTGCATTGCCGTAGAGCACCGACGAAGGGCCCCGAATCACTTCGATACGCTCAGCGCTGTCCAAGTCAATTGCATCGAGCTGTGCTTGGCCGTCCGGCAGCGTATAAGGAATGCCATCAACCATAACCGTGATGCCGCGCACGCCAAACGGCGCGCGGGCGCCAAAGCCACGAATCGAAATGCGTTGGCCCTGGGCAAAATTATCGCGGTTTTGCAAGAATACATCGGGCACCCGCACCAGCGATTCATCCAGCCGAACCCGCTGCTGGCCCTGGGCAATGGCGTCCGACTCAAGCGTTGAGACGGCCGCAGGCGTTGCATAAAGCTCGCGAGCCAAACGGGGGGCAGTGACCTCAATCGTTGCCATTGCGGTGTCATCGGCCTGCGCCCATACGGGAGGGGTTAACAAGCAGCTCACCAAGCAAACCGAGGTAATGGTAAGTCGTTTCACAGGGGTCCCTCCCGGGGGTATCAGTAGGCGGTAGATAACAATACTGTATAACTATATGGAACGATTTCTCATGCCACGCGTCTAAACTTATTACAGGCTTCGCAAGAAGCGCTGACGATTATTAACAATTGCAGTTGTTCTGACGACTGCTACCATTAGAACTTGTTAACGTTCTTGCATAAGTGCTTTTTTAAGTACTTGTTTAAGTGCTCAGCTAAGCAATGACGAGAATGACTTAGCAACAACACCCTGAAAGCAAAGGAGGCTTCATGGCGTTTACCGCGACTGACCCGATCAAAATGATATTTGCGGTCATTTTACCGCCCCTCGGCGTATTCTTTGAGGTGGGGTTTAAAGGACATTTCTGGCTTAACATCATTTTAACGCTGTTTGGTTTTGTCCCCGGCATCATC
>JAIVHM010000183.1 GCA_020201095.1 Halomonas sp. | reverse complement strand
CTGCAAATGGCGCGCGATGCCAACGCCAATATTGATGACACCGAACTTAATCGGCAAGTCCGTGCCATCGCCGAATCGAATAACATGAGCCTTGACGAGTTTGCCGATGCAGTAGAGGCCGATGGCATGACATTGGCGAGTGTTCGAGAGGACGTGCGTAGAGAAATGTTGATACGCCAGGTTCAACAGAGCCAAGTAGGTAATCGTGTCAATATCAGCGACAGCGAGGTTGATAACTATCTGAGTCAGCAACCGGGGCAGGTAGGTGAAGAATCCGTTATCGATGAGACCCGCGCTCGCCACGTGCTTATCGAGCTGACCCCCACCCGAGATGAAAGCCAGGCTCGGGCGCAGGCCGAGGAAGCGCAAGAGCGCTTGGCCCAGGGCGAAGACTTTGCCACGGTAGCCCGTGAAATGAGTGACGACGATGGGAGTGCGCTGAACGGTGGTGACCTTGGCTGGCTGCGCCCCGGGCAAACAGTGCCTGCGTTTGAAGAAGCCATGCGCGAGTTATCGCTGAACCAAGTCTCAGAACCGGTTCGCTCGCAGTTTGGTTACCACGTTATTGAGGTGCTCGAGCGCCGTCAGCAGGACGTGGCTCAGGAAGCCCAGCGTGAAGAAGTGCGTCAGTCGATTTTCCAGCGCCGTGCCAACCAGGAGTTGGAAACATGGCAGCAGCAAATCCGCTCGCAAGCCTTCGTTGATATTCGCCTTTGATGGAACCTGGCTACATAGCCCCGGTGGTCATAACCACCGGTGAGCCTGCGGGTATCGGGCCTGAATTGACGCTGATGCTGGCGGCCCAGGGGGCCTTGCCCGCCGGCACCGTGGCGATTGGCGACCCGCAGATGCTACGTCAACGTGCCGCTGCCTTGTCGCTTGAGGTAGATATCATTGAGATGTCGCCGTCGCAAACGCTGCCAGTGTTTAGGGCAACAACGCTGCCGGTCTGGCCGGTGGCGCTTGTTGAACCCGCGGTTCCCGGCGTACTTAACACGGCTAACAGCCGCTACGTGCTCGAGACGTTGGCGCTGGCTGTGACGGCTTGCCAAGCCGGGCAGGCGGCGGCAATGGTGACCGCGCCGCTGCATAAGGGCGTGATTATCGACGCAGGCTTTTCGGGGTTTACCGGGCATACCGAATGGCTGCGCGACGCCTGCGGCGTTGACGAGGTGGTCATGATTTTAGCCACCGACAGCGCCCTGCACGCACAAGCCGCTGATTGGCAGGGCAGTGGCGATCTGCGCGTGGCGCTTGTCACCACGCATTTACCGCTGCGTGAGGTGGCGGAGGCCATTACCTTTGAGCGTGTGGTGCGTATCAGCCGCCTGCTGGACGCTGATCTGCGACAGCAGTTTGGCTTGGCTGTGCCGTGCATAGCGGTATGTGGCTTGAATCCCCATGCCGGTGAAGAGGGTCATTTGGGGCGTGAGGAGTTGGATATCATCATTCCTGCCCTTCACGCACTGCGCCAGGAAGGCATCGATATTACGGGCCCTTTTCCTGCCGACACGTTGTTTACGCCGCGCCATCTTGCCGGTGTCGATGCTGTTCTTGCGATGTATCATGACCAGGGGTTGGCGGTGCTGAAGTATGCTGGTTTTGGGCAGGCCGCGAATATTACCCTGGGCTTGCCGCTGGTGCGTACTTCTGTTGATCATGGCACGGCATTAACGCTGGCAGGCCAGGGCATCGCCGACCCCGGCAGCCTTCAGGTGGCGCTATCATTGGCGCGGCGGCTCGCCGACCAGCGCGACGCAAAAATCGAGTAACGCGGGTTCAACTTTGCCCGACGACCCATCCCAAGGAATCGTGTTAGATGTCTCATGCGCCTCAGCAGCACCGCGCCCGCAAACGCTTTGGTCAGAACTTTCTCCGTGACCTGGGGATTATTTCGCGCATCGTTCGCGCTATTGGCCCACGCGAAGGCGACCGGCTGATTGAAATTGGCCCAGGGCAGGGCGCGCTCACAGAACCGCTGTTAGAAGCTGCCGGTGCGCTGGAAGTTATTGAACTCGACCGCGACCTGATTCCAGGCCTGCGCGTGCAGTTTTTTAACTATCCAGACTTTGTCATCCACGAAGGCGACGCGCTGAAATTCGATTTCACCGCCCTCAAAGGCGATGGCCCCGGTCTGCGCGTGGTGGGCAACCTGCCTTACAACATCTCAACGCCGCTGATTGTCCATCTGCTGACCATGGGCGATGCCATTGCCGATATGCATTTCATGCTGCAAAAAGAGGTGGTTGAGCGCCTGGCGGCCGAGCCCGGCGGCCCTGACTGGGGGCGCTTATCGGTCATGGCGCAGTATTATTGCCAGGTCGAGCAGCTGTTTACAGTGCCGCCTGAGGCCTTTGTGCCGCGCCCAAACGTGGATTCCGCCATTGTCCGCCTCACCCCCCACGCAACGCTGCCGCATACGGCGGATGACCCTGAACTGCTGTTTGAACTGGTTAAGCTTGCCTTTGGCCAGCGTCGCAAAACGCTGCGCAATAACCTGAAAGGGCGAGTGAATGCTGACGTATTGGAAACGCTTGGCATTGACCCGGTACGCCGCCCGCAAACGCTGACGGTGGCGGAATATGTGGCGATCGCCAACCGCGTGGCAGCCGATCAAAAAGGGGGCACGCAATGAGCGATTTGGCGATCGATGTCACGGTCACCCCCGAATACCGGGCTGAGGAGTCGAGCGAGGCGGAGTCGCGCTACGTATTCAGCTACACCGTCAGCGTGCACAATGGCAGTCCGCACAGCGTTCAACTGATGGCGCGCTATTGGAAGATCACTCATGGCAGCGGCGAATGTCAGGAAGTGCGCGGCAAAGGGGTGGTGGGTCAGCAACCGCTCATTGGCCCCGGCCAGCAGTTTCGTTACACCAGTCGTGCCATGCTGCAGACGCCAGTGGGGGTCATGGAAGGCGTCTACACACTGCTGGATACCTCTACCCAGCGGGTCTTTGAAGTGGCGATTACGCCATTCAGATTGGCAGCACCGTTACAGCTCCATTAGGCTGGATAACTCGACAGCCAGTCGTCGTCCCAAATGCCGTTAGCCCTGAATATTTTACGCAAGTTGACTCTCAAGACGGTCACAGAGACGCAGAGCCAACTGCACTAACGTTAACGTCGGGTTGGCGTGACCGGCGCTGGCGAAAACGCTGGAACCTGCAACGAAGACATTGTCCTGGGCAAACAGACGACAGTCAGGATTAACGATACCTGTCTCTGCCTTCAGGCTCATCCGGGTACCGCCCATATGATGACGGCCAGCGAGTTCGCCATCGGTGGGCAGTTTTACCGGGGTGTCGGCTAACCATTCAGCCATTTGTAGCCTCCCAAGTTCCTTATCCCGCAAATACTCTCCAAGCAATAGCATGCTCTCGCGAATGGTGCGGCGGTCGAGGTCTGACTGCTGCCATACCAATCGGCTGCGGGGTACGCCCAGGCTATCCAACTCATCACTCAACTCGATGCGGTTGTCATAGCGTGGTTCTTGTTCCCAAGCGGCTCTTAACAATGCGCCATGTACCCGTTTTCCCTGAGCTTGCCAGGCATGCAGCCGCCCGGTCAGCGTGGGCGCTTGTTGGGCGAGCTCATCAATCAATGTCTGGGTGACTTCAGCGTTCATGCGGTGCAAACGCAAACCGCAATTAAGTATTTGGCGCGAGGTGATGGATTGCGCGGTGGGGGATAAAAAGACATTGTAATCCTCGTCTAGTCCCAATGCCGCTGGCTCGAAAATCAGTGCTTTGCCAACCGTGGCGTGGGGATGCTCCATCCAGTATCGCCCCAGCGTATCGGCTTGAGGAATCAACCGCCCTTGTGTCTGTTGATTACACCAAAGCAGCAAGCGTGAGTTTTCGATCCCGCCACAGGCGAAGACAAAGAAGCGTGCCTGTACCTGGCGTTGGTCGCCTTGGTAGTTTTGGAAAGTAGCGCTGGAGGCTTTGCCGTTTTGGGTTTCGAAGGCGACCAAATTGGCCGTCAGGCAGCATGCAAGCGTCGTTGACTCGCTGAGGAAATCGGCATACTTATCCTTTAAACGCGCCGGGCTGCCAAGTGAAAAATAGGTGCGCTTGATCCCTGAGTCTTCGATCGGCTGATCCTCAGGTGTAGGTGCCAGATCGAGCACCTTGGCGGCAGCACGATAGTAAGGTTCCAGCGTCTCGCGGCCGATAGGCCAGGCCGTCTCTCTGGCAGCGATCTTGGCGCTGAAATCGTAGTGATCCAGTGGACGGCATATGCCACCCCAGTGGTTGGTCGACCCGCCTAGATAGCGTAAGCGAGTGTCGCGCAGTGGGATATAAGGATCGCCAACGGTTTCGCCTTGGTAGCAGTCCTGAGACCGTTCACTGTAATCGCGATCGCCTCCTTCGCAAATCAGTATACGGCGCCCCCGCTGCGCAAGGGTGACGGCCATGGCAATACCTGCAGCACCAGCACCGATAATGCATATATCGAAAGCGTCGCTGTGCTCACTGATATCCTTGAAATCAATATACATCAACGGTCACTAGCGTTAAGTATCCAGCCATTCAGCACGATGGGTTGGGGTGGTGAGGAGCGCTCAGGGGCAGCCGCCCGGGGGGGGCAGAGAGTAATCTCTTGCCAGGTAGTACTACGGCGCCAATGCCAGCAAGGGTGACGACTCGCAACAGCCCGCGACGGGTATGATCGATTGGCATGTGAGTGTCGTTTTCCTCAGTTGTGCTGAGATCATGGGGGCTGGGCACCATGCGTCACCCAAGGCGTCAATTCACCTATTCATATTGGCGCAGGTTGGACCATTGCACCAGTTTAATATTGCCGCTTTAGTGACCCAGCAGAACGACGAACGGCAGGCACAGGGGGCATGAGAAATGATAGTATTTGCCGCATTCACCTGATTATAAGGCCCCGAATGAGCACCTATGCGATTGGCGACCTGCACGGCTGTTACAGTGAATGGATGGCGTTGCTGGAAAAGCTCAGTTTCAACCCGACGCAGGATACTCTATGGCTGGTCGGCGATCTGGTCAACCGTGGCCCCGATTCACTGGCCTGCCTGCGCGAAGCGGAAAGGCTGGGCAGTCGTGTTCGCTGTGTCCTGGGTAATCATGACTTTCACTTGCTGGTAGCCGCGCGGGGCGATGGCAAGGTCAAGAAGAATGCCAGCCTGGAGGCTGTGTTGGGGGCGTCTGATCGCGAGCGTTTGCTTGATTGGCTTCAGAGTCAGCCATTGGCAGTGCGTGAAGGTAATCGGCTGATGACCCACGCAGGCCTGCTGCCCCAATGGGATCTTGCCCAGGTAGAGTCACTGTCCGATGAGGTGCAGGCCGCATTGGCGAGCGAGCACTCAGGGCGCTTTTTAAGCCAGCTTTACGGTAATCATCCGGCGCAATGGGATAACGCGCTCGATGGCATGGATCGCCTGCGCTGTATTGTTAATGCGCTCACCCGCATGCGCTTTATCGATGCAGAGGGGCGTCTGGATTTCGACGCCAATCAGGGTCTTGAAAGCGCCCCGACGGGCTTCGCGCCGTGGTTCCAATTTCCCCGTGATGACGACCTGCAATTGCTGTTTGGTCACTGGGCGGCGCTCAGTGGCCAAACGCCCGGTGCCCGTGTGCGTGTTGATGCCCTGGACACTGGCTGTGCCTGGGGTGGGGAGCTGACCGCGCTTGACCTGGCGACAGGCGAGCGCACCAGCGTACCCAGCCATAAGCCACAGGGATCGCCGCAGTGACGGGCGGCAGCGATCCGCTTATCGCCGGGCTTGAGGTTTACCGAGTCGGCGGGGCGGTGCGCGACAAGCTATTGGGCTGGCCGGTCTATGACAACGACTGGGTGGTAGTGGGCACCAGGCCCGATGAAATGCTCAAGCGGGGGTTCAAGCCGGTTGGGCGTGACTTCCCGGTGTTTCTCCACCCTGAGAGCGCCGAGGAATACGCCCTGGCTCGCACCGAGCGCAAAGCCGGGCATGGCTACGCGGGCTTTAAAGTGATCGCCAGCCCCGACGTCACGCTTGAGGACGACTTGCTGCGTCGCGACCTAACTGTCAATGCGATCGCCGAAGCCCCTGACGGCACGCTGATTGATCCTTTTGACGGCCAGCAGGACATTGAACAGCGACAGCTACGGCATGTCTCCCCAGCGTTTCGCGAAGACCCGCTGCGTGTGTTGCGCACGGCGCGTTTTCTGGCGCGCTATAAAACGCTGGGTTTTGCAATTGCGCCGGATACCATGGCGCTGATGGGCGAAGTCAGCCGCAGCGGTGAGCTTGCCTATTTGGCCGCCGAGCGGGTCTGGGTAGAAACCGAAAAAGCGCTGGGCGAAGCGCAGCCAGTGAGCTATTTCATTACGCTTGAGCAGTGTGACGCGCTATCTACCTGGTGGCCTGAATTAACTTGCGCGGGTTTGAGTGACTGCCTCAAAGCCATGGCGTCGGGGCTGGATAATGATGCGCTGACAAGCGCCAAGTGGCGCTATGCGCTGTTGGTTTTGCCGCTGGATGATGCCGCGCGTGAGTCGCTGGCCAAGCGGCTGCGGCTGCCGAATGCGGTGTCGCAGCTAGCGCGGCATGCGGCTTTGACCCATCACCTGGTGGAGAATGCGCTGGACGCCGCGGCGGTGTCTCACTGGCTGGAGCGCCTCGATGCCTGGCGGAAACCCGCGCAGGTAGATGCCCAATTGACGCTGGTGGCGGCGTTGGCCCCGACCTACGTCGACGCTTTGAACACCGCTTGGCAGTCCGCGCAGCAGGTAAGCCCACAATCATTAATGGCAGAGGGTTTTCAGGGGGCCGAGCTGGGCGCCGCGCTAAAAGAGCGCCGTCACCTGGCGATCGAGAACACGCTCTCTTGACGTTGCTGGGCTAGCGGGCCAACGCTTGTCGCAGCGCTGGGTCGGCCTGAGAAATCCACTTGCCTCGCCATTCAAAATCAATGGCCCACAAGCGCTGGGAACCTAAGTCAAATGCCGCCCAGAGCGCTGCATAAGGGGTGTGGCAGTGGGGATGGCAATAAGTGGGTAGTAGTTCCGCCAATGGCTGCAAGACAAAGGCGTTATAGCTGATTTCCGCGCGGGGCAGCGTGATCCCGTCTACGAGGCCGCAGGCATCACCTACTGTTAGCAGGTCGATATCCAGCGCGCGGGGACTGTATTTGGCCATCTCGGGTGTTCGGCCATAGTCGGCTTCCAACTGCTTGGCCCAGGCCTGAAGTTCGCCGGGTGTCCAGTCGCTATGAAACGCTACCACCAGATTGAAAAAATTGCGTCGATCACTGAAGCCCACAGGTTCGCTCTCAAACACCCGCGATATCTCAAGCGCACCAAAGGTATCGGTCAGGGCATTAAGGCATAAGCGGATGTGCCTGGCGGGCTCGATATTGCTGCCAAGGCTCACGGTCACTAAGCTCATGGGGTGGGTGCTCCGGTTTCCGCGGAGAGCGTGCCGCGAGTGATTTCGAGGCCGACGCTGCGTGCATTGGGAACGGCGCCGGGTTTGTGGACGGTAAGGCGCAGCCAGCTGATGGGGAATTCATTGCGTAGGCAGGCAGCCAGGCGCTCAGCAAAGGTTTCCACAAGAGCAAACTGATGAGTGTCAGCAAACTGTTGAATCCGCTGACAAATGGCAGCGTAATCAAGCGTCAGTCGAAGGTCATCGGTAGCCGCCGCCGAGCGGATGTCGGCGGCCAGCGTTAAGTCCAGACGCAGCGACTGATGAATAGTGCGCTCCCATTCGTAGACGCCAATGATGGTATCTACCTCAAGCGCTTCGATGAAAATGCGATCCATGAGCCTTCCCCAATACTACGAGCGAGCGATTGTACGTGAGCAACGCGCTCAGCAACAGTAGCCAACGCGAGCACAATGCCATGATATGGATACTAGTGGGGTATGTAAGCGGTAGTTGGCTAGCGGCACTTAGTGTCTGCCGCTGGGCTGGGGTGCCCGACCCCCGCCAATATGGCTCGCGCAATCCCGGCTTTTCAAACGTGCTGCGCTTGTACGGCGCCCGTTTGGCAGCAGCCACCCTGTTGCTGGATGCGTTGAAGGGCATGCCTGCAGTACTCGCCGCCAAGCTGCTGGACTTTCCCGTCTGGCTTCAGGGCTTGGTTGGATTGGCCGTCTTGCTGGGCCACAGCTACCCGCTGTGGCACGAGTTTCGCGGCGGCAAGGCGGTGGCCAGTGCGTTTGGCGTGCTATTGGTGTTGGTGCCTGGCGTGGCGCTTATCAGCGCGCTGGTCTGGGCTTTGCTTGCCTGGCGGCTGAAAACAGCGGCGTTGGCGTCGCTTTGGAGCGCCTTGGTGGCGCCGCTGATATGTGGCTGGTTGGCACCACCTTACTTAATCGTGGTCGGTGGGTTTAGCCTGCTAGTAGTGACCCGCCATGCGCTGAATATTGGTCGGCTAAAGCGTGGTGAAGAACCGCCATTTCGCGGTTAATTCTCAGTGATGCCTGTGGGTGCTATCAGATCGTGCAAAAACGCCCGCGTGGGTAGTAGGCCTTTGCCTGGCGTTTTTCGCACGCCTGGGCCAGACGTTCGCGAAGGCGGTGATTGGCGCTTACGCCGCCCGCCACGACCAACCGCTTAAGGCCGGTTTGGTCCAATGCCCGGCGGCACTTGATCACTAGGGTATCAACCACCGCTTCCTCAAAAGCACGAGCAACGTCAGCGCGGGCCTGGTCGTCCAGCTCGCCTGCCGCGTCCAACTTTCGAATCGCCGTGAGGGTATGGGTTTTCAACCCAGAAAAACTGAAGTCTAACCCCGGGCGGTCAGTCATCGGGCGGGGGAAGCGGAATCGCTTCGAATCCCCATGTTCCGCCAGTGCCGCTACATGGGGGCCACCAGGGTAGGCAAGCCCGAGCATTTTGGCGGCTTTGTCGAAGGCTTCGCCGGCAGCATCGTCGACAGATTCGCCAAGCAGTTGGTAGTGCCCGAGCCCTTGCACGTCTACTAGTTGGGTGTGGCCGCCGGATACCAACAGCGCCACAAACGGGAAGTCGGGGGCGTCGTCTTCAAGCATGGGGGCCAGCAAGTGGCCTTCCATATGATGTACGCCAAGCACCGGGATACTCAAGCCGCGGGCCATACCGTGGGCGGTGCTGGCGCCGACCATTAATGCGCCGACGAGCCCGGGGCCAGCGGTATAAGCGATTCCATCAAGGTCGTGGCGATTGAGTCCGGCATCGTTTAAGACTTGCTCAACGAGCGGCAGCAACTTGCGGGTGTGGTCGCGCGAGGCCAGTTCGGGCACGACGCCACCGTAATCGGTGTGCATGGCAATTTGGCTGTAAAGCGCATCGGCGAGCAGGCCTTGGCCGCCAGCAAGCGAGGTGTCGTAGATGGCGACGCCGGTTTCGTCGCAGGACGTTTCAATGCCCAGTACGCGCATAGGACAATAACTCTGTGAAAAAAATAGTTGGCGTAGTCTAGCATTCTCAGCGCTAGGTGGGTGGTAGCATTTGCAAAGCGTGCCCAGCAGGATTAGACTACTGTGCGCTGTAAAACTGGGTCGTGCACTTTATTTGCAGATATGCATTAACAGTGTACGTACTATCCGAACTCAAGACTCCTTAAGGTAGGTGAGTGCTTAATGCCTTCTGTAAAAGTACGTGATAACGAGCCGTTTGACGTCGCCCTGCGTCGCTTCAAGCGTTCTTGCGAAAAAGCCGGCGTTCTCTCTGAAGTACGTCGTCGCGAGCACTACGAGAAGCCGACTGCTGAGCGCAAGCGCAAAGCGGCTGCGGCCGTAAAACGTCACGCCAAGAAGATTCAGCGTGAACAAAAGCGTTTCGAACGGCTCTATTGATCCGTACCGAAACACGCTGTGTCATTCATAGTGTGTTTCTAGAGGGATGCCGAGCGGCCGCCATCTAGGTGGCCGCTTGTTTTGCGTTTTATCAAAGCGTGTTTAAGGTGATCGGGCATAGTCTTTGGTGACAACAGTGTCTGATGACATTAGGTTCGCGAATTAGCGCCCTGCGCGAGGATGCCTGCATCCATGGCTGGCCAAATTCCACAACGTTTTATCGACGATCTGCTAGGCCGCGTTGATGTGGTGGAAGTCGTTGGTGAGCGTGTGCAACTGAAAAAGGCAGGCCGCAACTATTCGGGTCTTTGTCCTTTCCATCAAGAGAAAACCCCATCGTTTACGGTGAGCGCCGACAAGCAGTTTTATCACTGCTTCGGTTGTGGAGTGCACGGCAACGCGCTGCGTTTCTTGATGGAATACGACAAGTTACCGTTTCCAGAAGCGGTTGAGCAACTGGCTGGGCGGCTAGGGATCGAAGTGCCCCGGGAAGGAGCGGACGACCCGCGCGCTCAGCAACGCGAAAAAAAACGTAAAGAGGGCGTTAACCTGCTTGAGCTTGCCGCCAGCTTCTACCGCGAGCGGCTGAAAATGCAGGAAGGGCAAGATGCCAAGCATTACCTGCAGGCGCGTGGCCTTTCCAGTGACGTGATAAGCGACTACGGGATTGGCTATGCGCCAGGGGGCTGGGAAGCGCTCAAGCAGCATCTGAGCGAGCGAGGAGTCAGCGAGTCGGTACAGATTGAATATGGTCTGCTGATTCACCGTGAAGACACCGGGCGCACCTACGATCGTTTCCGTGATCGGGTCATGTTCCCCATTCGTGATCTGCGCGGTCGTACGATTGCTTTCGGCGGTCGGGTAATGGGTGATGGTCAGCCCAAGTACCTTAACTCGCCGGAAACCCCGGTGTTTCATAAAGGACGTGAGCTTTACGGCCTTTATGAAGCGCGCCAAGCCTCCAGCAGGCTTGAGCAACTGGTGATGGTCGAGGGCTATATGGACGTCGTCGCTCTGGCCCAATACGGCATTCATAATGCCGTGGCCACGCTCGGAACGGCCACGACTGAAGATCATTTGAGCCGTCTGTTCCGTCTCGTGGGGCGCGTAGTGTTTTGCTTTGACGGCGACCGGGCTGGTCGCCAAGCCGCAAGTCGGGCGCTCGAAACCGCACTGCCGATGATGATTGACGGTCGAGAGGCGCGGTTTTTGTTTCTGCCGGAAGGCGATGATCCGGATACGTTGGTGCGCCGCGAAGGCAGCGAGGCGTTTCAGGACCGCGTCACCTGTGCCATGCCGCTATCTGAGTTTCTTTTTGAGCAGGCCGCCCAGGGGCGTGACTTGAATACCGTGGAAGGCCGTGAACGGTTTTCCAGTCAGGTGCTAGAGGCATTGAACAAAGTGCCGGATGGCATGCTCAAATCATTGATGCTCGAGGCGCTTGCCAAGCGTAGCGGTCTGGCTCAAGAGCAGTTGAAAAAGTTGCTTGAAAAGCGCATAGAAGCGGCAGAGCGTAAGCAACAGAACCGTGGAGAGCCGGTTGAAGCTTTCAGTGCCAAGGGGTCTGAGCAGAAGCGTGCACTAGGTAGTAGGTCAACGCGTGAACAAGCGCTTTCACCGGTTGGCCGCATTATACAGTTGCTACTTCACGAGCCTAGCTTGGTCGCGAAACTGCCTGAAAATGACGCCTGGTTGCCAGATAGTGACGGGGTGGAAAGCAATGATGTGCACCTTTGTCGAGAGCTTCTGGTGTTGCTACGAGCCGGTCGTTATCGCAGTCCACAGGTGATTTTGGCGCATTTTCAAGGCAGTACTGAAGGAGCAAGGCTGACCGACTTTGCAAAGCGAGAGCTGCTGATTCCGAGGGCGACGCGTGAAACAGAGCTGACCGGCTTGGTAGAGCATCTGAGCCATGTGCAACGTCAGCAATCGCCGCGAGAGGAATACGAAGCGTTACTGGCTCAAGAGCGCGAAGGGCAGAAGCTTGATAAAGCACAGCGACAGCGTCTGGCAAGCCTGGTGATGGAGTTGTCTCAGCGGCCACACTAATGTTTCACGAACGCGGCGGGTTGAAATATCACTGCGCCGCCTCAAGGTTACTTGCCATGGCTAAAATGATGGCTAACCAATCAAACTAACACACCTGAATGACCGCGCAAATACACGAACTGGAAAAACTCAAGCCGATTACGCTATACTATTCTACTTGTTAGGTTTTTCATCAGCGCTTCAGGTGCTTCATTCTTCTTCGTCGAGATAGGGTTTCTATGGCTGGAAATGCACAGCAGCAGTCACGTCTGAAGGAGTTGATCGCGCGTGGCAAGGAACAGGGTTACCTGACCTATGCCGAGGTCAACGACCATCTACCCGAGGACATCGCCGACCCGGATCAAGTGGAAGACATCATTGGCATGATCAACGACATGGGGATTAGTGTCGTTGAAGAAGCGCCAGATGAAGACACTTTGATGATGTCGGATCAATCCACGGACGAGTCGGCTGCGGAAGAGGCCGTTGCGGCCCTTGCTGCCGTGGAAAGCGACGTCGGTCGCACCACCGACCCTGTCCGTATGTATATGCGAGAAATGGGCACGGTCGAGCTTTTGACCCGTGAAGGCGAAATCGAAATTGCCAAGCGGATCGAAGAAGGGACACGTGAAGTCATGTCGGCGCTGGCTTATTTGCCTGGTGCCGTTGCGTCGATTCTTGATGCCTACGACGCGACTCAGGATGAAGAAGCACCCGGTCGACTGTCCGATCTCTTCTCTGGTTTTATCGACCCGGATGAAGGCATCCCTGGTGTAGCCGAAGCGGAAGTGCCGGAGCCCGAGTCAGAAGTTGATGACGACGCTGATAGTGACGACGAAGAAGATGATGATTCTACTGCGAGCGAAGGCGGCCCGGATCCTGAAGAGGCGCGTGCGCGTTTCGAGCAGATTCGTGAGCAGAACACAGCAGTGGAGGCGGCCTATGCCAAGCACGGTCGAGGCAGCGCTGAGCTGAAAGCTGAGCAGGCGCGCCTGGCGGTGCTGTTCTCGCCGATCAAGCTGGTGCCCAAGCACTTTGAGCGATTGGTGGGGCAGGTGCGCATCAGCGTCGAGCAGGTGCGTGCCCAGGAAAAGGCCGTCATGCAGCTATGTGTGAAAAAAGCCAAGGTGCCGCGCAAGACTTTTATCAAGTCGTTTCCGGGCAGTGAGTCCAACCCGAAGTGGCTGGATGCGTTTCAGTCCGAGCAGCCTAAATACGCTGATCGCCTGGAACCACTACGTGCCGATATCGCCCGCTCTCAGCGTAAGATCGCGTTTGAAGAGGACATGGTTCAGCTCAGGGTGTCTGACCTGAAAGAGGTCAACCGCAAGCTATCGATTGGCGAAGCGAAAGCCCGCCGTGCCAAGAAAGAAATGGTCGAAGCCAACCTGCGTTTGGTGATCTCGATTGCCAAGAAGTATACCAATCGGGGTTTGCAGTTCCTGGATCTGATCCAGGAAGGCAATATTGGCCTGATGAAAGCGGTCGACAAGTTCGAATATCGTCGCGGCTACAAGTTTTCGACCTATGCCACCTGGTGGATTCGCCAGGCGATAACCCGGTCGATTGCCGACCAGGCGCGCACCATCCGCATTCCGGTGCACATGATCGAAACGATCAACAAGCTCAACCGCGTATCGCGTCAGATGCTGCAGGAAATGGGGCGTGAGCCGACGCCAGAAGAGCTGGGTGAGCGCCTGGAGATGCCGGAAGATAAAGTTCGCAAGGTGCTGAAAATCGCCAAAGAGCCCATCTCCATGGAAACACCCATTGGCGATGACGACGACTCGCATCTGGGTGACTTTATCGAAGACGGCACCATGTTGCTGCCGATCGACCTGGCCACCGGCGAAGGTTTGGTTGAAGCTACACGCAATGTGCTGGGCGGCCTAACGGCGCGTGAAGCCAAGGTGCTGCGCATGCGGTTTGGTATTGATATGAATACTGACCACACGCTTGAAGAAGTCGGCAAGCAGTTCGATGTAACGCGTGAGCGAATTCGCCAGATTGAAGCCAAGGCACTTCGCAAGCTGCGTCATCCAAGCCGTTCTGAGCCACTGCGGTCTTTCCTCGACGAATAACGCAGAGCACTTCAAGTCGTATCAAAAAGCCCGCCGTTCGATGAACGGCGGGCTTTTTGTATGGCGAGCGCTCGTTGCGCTACAGAGGCGACTGCTTGCGCGCTTGATGGATGCGGCGAGCTAGTAATAACAGCTCGATCATGGCAAATAAAATCAAGCTATAGCCTAGCAATTCAATCATCTCTTCCGCGACATCTTTGAAGACCCGCACGAAGTTGTCTTGCATGACAACGCGCCAAAAATCCTGACGTCCATAAAGCCGAGAAAAGATATAGGTTGTCAGTACTCCAGCGGTGAATAAGCCAAATGAAAACGAGTTACTGTAGTGGGTAAACTCTTCAAGAAAATGCCGACGCTGGTAGATAACCCAGCCAAGCGATGGAAGGATAATCAAGGCAACGATCACCTGCCAAGCACCGTCTGCCACTTCACGATCAAGCAAGAAGTCCTGTTCGCGGACAAGTGACGCAGCGATAAACGCAAATAGCAGCAGCGTGACAGTTGGCCATACTTTCAATACATGGCGTATATAAATCAGCAACAGGCAGCTCAGGCCAAGCACTAATGATTGCGTTAATTCGGTGAACCCAAGCTCACTAAAGCGTACCTCGGGCAAATATACGGCTTCCAGGTAAGCACCCTGGGCAATAGCGCCGATCAAAAGAAGATAGATGACGGCTTTGAATAAAGTTGAGCGGAAGCCAAGAGGCCAGGTGGGAGGTGAATCGGGCATATCAACATCCTTCTGATGGGTAACGCTAAGCGTTAATAAACATCCATAAATGAATGTTCATTATATCGTCACCGTTCCGTGTTAGCACGTCGAGTTCGCATGGCGTTGACCGAGGGAGTAGACGAGCGTTTAACGCCATTGAGTCCCAGGTAGTACCTGCCCGATATGGTCGACAAGGTAATCCACCAGTTGGCGTATCTTGGGTGAAAGGTGACGATGGCGGGGGTAAACCGCCCACACCCCAGTATCGTGGTGCTGAAAGGGCTCCAATACGGCCACCAGCTCGCCACTGGCGAGATAAGGCGCGACGTAGTAGTCAGGCAGTTGCGCAAGTCCCAGGCCCTTGCGTGTGGCGTCAAGCAGGGCTGGCCCTGAGTTGGCCTGCCAGCAACCGTTGACCTTGACCTCACGCCGCTGGCCATTGACCTCAAACAGCCAGTTGGGCCGCGAACCCACCAGGCAGCGGTGCTGGTTAAGCTCGCTAAGCGTATGCGGACGGGTCGCCTGGCGAAAGTAAGCTTGCGAGCCAACAATGTACTCACGGCGTTCACATAGACGTCGGGCAATCAAGCTTGAATCCTTGAGCACCCCCATGCGAATCGCTATATCAAAGCCTTCATCAATTAGCTCGACCGGACGGTTGGTGAAATGCATCTGCACGTCCAGTTGAGGGTGTAGGCACTGGAAGTCATTGACCAGCGGCGCGATATAGCGCTCGCCGAAGGTCGTTGCAGAGGTGAGTTTCAATACGCCGTGAGGCTTGCCTTGTTGTTCGCTCAGGGCCTGTTCAGCATCACGCAAACCGTCAAACAGGTGCCGACAGTGTTCTACGTAGATAGACCCAGCATCGGTCAAGCGGATTTGCCGGGTGGTACGGTATAACAGCTGAACGCTCAACTGATTCTCAAGTTGGCTGACCAGGCGGCTAACGTGAGAGGTCGACACCTTGAGGTGACGCGCTGCCGCCGAGAAACTCTCAAGACGAACCACCTCAATGAAGGCTTCAATTCTGTCCCAGCGCTGCATGAAGCTAACCTGCTATTAAATGGATTGTTGCATACAAACAATAATCTTATGAGTGTATCCCGCTTTATCCTGATCGACTAGCTGACCTACACTGGATGTGCGAATATTTACGTCAGAACAGGTACCTGATTGCCTGCTGACAGTGTCAAGGAGAGTCAATAATGAAGTCACGTGCTGCAGTAGCACTGGAAGCTGGCAAGCCCTTAGAGCTAGTCGAGATTGATGTAGAAGGCCCCAAGGCCGGCGAGGTGCTGGTCAAAATGGCCGCAACGAGCGTTTGTCATACGGATGCCTACACGCTTTCAGGTGCCGATCCGGAAGGCAATTTTCCTTCTGTGTTGGGCCACGAAGGGGCCGGGGTTGTGCAAGAGGTTGGCGCAGGGGTTACTAGCCTCAAACCCGGTGATCATGTCATTCCGCTCTATACGGCCGAGTGCGGGCAGTGCAAGTTCTGCCTTTCGGGAAAAACCAACCTCTGCGGCAGCGTACGCGCCACCCAAGGCAAGGGTGTCATGCCCGATGGCAGCTCGCGTTTTTCGCTGGATGGCAAGATGCTTCACCATTACATGGGCACCTCCACGTTCAGCGAATACACCGTGTTGCCCGAAGTCTCCTTGGCAGCGGTGTCTAAGGAAGCGCCGATGGATAAAATCTGCCTGCTGGGTTGTGGCGTGACCACTGGTATCGGTGCTGTCATGAATACTGCCAAAGTGGAGCCCGGCTCAACGATTGCCGTTTTTGGCCTGGGGGCAACCCGAAAGACTACGCAGACCCCATTCAGCAGGTTGTCGTGGACATGACTGACGGCGGGGTGGATTATTCCTTTGAGTGCATCGGCAACGTCAATGTCATGCGGTCCGCGCTGGAGTGCTGCCATAAAGGTTGGGGTGAATCGATCATCATTGGGGTGGCCGGTGCAGGCGAGGAAATCTCCACGCGGCCTTTCCAGCTGGTGACCGGTCGGGTCTGGAAAGGCTCTGCCTTTGGCGGCGTAAAAGGGCGTACTGAACTGCCTGGCTACGTTGAGCGTTACATGAACGGTGAGATCAACATCGACGACTTTATTACTCACGACATGCCGTTCGAGAAGATCAACGAGGCGTTCGACCTGCTACATGCGGGCAAGAGTATTCGTACCGTCCTGCATTACTGAGTATGATAGTGCGAACACCAAAGAGCGCGGCGGGGAGGACCTCGCCGCGCTTGCTGCTTTAAAGGAGCCTGCTCATGAGCATGAGTGAAACCCTGGAATTAGTGTCGGCCAACCGCAGCCACGGCGGCTGGCATAAGCGTTATCGGCACTACTCGCGTGCTTTGGATTGCGACATGGTATTCGCGGTCTATTTGCCGCCACAAGCTGAGGAAGAGCGGGTGCCGCTGTTGTGGTGGCTCTCGGGGCTTACCTGCACCGATGAAAACTTTATGCAAAAGGCCGGTGCGCATCGCCTGGCAGCGGAGCTGGGTATCGCGATCGTTTGTCCGGACACCAGTCCGCGAGGCACGGACCTACCAGGTGAGCACGATAGCTATGACCTTGGCTCTGGCGCGGGCTTTTACGTCAATGCCACCCAGGCCCCGTGGAAACCGCAATACCGCATGTACGATTATGTGATCGAGGAACTGCCATCGGTCGTGCGTCAGCACTTTCCGGTAAATGGTCGCGAATCTATCAGCGGACACTCGATGGGCGGTCATGGCGCACTGATCATGGCGCTGCGTCATCCGGGGCGCTTTCGTTCCGTATCGGCCTTTGCGCCGATTGTTAACCCGATGAACTGTCCGTGGGGAGAAAAGGCGTTTTCCAGCTACCTGGGTGACGACCCGGCACAATGGCGTCAATATGATGCCTGCGAGTTGGTGGCTAACGGCGCCTCGCGCCAACGACTGTTTATCGACCAGGGTGAAGCCGACCAATTCCTTGAAGAGCAGCTCAAGCCTGAGCGCCTTGAAGCCGTGTGCGAAGCGCATGATCATCCGCTTACCCTGCGTCGGCAACCTGGCTATGACCATAGCTACTTCTTCATTGCGACGTTCATCGACGATCATCTTCGCTACCATGCTGACCACTTGTTGAAGCGATGAGGAAGTTTTCATGTTGAAACGTACGCTACGCCGCTCAGCAAGCTGGTTATGGTGGTGGGTATGGCGTGGCGTATTTCTGTTTGTGGTGCTGTCAGTGAGCCTGGTGATGCTGTTTCGTGTGGTGCCGCCACCGGGTTCAATGGTCATGGTTGAGCGTAAGATCCAGAGCTGGGTGAGCAGTGAGCCAATACAGCTGCAGCGGGAATGGCGTAGCTGGTCGCAACTCGCCGATTCGGCAAAAGTCGCGGTCATGGCGGCGGAAGACCAGCGGTTTCCTGATCATCACGGCTTTGATATCACTGAGCTTCGCCGCGCCCTGCAGGTGAGTATGGAGGGTGGGCGCTTGAGAGGCGCCAGTACCATTAGTCAGCAAACTGCAAAAAACGTCTTTCTATGGACGGGCAGAAGCTGGGCACGCAAAGGGCTGGAAGCCTGGTTCACCTTGCTCATTGAGCTGATATGGGGCAAGCAACGAATCCTTGAGGTCTATCTAAACGTGGCCGAGTGGGATACAGGGGTATTTGGACTGGAGGCTGCAGCGCAGCACTATTTTGGTGTGTCGGCCGACGCGCTGAACGATCGCCAAGCCAGTCTGCTGGCAGCCATATTACCGAGCCCGCTAACGCGCAGTGCCTCGCGTCCAAGCCCACAGGTGGAGCAGCGCAGCCAATGGGTGCGCCAACAGATGCGTAATCTAGGCGGTGCCGATTATTTGCGACACATCGCCGATGGATGACACCGTGGATCAGGACAGGCGGTGATCCAGCGTCGCCTGTGTCTGGGCTACCTGGCTGAGTTAGTCGTACAGGGCGTTGTCGATAACCGGAAGCGCTTCCAACTGCGGACGTGCAAAGTAGTAGCCCTGCTGTACCG
>JAIVHM010000280.1 GCA_020201095.1 Halomonas sp. | reverse complement strand
CAAACCGTGGTGCTGGGCGGTATTTTGACCACCGAAGAGCTGCGTCAAGTCGCCAAAACGCCGCTGCTGGGCGATATTCCCTTGCTGGGTAGACTGTTTCGCTATACCGAAGAGAGCAATGAAAAGGTAGAGTTGTTAGTCTTTATTACACCACGACTTCTTGACGATGGCTTAACGGTTCGCTGATGCAGGATTTACCCAACCTTTTTCTGATTGGCCCCATGGGGGCCGGTAAAAGCACGATTGGACGGCTGCTGGCAGCTGAACTGTCGCGCGAGTTTTTTGATAGCGACCACGCCATACAAGCGCGCTGTGGGGCAGATATTCCGTGGATTTTTGATGTCGAAGGCGAGCAGGGTTTTCGTCAGCGTGAAATTCACATGATCGACGAGCTGACCCAACGCCACCCGGTGGTGGTGGCGACCGGCGGCGGCGCGGTGCTACGCGAAGAAAACCGCCGTGCGCTTCGCGAGCGGGGCACGGTGGTGTACCTGTTGACCACCGTCGATCAACAGCTCAGGCGCACGGCCAAAGACCGCAACCGCCCACTTTTGCAGTGTGTTGACCGTGAGAAAGTGCTGAACGACATGTTCGCCGCCCGTGACCCACTGTATCGCGCTACCTCGGACATTACCGTACGCACCGACCGGCGCAGTCCGCGTGCCGTAGTTAATGAGATTGTGCGTCGCGTCCGGCGCCTGGTCGATCCTCTTGAAAACCAAAATTCGTCAAACAAGGTATCCCCATGACCGCAGTCGACGGTGTAGAGCGCACGCTCGAGGTAGCGCTCGGCGAGCGCAGCTATCCGATCCATATTGGTACGCGGCTTTTGGGCGTGCCCGAACTGCTGACGCCCTATCTGGCCGGCCAGCAGGTGATGGTGGTCACTAATGAA
The DNA here is from genome assembly GCA_020201095.1 of Halomonas sp. GTDB lineage: Bacteria > Pseudomonadota > Gammaproteobacteria > Pseudomonadales > Halomonadaceae > Vreelandella. Next base: position 9,271 of record JAIVHM010000280.1, on the reverse strand, counting down.
ACCATTGCTCCGCTCTACCTGGCCCGTCTTTGCGATAGCCTGCCGAACCATCTGGAGGTGCGCACGGTGGTGCTTCCCGATGGCGAACAGTACAAGACCATTGAGCAGGTGGGGCGCATCTGGGATGCGCTGCTGGAAGCAGGGTTCAATCGTCGCTGCACCTTGATCGCACTGGGCGGCGGCGTGATCGGCGATATGGTCGGCTACGCGGCCGCTGCCTACCAGCGTGGTGTGGCGTTTATTCAAGTGCCGACCACGCTGCTGTCCCAGGTCGATTCCTCTGTTGGCGGCAAAACCGGCGTCAATCACCCGTTGGGTAAAAACATGATTGGCGCCTTCTGGCAGCCGAAAGCCGTGCTGGTGGATATCGAAACACTCACCACGCTGCCCGCGCGGGAGCTGTCAGCAGGCCTTGCGGAGGTGATCAAATACGGGTTTATCCGCGATGACTCTTTCCTTGCTTGGCTTGAAGCCAATATGACGGCATTACGCAGGGTTGAGCCTGAGGTGATTGCCGAGGCAATTGCCCGAAGCTGTCTGATAAAAGCCGATATTGTCGCTGAGGATGAAACTGAGCAGGGCGTTCGCGCGCTGCTCAACCTGGGCCACACTTTTGGTCACGCCATTGAAGCGCACCAGGGCTATGGCAACTGGCTGCATGGCGAAGCCGTGGGGGCGGGAATGGCCATGGCTGCGACGCTCTCTCAAGAGCTTGGCTGGATATCAAAAGCGGAACTTGAGCGCAGCCTTGCGCTGATCAAGAGCGCGGAGCTACCTGTCCACGCGCCGGAAGGTATGTCGAGTGACGACTTCCTGGCCCGTATGCGGCTGGACAAGAAAAACATCGACGCCCGTTTGCGCCTGGTATTGCTCGAGGCACTGGGCAGCGCCTGCGTCAGCGATGCAGTGCCTCCTGAGCAACTGAAAAACTTACTTGATCGCTACCCGCGGCGATAACCGCTGACTGACCCCGCATCACATCTGTCAGACACCCCGCTTTAACCCAGCGGGGTGTTTTTTATAGCGTGCGGAATAAAGGTTTCTGTTTTAGCTAATCCGCATGCCTTATGCAGTATCGGCATGGCTAAAAAGGGTTCGAAGGGCGAGGAAAGATTGCGCAAAGCGGCTGCAAATCGCTATGCTGATCGGCCATTTTCTTAATGGTAGCGAAGGCAAGTGCCGCCCTCTAGCGGGCCGGTCATAACCACCAGAAAATCAAAAACCCGCCTTTTTATCACAACACCGCTACCAAAAAAACACGCTGACTAGACTAGAGGCACGCCCATGAATAGAGGTCTTCACCAGCCCGGCGAGTTTCGCGACAACTGCGGCTTTGGCCTGATTGCCCATATGGAAGGGCAGGCCAGCCATGACCTGTTGAAAACCGCGATCGAGTCGCTTACCTGCATGACGCACCGCGGCGGCATCGCTGCTGACGGTAAAACCGGTGATGGCTGCGGGCTATTGCTTAAAATGCCGACTCATTTCATGCAGGCCGTGGCTAAGGATGCGCTGGGCGTTGAACTGGGCGAGCGCTTTGCCGTTGGGGTTGTGTTCTTGCCCGACGACGATGTCCGTGCAGCGCGCGGACGCGATACCCTTGAAGATGCGCTCAAGGCGCGGGGTCTGAACGTGATCGGCTGGCGCGATGTGCCCTCGGACGCCAGCGTATGCGGGCCGATGTCGCTTGATTGCCTGCCGCGTATCAAGCAGGTATTCGTGCAGCCAGGCGGCGGCGAGCACTTCGACGTTGACCTCTTCATGGCGCGCCGCTATGCCGAGCAGGCGATGCGTGACGACGAAGACTTTTATGTCGCTTCACTGTCGTCTCAAGTGGTGTCGTATAAAGGGCTGGTCATGCCTGAAGACCTGCCTGCTTTTTACACAGACCTGAATGACCCGCGTCTGGAAACCGCTATTTGCGTGTTTCACCAGCGCTTCTCGACCAACACCGCACCGCGCTGGCCGCTCGCCCAACCGTTCCGCCTGCTGGCGCACAACGGCGAGATCAACACCATTGAAGCCAACCGCGGCTGGGCGAACTCGCGTAAAGCGAACTTCGTTAACGAGCGCCTGCCGGATATCGCCGAGCTGGATGAAATCGTCAATACCACCGGCTCTGACTCCTCCAGCATGGATAACATGTTGGAAGTGCTGCTGACCGGCGGCATGGAGCTGCACCGCGCGGTACGCATGATGGTGCCGCCAGCGTGGCAGAACGTCGAAACCATGGACGCCGAGCTGCGCGGTTTCTACGAATACAACTCCATGCACATGGAGCCGTGGGACGGCCCGGCGGGTGTCGTAATGACCGACGGTCGCCAGGCCGTGTGCATGCTCGACCGCAACGGTCTGCGCCCCGCGCGCTGGGTGGTTACCAAGAATGGCTATATCACCCTGGCGTCGGAAATCGGTACCTATGACTACAAGCCGGAAGACGTGGTGGCCAAAGGCCGCGTGGGCCCCGGCCAAATGCTGGCGGTGGATACCCATACGGGTGAGGTGCTGCATACCGAGGACATCGATAACCGGCTGAAGTCGGCGTATCCGTACAAGCGTTGGCTGAAGCAGGAGGCCAGTTATCTGGAATCGGCGCTTACAGAGCTTGCGCGTTTCCAGAATATGGACGGCAGTGCGCTGAACGTGCAGCAAAAAATGTTCCAGGTCAGCTTCGAAGAGCGTGATCAGGTGCTGCGCCCATTGGCTGAAAGCGGTCAGGAGGCGGTAGGTTCAATGGGTGATGATACGCCCATGGCGGTGCTGTCCAGCCGTCCGCGGCTGCTGACGGATTATTTCCGCCAGAAGTTTGCCCAGGTGACCAACCCGGCGATTGATCCGCTACGTGAAGCGATCGTCATGTCGCTTGAGACCTGTTGTGGTGCCGAGCTTAATGTGTTCAAAGCGACCCCGGAACATGCTCACCGACTCATTTTGACCACGCCGGTGCTGTCGCCGCGCAAATTTACCGCCCTGGTCAGTCAGGACGATCCGGCGTTTGCCAGCCATACCTTGTCGCTTGGCTATGACGTTCATACCCATCTGGGCCGGCTTGCCCTGCGTCCCAATGCCAATATTGTGGTCGAGACCGGTTACGCCCGGGATGCCCACCAGATGGCGGTGCTGTTCGGTGTGGGTGCGACGGCTGTTTACCCATGGCTTGCCTATCAGGTGATGGCAGATATGCATCGCACCGGTGAGCTGACCGGCAACCCGGCAGACGCGCGGGAAAACTACCGCAAAGGGCTGCAGAAAGGGTTGTTCAAGATTCTTTCCAAGATGGGCATCTCGACGCTTGCATCTTACCGCGGTTCGATGCTGTTTGAAGCTGTCGGTCTTGATGACGACATTATGCACATGTGCTTCCCAGGCATGGCCTCACGTATCCAGGGCACCGGCTTTAGCGAGCTGCAAATGCAGCAGGCAATGCTGGCCAAAGACGCCTGGATTCCACGCAAGGGCATCACCCAGGGCGGCTTATTCAAGTATGTTCATAATCACGAGTATCACGCCTATAACCCTGACGTGGTGATGACGCTTCAGGCCGCCGTGCAGGAAAGCAGCTACGCCAAGTGGAAGAAATTCGCCCAACTGGTTAATGAGCGGCCGGTGGCGACAATCCGCGATCTGCTGGCCCTCAAGCCCGCCGAAACGCCGATTCCGCTGGACGACGTCGAGCCGGTTGAAGACCTGCTGCCGCGCTTTGACAGCGCAGGCATGTCGCTGGGCGCGATGTCGCCGGAGGCTCACGAAGCGCTGGCCCAGGCGATGAACGAGGAGGGTAGCCGCTCCAACTCCGGCGAAGGTGGCGAAGACCCGGCGCGCTACGGCACGATTCGCAGCTCGAAAATCAAGCAGATTGCGTCGGGCCGTTTTGGCGTGACGCCTCACTACCTGGTCAATGCGGAAGTCCTGCAGATCAAGGTCGCTCAGGGCGCCAAGCCCGGCGAGGGCGGTCAGCTGCCCGGCGGCAAGGTCAATCAGCTGATTGCGCGGCTGCGCTACTCGGTGCCCGGTGTGACGCTGATTTCACCGCCGCCACACCACGACATCTACTCGATCGAAGACCTGGCGCAGCTGATCTTTGACCTCAAGCAGGTCAATCCGGACGCTCAGGTGTCGGTCAAGCTGGTGTCCGAGCCGGGTATCGGCACTATCGCGACGGGTGTTGCCAAGGCCTACGCCGACCTGATTACCGTGTCCGGCTACGATGGCGGCACCGCCGCAAGCCCCCTGACCTCGATCAAGCACGCCGGGTCTCCCTGGGAGTTGGGCCTGCCGGAAGTCCACCAGGCGCTGCGTATCAACAGTCTGCGCGACAAGATCCGCCTGCAAACCGACGGCGGCCTGAAGACCGGGCTGGATGTCGTCAAGGCGGCGATCTTGGGGGCGGAAAGCTTCGGCTTTGGTACCGCGCCGATGGTCGCGCTGGGTTGTAAGTACCTGCGCATCTGCCACTTGAACAACTGTGCCACCGGTGTCGCCACCCAGGACGACTACCTGCGCGGCGAGCACTTCCGCGGTACCGTGGACATGGTCAAGAACTACTTCCGCTTTATCGCCGAAGAAGTGCGTGAGCTGATGGCCATGCTCGGTGTGACCAAGCTCACCGACCTGATCGGCCGTACCGATTTGCTCGACGTCCTGGAAGGCAATACTGCGTCCCAGCGCAAGCTGGATTTGACGCCGCTGCTGACAAACGACTTTGTGCCCGCCGATGCACCCCAGTTCTGCAAGGTCAGCCGCAACGTGCCTCACGATCCCGGTGCCAAGAACCAGGAAGTGTTGGCGGCATTGCAAGACGCCATTGAAAACCAGACGGGTGGCGAGTTCGATTTCACCATTACCAACTGTGACCGCAGTGTCGCCGCGCTGACATCCGGCGCAATTGCCAAGCGCTACGGGGAGAAAGGCCTTGAAAACGCGCCGATCACCGCCCGCTTTACCGGCGTCGCCGGGCAGAGCGCAGCATCGTGATTGTGCCACCGAACGTCAGTGAATTTGAAAGCCATAAAACGGCGATTATCGGCAATACCTGCCTGTATGGTGCGACCGGCGGTACGCTGTTTGCGGCGGGTACGGCGGGTGAGCGTTTCGGGGTACGCAACTCCGGGGCGACGGCCGTGATCGAGGGCGCAGGCGACCACTGCTGCGAATACATGACCGGCGGCCTGGTCTGTGTCCTCGGTAAGACCGGGGTAAACTTCGGCGCCGGCATGACGGGCGGGTTTGCCTACGTGCTGGATGAAGAGCGCACCTTTGTGGATAAGTACAACCATGAACTGGTTGAGATTCACCGTGTTAACACTGAAGCGATGGAGGCGTATCGTCGCCATTTACGCGAAATGATTGAGGCCTACGTGGCAGCGACAGGATCGGCACGTGGGGCGGCTATTTTGGAGGACTTCAGCGACTACGCGCGTCACTTCTGGTTGGTAAAACCCAAGGCAGCAAGCCTGGGTAGCCTGCTGGATCAGTCTCGGCGTCAGCCGGAATAACCGTTTTATGCCCCTATCGCTGACAGGAGAGAGATCATGGCCAACCGTTTGAATAACGATTTCCAGTTTGTGGATGTGGGTCGTCAGGACCCGCAGAAAAAAGATGCACGTAAGCGTGCCAAAGAATTTGCCGAAATCTACGAGCCGTACAAGCCCACCGACGCGGCCAGCCAGGCACACCGCTGCCTGCACTGTGGCAATCCGTACTGCGAGTGGAAGTGCCCGGTGCACAACTACATTCCCAACTGGCTACAGCTGGTGGTGGAAGGCAATATTCTCGAAGCCGCCGAGCTTTCGCACAAAACCAACTCGCTGCCCGAAGTGTGTGGCCGCGTGTGCCCGCAGGACCGCCTGTGCGAAGGCGACTGCACGCTCAATGACGGCTTTGGCGCGGTGACCATTGGCTCGATTGAGAAGTACATTACTGACACGGCCTTTGCCATGGGCTGGCGTCCGGATATGTCCCAGGTGGCCTGGACGGACAAGAAAGTGGCGATTGTGGGTGCGGGTCCTGCGGGTCTTGGCTGCGCTGATATTCTGGCGCGCAACGGCGTCAAGCCGGTGGTGTTCGACACGTACCCTGAAATCGGCGGCCTGTTAACCTTCGGTATTCCCGAGTTCAAGCTGGAAAAGAACGTCATGGAGCGTCGTCGTGCGGTCTTTGAAGAGATGGGCGTCGAGTTCCGGCTGAATACCGAGATCGGTACCGACGTCGAATTTGACACGCTTCTTCAGGACTACGATGCCGTTTTCCTGGGCATGGGGACCTACAAGTACATGGAAGGTGGCTTCCCGGGCGAAGACCTGCCGGGTGTTTATAAAGCGCTCGACTTCTTGATTGCTAACGTCAACCGCTGCCTGGGCTTTGAAAAAGATCCTAACGATTACATTTCCATGGAAGGCAAGCGCGTGGTGGTGCTGGGCGGTGGTGATACTGCTATGGACTGCAACCGCACTTCGATTCGTCAGGGGGCTGCCAGCGTCACCTGCGCCTATCGCCGCGATGAAGAGAACATGCCGGGGTCGCGCAAGGAAGTGGCCAACGCACGTGAAGAGGGCGTCGAGTTCCTTTTCAACCGTCAGCCGATCGCCGTTGTCGGTGAAGACAAGGTCGAAGGCGTGAAGGTGGTGCGTACCCGCCTGGGTGAACCTGATGAAAACGGTCGCCAGCGCCCTGAAGTGGTGCCTGGCTCGGAAGAGATTGTTGCCGCTGATGCGGTGGTCGTTGCCTTCGGTTTCCAGGCAAGCCCCGCACCGTGGTTCGACCCGGCCAATATCCAGGTGGACGAGCGCGACCGAGTGACTGCGCCGGAGCATGGCCAGTACGCCTTCCAGACCAGCAACGAGAAAATCTTTGCCGGCGGCGATATGGTGCGTGGCTCTGACCTGGTGGTCACCGCCATCTACGAAGGCCGCCAGGCAGCGGAAGGCATGCTGGATTACCTGGGCGTTTAATTCGTCTTTACCCCAGCTGAGTGGGNNNGAGTTGGCCCCGCGACTACCCCGGCATCAGGCCAACGCGAGGGCGCTGTGAACCCATCCCTGGGCGCTACTTTCGCCATCCATGGCGAAAGACCCTCGCTTAGGCCTGATCCCGGCGTCGCTAGGTGCATCGATCCATTGGCTATCTTCGGCAGTTCAAATTGAGCCTTAGGTCGTACTCTGCTATTCTGTCGTCCCATCCTGGTGTGGCTTTCTGCCGTGCCTTCTGATCACGTTTCGACAGGTTTTTCATGACACGATATATCTTCGTGACCGGCGGCGTTGTGTCCTCTCTTGGCAAGGGCATCGCGTCGGCCTCGCTGGCGGCCATCCTCGAGGCACGCGGCCTTAAGGTCACCATGCTCAAGCTCGACCCCTACATCAACGTAGACCCGGGCACCATGAGCCCCTTCCAGCATGGCGAGGTATTTGTCACCGAGGATGGTGCCGAAACCGACCTGGACCTTGGCCACTACGAACGCTTTATTCGTACCAAAATGACCCAGGGCAACAACTTCACCACCGGCCGTGTCTACGAGCACGTGCTGCGCAAAGAGCGCCGGGGTGATTACCTGGGGGGTACCGTTCAGGTCATCCCGCATATCACCGATGAAATCAAGCAGCGGGTCTACGCCGGAGGCGAAGGCTTTGACGTGGCGCTGGTGGAAATCGGTGGGACGGTCGGTGATATCGAGTCGCTCCCCTTCCTGGAATCGATCCGCCAGATTCGCAGCGAACAGGGCGCCAACCGGGCGCTGTTCATGCACCTGACGCTGGTGCCTTACATCAAGACGGCGGGCGAGACCAAAACCAAGCCGACCCAGCACAGCGTCAAGGAGCTGCGCTCCATCGGTATTCAGCCGGATATCCTGATCTGCCGCAGTGAAGTTGAACTGGAAGAGAGCGAGCGGCGCAAGATTGCCCTGTTCACCAACGTGGAAGAACGTGCGGTCGTGCCGCTGCAGGACGCCGACACTATCTACCGTATCCCGCTGATGCTCCACGAGCACGGTCTGGACGATATCGTCTGCGATAAGTTGCGCCTGGAAGCCGGCCCGGCGGATCTTTCCGAGTGGGTGAAGGTACTGGATGCCAAGCTCAACCCGCTGAAGTCGGTCAGTATCGCCATGGTTGGCAAGTATATGGAACTGCTCGACGCCTATAAATCGCTTAACGAAGCGTTGACGCATGCCGGTATCCAGGGGCGTATCAAGGTCAATATCGACTTCGTCGACTCTGAAGATATCGAGCGCCATGGTACCGAACGGCTGGCAGGTAAAGACGCTATCCTGGTGCCGGGTGGCTTTGGCGAGCGCGGCGTTGAAGGCAAGATCATGACCGCCCAGTTTGCCCGTGAAAACAAGGTGCCGTACCTGGGGATTTGCTTAGGCATGCAGGTGGCCGTGATCGAGTTTGCGCGTCATATGGCGGGCTGGAAAGATGCCAACTCCACCGAGTTCACCCACGATACCCAGCATCCCGTTGTCGGCCTGATCACCGAGTGGCTGAATGCAGAAGGCAAAATCGAACTGCGCGATGCGGCTTCCGACCTGGGTGGCACCATGCGCCTGGGCGGTCAGGTATGCCGCCTCGCGTCGGGCAGTAAGGCACGTGAAGCCTATGGCGCTGATGAAATCGTCGAGCGCCATCGCCACCGTTTCGAGGTCAATAACCAGTTTATCGACGAACTGGAAAAGGCAGGACTGGTGATTTCAGGCAAGAGTGTCGATCAGTCGCTGGTGGAAATGGTCGAACTCGCTGACCACCCTTCGTACGTCGCCTGCCAATTCCACCCGGAATTCACCTCGACACCGCGCGATGGCCATCCGTTGTTCTCGGGCTTTATCAATGCCGCCGTGGAACACAAAGAAGCCGCGCGAGCGCGTGCCCACGCGGCACCTCAGGAATAACTGCACTTCAGGGATAACAGGGGGAAGCATGGCTTCTCAAGAGACATTCCAAGAGCACCATATCGACGTTGCCGGCCTTACTGCCGGCAATTCTTTGCCCCTGATGCTGCTGGGGGGGATGAACGTCCTCGAGTCAGCTGAGCTAGCTGATGAAGTGGCCGAGACCTACGTCAAGGTGACGCAAAAGCTGGGCATGCCCTACGTCTACAAGGCGAGTTTCGATAAGGCCAACCGCAGCTCGATCCACTCCTACCGTGGCCCGGGGCTGGAAAAAGGCCTGCAGATTCTGGCCGACATCAAAGCCCGCCACAATGTGCCGGTGATTACGGATGTCCACGAACCCTGGCAGGCCGCACCGGCAGCCGAAGTGGCCGATATTATCCA
>JAIVHM010000126.1 GCA_020201095.1 Halomonas sp. | reverse complement strand
GCGTCGCACCATTCATCAGTGGCGCTTATTCTAGCGGTCTCAAGCGGCGCTGTCCGCTATTGAGCTTATGGACCTTTCGCGTCAGGATATTGTTTTATTCCTGACCGCCCACGAGGCTTTGTTAATGAACCCACAACAGCTAGTCGATGAACGTGGCGATTTATGGTTGGCGCTGGCCCCGTTATGGCTAGACCGCGAGCCAAGTGAACGCGATTACGCCCAGATGGTCGAGGTCGTTCAGCGCTACGATATGACCTTTAAAGAGTTGGAGTGGATGTTCCGCTTGGAGATGGCGCCGGTGATGTCCCGACACCAACTGTCCATTGCCAGCGAATGGCGTCAGTTCGACGATCACAAACTGATGCAGCAATTGGTCAGCCACAACCTGCGTTTGACGGGTTGGCGGCGCAAAAGCTGGGCACTGTTTTCCGGCCTGACGACCATGATGGTTCGTCACCGGTGGAACGAGCTGATGACCCGGGTCATGGTGGCCCGTGGCGAGACCTAAATTTCGTCGAGTGCGCCTTCCAGACGTAGCCGTAACGAACGGCCATGGTCCCGGGGACCAAAGCGTGCAATGACCTTACCATCACGCCCGACCAGGAACTTTGTGAAATTCCATTTGATCATTGTTGTGCCCAACATGCCGGGCGCCTCGCGCTTGAGAAGCACGAACAACGGATGAGCGTCGCCGCCATTAACCCGCACTTTTTCCATGAGCGGAAACGTGACGCCATACTGCTGCTCGCCAAAGGTACAAAAAGCCTCAGCGCTTTCCGGCGACTGTTTGCCAAACTGGTCGCAGGGGAACCCCAACACCGTGAAGCCGCGATCCCGGTAGCGTTGGTAAAGCATTTCCAGCTCTTTAAGCTGCGGGGTATAGCCACAGCGACTGGCGACGTTGACGACCAGCAACACCTGCCCCTGCAGCGCCCGCAGGTTAAACCGCTGCCCCATGTGGTTATAACAATCCTGATCGTAAAGTGTCATCTGCCGCCTTCCTCCTGGAACGCCTTACCCAGGCACTTACCATGCCATGTCTATGTCCGAGGCACCAGTTCCCAACGCCAGCCACTGCCAACCTAGCCAAGCGGCCCCGCCGCCACGCGAAGCGCCAATGCCAGCAGCAAAACCCCGGTCACTCTATTGATCCAGTGGGCGCGACGCTGAAGCCATGGCAGCACCCGAGAATGCGATAGTGCAACGGCCACTATCACGTACCAGCCTCCATCTATGACCATCGCCGTCACCACGATGAGCGCTTTGGCGACGATGCTCATATCGGGCGTTACAAACTGGCTCAGCAGCGCAACGAAGAAAAGGATCAGCTTGGGATTACCCAGCGCCACCAACACGCCCTCCCTGGCGGCCTGACCGCCGGATGTGGCTATTGCCTGTTGCTGCATCGCCCCGGCACTCCCGGCACGCAGCGCTTTAATGCCCAGCCAGGCAAGGTATGCTGCCCCCACCCAGGTAACCAGTTGGAAAAGCGCTGGCCACTGCACAATCAGCGCGCCCAGGCCCAGCACGGTAAGCAGTGCATAGAGCCCGACGCCACCGGCATGGCACAACGCGGCTGTCACCCCCACCAGCCTTCCCCCACCCAGCGTATGGCGCAGCACCAGCGCCAGGCTGGGTCCCGGTGACATCGCGCCCATGGCGCATACCGCCACAAGCGACAGCCATAGCGAGAATGGCATGTGGTTCTCCTTGTTTGTTTTTTGTCCTTTCACCATCGGTAAATGATGGCGCATTGTCGTGTAAGCCACGTCGAAAGATGAGACACCTGCGCGTGCGCAAATAACGCTGTTAGCATGATATCCTGTTGGGTAAACTTTGGCTTTTTTGATGACACCCTGATCAGCAGGGGGAATCGCTAATTACAGGACGTCAACATGGGTAGGGCTTTTCAGAACCGTAAAGAATCCATGGCCAAAACGGCCGATGCAAAGACGAAGGTTTACAGTAAGTACGGTCGCGAGATTTACGTTTGCGCCAAGGCGGGCGGCATCGACCCGCATAGCAATCTGGCGCTGCGCGGCCTGATGGAGCGTGCCAAGAAGGATCAGGTACCCTCTCACGTGATAGACAAGGCGCTGGATAAAGCCAGCGGGGCGGGCGGCGAAGACTTTTCAGCGGCGCGCTACGAGGGCTTCGGCCCTGGCAATGCCATGGTGATTGTCGAGTGTTTGACCGATAACCCCAACCGCACCTTCGGAAGCGCTGATGGAAGCTGATGTCGACGTCACCGATATCGAACTGGAAGACGGCCGCATCACCGTGTTTGCACCGCATACCGACTACGCCAAGGCTAAGCAGGCGCTGCTCGACACTTTCGGCGAGATCGACTTCGAAGCCGATGAAATTCAGTTCCTGCCGCAAACCACCACGCCGGTCGAAGGCGACGATGTGGCCATGTTCGAAAAACTGCTCGGCATGCTGGATGACCTGGACGACGTGCAAAACGTCTACCACAGCGCTGAGCTGCCAGAGTCGAATGAATAGGTCAAGTGAATAAGTCGAGTGACTAAGATCAACCGCCGTTGACGCCCGTCAGCGGCGTTCATCCTTCATCAGGCAAGCCTAGCGGTGTGTTGGACAGCACCCACTCAAGCGACTTTTTCCGACACGCTCTCCCGAACTTTCTCCAACACCAGAGTTTCGCGCTGAATCGACAGGCCCATGGTAGCGGGTCGGCTGGCGATGACGCGGCGATTATGGTCAAGCGCCTCGTCAAGCGATACCCACGCCGCCGACATGCCGTTGGCCGCTTCGTAGTCTTCAAGGCGGGCTTCGCCTAAGGTTTCACCGATCTCGCAGGTAAACCAGTGGGAGGTTTGATGCATCAGATCCCATTGCGGCTTCCAGGTGGGCGTGTATTCGGTGACGTAGCCGAAATGCGCCATGATATCGATGTCAGCCGCGCCTGTTTCTTCGTAAAGCTCACGGTGCAATCCGGCTTCAGGGCTCTCACCAGGATCAATGCCGCCGCCCGGAAAGCTGAAGTCGTCGTAGCGTTCGGTATATAGCAGCAGGATTTTATCCTGGCGGGTCACGATGGCGCGCGCGGCGTGGCGTTCAAGCACCCGCAGACCGTGCGTATCGATGGGGTTGGGCAGTGTGTCGTGAATAAGGTGGGCGATGCGCTGCACTGACGCTCCTGGCGATTAGATAAAAGAGCGGCCATTCTATGCGAATGGCCGCTCTACTTCACCCTTCATACCTTCGAAACGGTGACGTTAGAAC
>JAIVHM010000279.1 GCA_020201095.1 Halomonas sp. | reverse complement strand
AGGGCGAGCTGCCGTTTGTAGGGGAGGACGAATGGCATGCGTTTGAGGTTTCCTGGCTGAACGGGCGCGGCAAGCCGGTGGTAGCTGTCGTGCGCTTTCGACTGCCCGCGGATTCACCCAATCTGATTGAGTCGAAATCCTGGAAGCTGTACCTCAATAGCTTCAATCAGGCCCGCTTTGATGATCGCGACGCTGTCATCGCGACGCTAACCCAGGATTTAACGGCTGCTGCGAAAGCACCAGTCAGCGTCGAGTTGCTTGATGTCGACGCTGCCGCCCTGGCGCCTCAGCGACTGCCGGGAGAATGCCTGGACGCGCTGGATATCGAAGTAAGCGATTACACCCCCAGCGCCGACCATCTGACGGCAGGGGGTCAGGTGGTGGAAGAAACGCTGTACTCGCACCTTTTAAAATCCAATTGCCCGGTGACCGGTCAGCCCGATTGGGGCAGCGTGATGATTCGCTATAGAGGCCCGAAAATCGAGCGGGAGGGGCTATTGCGCTATTTGATCGGCTATCGCCAGCATCAGGATTTTCACGAGCATTGCGTCGAGCATATTTTTACCGACCTGATGCAGCGCGCCAAACCCAGTGAACTATTGGTGCTGGCGCGCTATGTGCGTCGCGGTGGGTTGGATATTAGCCCCTGGCGTGCGACACCAGGACTTGAGCCGCCCAGCCCGCTGCGTCTGGCAAGACAATAAATGGTTGCGCTAAAGTAGCGCTCATCTCATTGAACCGATGGAGTCATCATGGACGCACTTACGCTGCTGCACGAACGTAGCTCCATGGGCAAGCTGACCGAGCCCGCACCCAATGCCGAGCAGCTTGGCGCTATCTACCAGGCGGCGCTGCGCGCCCCCGACCATAAGGAGCTGCGCCCCTGGCGGTTTATCGAATTCAGCGGCAAAGGGCGCGAACGTCTGGGTGAGCTGTTTGCCGAGGCCGAGTTTCAGGAAGACCCGCATGCTGGAGATGCGGTGCTTGATTCAGCGCGCAAAAAACCGCTGCGTGCGCCGATGGTCATTGCCGTGATTGCCAAGGTGACGCCGGACATTGCCAAGGTGCCAAAAATGGAGCAGGTAATCTCCGCCGGCTGCGCGGCCCACGGTATTCTCTTGGCGGCTCACGCGCTCGGGTTGGGTGCCATGTGGCGTAGCGGTAAATATGCCTTTGACCCTGTGGTACGCAAAGGGTTGAGCCTGGAAGGCGATGATGAGGTAGTAGCGTTTATTTACCTCGGCACGCCAGCGGGTCGCCATAAACCCGTCGCGCAGCATCAAACTGATGATTTTGTCGAGCGCTGGGGGTAGCCATGTCAGTCAGTCGAGAAGCCGGTGTCGCTTACCCACGCCTACCGTTAACCGAAGGGCCGGATGATCTCTTTGCCTTTCAGCAGTGGCTGAGTGAGGCGATTCCCATGGTTGGCGCACTGGGCATCACACAGATGGATCGCCAAAGCGACACGCTTACCTGGCAACTAGCACTGCAGCCTAGTCTTAATGACAAGGGCACTGGTTTTGGCGGTGCGCTCACCGCGCAGACGACACTACAGGGCTGGTGCTGGGTAACCCTATGGCTGCGCGAGCAGGGCAGGGTGCAGGATGTGGTCGTGGCGGAAGCCAGTCAGCGCTTTCATGCGCCGGTAACAGGCGATTACCGTATGGTATGCAGCCCGCACGATTCCCAAGGCCCGATAACGCTCGCTGACAAACTTCAAGAACGCGGCAAAGGGCGCATTACGCTGGACCAAAAGCTTTATTGTGGTAATACGCTATGCCTGGAAGCCACCGGCAGCTACGCGGTTCTCCCAGAGGCGTAATCCGAAAACGGCTTGCTATTTGATAGCTTAGCCCATAAAATACGCGCCGTTCTATTGGGAAAAGCATCGCTGATCTCAAAAGAGCAAACAACGCGGAGGAGTGTCCGAGTGGTCGAAGGAGCACGCCTGGAAAGTGTGTAAGTCGAAAGGCTTCGAGGGTTCGAATCCCTCCTCCTCCGCCAAGAATATAGAATAAGCCGCTGATTTCAGCGGCTTTTTTATTGCCTTCATGATTACAACCCACACTTTTGAGTTGGCTTTCACTGAAGAGATTAGCATGTCGTTGGACTGATATTCCGGTGAAGCGTCATCTTTCTATGATTGTGGCAGTATTTTTTGATCCGCTTGACTAAAGTGCTGCAGTCATTCTATGAATTCAGGATTTCAAGGCTCGAGGAACTTGAGCATGAAGCCATCTGTGCAATTAAATTGATGAAGGAACGCCGCTCAGCCATCATTTCCGCCGCCATTACTGGCAAGATCGATGTGCGTGGCTGGCAAC
>JAIVHM010000146.1:3690-41098 GCA_020201095.1 Halomonas sp. | reverse complement strand
GGCTGATCTCGATACTGGATACGGTAAGATGGCTTAACCGTTGTTCATGAACCGCCGTGGTACGGAACCGTATGCCTGGTGGTGTGAGAGGACGGGGGAGGCGACTCCCCCTCCTACTCGATTTGTAGCAGGCTAAAATCAACTGAACGCTAATGATAAATATTGTCATTTATTTTATTGATCGGTAGGCTATGGGCACTCGATATGAAACGCAACTCGTTCTTATATTTAATGTGTTCTCTATAGCGGCAGGGTGACTGCCAGTGATCAGTGACGGAGAGTCGATGTGCTGAACAAGCCTTTCTTTGCCCTGCGGGGCTGCTGGTTAGCGTGCATGCTGGCCAGCGGTTCGCTAATGGCAAGTGACGAGACGCTCGAGCAGGCCAGTCAAGGTATTGATGCCCAGCAGCTTCAAGCCGAGCTTCAGCAGCAGATGGATAGCGCCGATGAACAAACCCGAGCGGCGTTGGAAGAACTGCGTGAGCGTGAGCGCAATACGCGCCAGCTTGAGTCCCAAAACGCCTCGCTAACCGGGCGGTTGGCCGAGGAAGCCGAGCGTCAGGCTCGGCTGGCCTCAGCGCTGGACACCCTGGCTGACACCCGGGCCGCGTTGCCGGACATTGAGCAGAACATGCAAGCTCAGCTCACCCAGTGGATCGAACGCGACATGCCGTTCCTCAAAGAGCAGCGGCTGGCCCGGGTTGAAACTTTGCAAAACGACGAGGGCGCGGAGCCCGCCGAGCAAATTGAAAGCATGCTCGATATCTGGCGCACGGAGCTGAATTACGGTCGTGAAATGGATACCTGGCGGGGGCGTTTGCAGCGCGATGGTGACCAGGCGTTGGAAGTGGACTTCTTGCGTATCGGGCGTATCGGTTTCTACTACCTGACCCCCGATGGCCGCCAGGGCGGCGTATGGAATGCCGAGGACGGCGAGTGGACATCGCTGAGTGCTGACCACGTTCAGGCGGTGCGTGACGGGCTGCGAATGGCGGAAGATCAGCGGGCGCCGGATCTCTTGACGCTGCCGCTATCCATTACCGTCTCAGCCGATCAGGGAGAGCAGCCATGATACGCGACCTCAAGAAATATCATCGTTATGTGATGGTGGCGTTGCTGATGGGGTTAATTACCATGAGCCCGCTGGCGAGCGCGCAATCGCAAGAGACGACTTCGCTGCGTGAAGCCCGTGAAGCCGCTGAAATTCGTGACCAGCAGCGCTTGATCAAGCTTCTGGACGACCAATCGGCGCTTGAGGATGCTCTGGAGCAGGCGCGGGATCGCGAGCAAACCGCCCAGGCAAGTAATGATGCCTTGCAGTCACAGGACGCCGCGCAGTCAGTCGAGGCAGAGCGGTTGGCAGCGCGTCAGTCAGAGCAGGGCGAAGCGCTAAGCAATCTGCTGGATGCGCTCAACCAGCATAGTAACGAGGTGCGCAACGCACTGGGGGAAGATAGCTGGCTGACCTTGAACGAGGAGGCGTTGCCGCCACGGCTGAGTGATGTCGACGTTCTCGAGCGCGAGGTGCTGGAAGACGTGGTCGACAGGCTCGCGACGCTGACGCGGAACACCGGCAATGCGGAGCGGCTTGAGCGTCCCGTGGCTGATGCCAGCGGCGAAATTTCGCCTCAGTCGGTGGTGCGGTTGGGGGATTTTGCGGCGTTTACACAGTCAGATTTGCTGCGCCAGGATGATGAAGGGCATTTGGCCGTATTGCCCCGCACACCGGCAGAAGTTATCGATTATCTGGCGGCTTATCACCAGAGCGAGACGCGCGTTTTCGCGATGGACCCCACCCAGGGCAGCGTGATTGATGCGCTGGCTCAGCGTCCCACCCTGATGGAGCGTTTTCATCAGGGCGGGTACGTCGGCTATGTGGTCGTTGCCTTGGGGGGCATTGGCCTGCTGGTCGCATTGCTGCAATACCTGTATCTGCTGGTCACGACTCAGCGGGTTAATCGCCAGTTGAAAAGCCCCGGTCAGCTCAAGGCCCATAATCCGCTTGGGCGCGTGCTGCTGCGCTTTGAAGGCATGGATAAGCATCAAACGCCGGAAGCGCTGGAAGCACGCCTGGATGAGGTGGTGCTTGCTGAACTGCCCCGCTTGGAACGCGGGCAGCCGATCGTCAAACTGCTGGCGGCCATCGCGCCCTTGTTGGGGCTGTTGGGCACGGTGACCGGTATGATTGTGACCTTCCAGGCGATCACGGTGTTTGGCACCGGCGACCCACAGTTGATGGCTGGTGGTATCAGCCAGGCGCTGGTGACGACCGTCCTTGGCTTGATTACTGCCGTGCCGCTGCTGTTCGCACAGACGGCGCTGTCGAGCCGCAGTCGCCACCTCACTCATGTCATTGAAGGGCAGGCAAGTGCGGCGCTGGCCGACCATCTGGAAGCCCAACAGCCTCGCCAAGACGCCTCGGTGAACTGATATGTTGACCGTTCCCCTCTGGCTTGAGCCCGTCGAGCGGCTGATGAATGCGGGCGGCGTGGTGCTGGTCGTGCTGGCTGTGGTGGCGCTGCTGGTATTTGGCATGGCCATTGAACGCTTCTGGTTTTATCGCATGACCTGGCGGCGAGAACGCCGCCAGCTGGTCAATCGCTGGGCCAGGCGAGATGACCACCACAGCTGGAGCGCCCGCACGCTGCGCAATGTCTGGACAGAAGATCTAGTTGTTCGCCTGCGCCGCCCCTTGCCGTGGCTTAAATTGCTGGTGGCGTTATGCCCGCTGTTTGGTTTGCTTGGCACCGTGACGGGCATGATCGGCGTCTTCGATAGCCTCTCGCTGAGTGATACACACCAGGCGCGGGCAATGGCCGATGGTGTGGCACGGGCAACGTTGCCGACGTTGACCGGCATGGCAATTGCCGTGGTCGGGCTTTTGTTTATCAGTCGTCTGGAACACATTATTCGACGCGAGGACCAGCGGTTGCACGACCGGATGGCGCGGGCACTGGAGGAAAATGATGCGTAGACGACGTTCGATGGGAAGCGCTGACGAAAACACCGAGGTGAACCTCACGCCGATGCTGGACGTGGTGTTCATCATGCTGATTTTCTTTATCGTGACCACCAGTTTTATCAAGGAAAGCGGGATTGAAATCAACCGCCCGGAGTCGAGTGACGCAAGCCCCAGGCCCGATGCCCAGGTGCTGGTCGCGGTCTCGCCCGAAGGAGCGGTATGGGTGGATGGCCGCGCGATCGACGCCCATCGGGTGGGCGAAGAAGTCGCCGGGATGATCAGCGAGGATGGCTCGGTGGTCATTCAGGCGGACAGCGAATCGACCACAGGACTGCTGATTGAGGTGATGGACCGTCTTGAGCAGGCCGGCGTGGACCAGGTCGCGGTGGCGGCTAACCGGAGTGGCCAATGATACGCCAGGCGCTATCAATGGTGAGTGGTGGGGTGTTGGCGATTGGGCTGTTTTGGCTGCTGGCACTGCTGGTTGCGCCGCCTGAGGACCAAGTCGAACCGCCGGAAGAAACGGTATCGATGAACATGGTGGAGGCGCCCGAAGAAGCACCCGTAGAGGAAACGCCTCAGCCCGAAACCAATCAGGCGGCAGCGCCAGCTCAGTCGGCACCCATGCCGACACCCGAACCGCCCCCGGTGGCTGACAGTGAGATCGCAATGCCTGACATCGATCTGCCCGAGGCACCCGAAGAACCCACCGATATGGATAGCGACCTGCCAGAGCTCACAGAAGCAGAACCAGAGCCTGAACCGGAACCAGAGCCTGAGCCTGAGCCTGAGCCCGAACCAGAGCCCGAACCAGAGCCGGAGCCGACCGAGACAGCGGAGGCCGAAAGCGAGGCTGAGCCCACTGATGGCGAGCAGGAAGCCGCACCAGAGGCCCCGCAGGCTGAGTCGGATGAGCCAGTGAACGTTGGCGAAGCTGCCCCAACTAGTCGGGTCAACCCGACGTACCCCTCTCGTGCCCAGCGTCGCGGCATGGAAGGCTATGTTGAGGTTTCATTTACTATTCGTCGCGATGGCAGTGTTGAAGGCTCTTCGATTCAAATTATCAATGCGCAGCCGCGCCGGGTATTTGACGATGCGGCCCGTGAGGCGATTGGCCAATGGCAGTTCGAGCCTGGCGATCAATTACGCAACGCGACTCAACGGATAGAATTTCAGCTGCGCTAACGACTTTATTGAGGTATGACCATGCGTGTATGGGGGTGCATCTGTTTGCTAGGCCTGTGGACATCGTTAGCCAACGCAAGCCCAGCGCTTCCCGGTGATGTCATTGACGACCTTAACCGCTTGCAAACGCAGCTACGCGACGCGCAATATCCAAGCGTGGTGGAACAGGCCACCCAGCAAGCAGATCGCCTGCAAACAGGTAACGCGTCTGATCGCTGGGCCAGCGCGCTGTATCAGCAGCTTGCGGCTAACGCCTTGGCGCGTCAGGACCAGCCGGGTGATGCCGCAGACCGCCTGTCACAAGCGCGCGAACTGGCCGGAGGCGAACAAGCCCAGGCGGCCCGCTGGCTGCGCGAAGAGGCGTCGTTACGACGCGCGGCGGGTCAAACAACGCAGGCCAGCGACTTGCTTGCCGAGTGGCTTGCGTCGCAGGACGCCGCTACCCATGCCGAGGACTATTGGAAGTTGACCCGATGGCTTGCCGATGACGAGCGCTGGCAAGAAGCGGCTAATTGGCTTGAGCGCAGCCTTGGCCAAACCACTGAGCCTGATGATGGCCAGCGCAGGTTGGCGCTGGTTGTTTATCAGCGCACGAAGCAAACCGATCAGGCGCTTGAGGTGTTGCTGAGAGGGCTTGACGAAGGCAGCGATGCGGCTGACTGGCGCCAGGCCGCGGGGCTTGCTCAGCAGTCCGGTCAGCCGGGTATCGCCGCGGCGCTGTGGGATACCGCCTGGCGGTTGGGAAAACTGGAGGAAGACGATGACCGCTGGCAGCTGGTGCGCCTACAAATGGCGGGCGGCACACCCGCCAGGGCAGCCGAACATCTTGAGGCGTGGCTTGAAGCGGGCGACGTCGTTCGGGATGAAGCCACGCTGCGTCTGTTGGCGAACGCATGGCATCAGGCGCGTGATAAAACCCGGGCGCTTGATGCTTGGCAGGCATTAGCGATGCTAAGCAAGGATGGCAGCGATTGGCGACAATATGGGCAGCTCGCCTTTGCCTGGGGGCAGGATGAGCGTGCCGAAAGGGCATTGACCCGCGCCCAGTCTTTGGGTGATGAGCAGGCGGGTGAGTGGCTGGCGACGCTTGAACAGTCGCCACGACCACGATGACACGTCCATAATTCCGTCAATGAACCCTAGTCGGCAGAAGCCAGAGTGAGCGAGAAGTCGCTCCAGGTTGGCGCATGATCAGAGGGCCGCTGCATGCCGCGCAGCACATAGTCGATCCCCGCGTCACTGACACGCTCGGCCAGCGGCTGGGTAACCAGAATATAGTCGATCCGCAGCCCGCGCTTGGGTTCACGATCAAAGCCCTTTGAGCGATAATCAAACCAGCTGAACCACTCAGCGTCGGTTGGGTGGCAAAGCCGGTAGCTGTCGCTCAAACCCCAGGCTTTTATGCCGTCCAGCCACTCGCGCTCGATGGGTTGGAAGCTGGTTTTGCCCTCGCGCAGCCAACGTTTGCGATTGGCTTCGCCGATGCCGATATCCTGATCTTCAGGCGAAATGTTAAAGTCCCCCATTACCGCAACGCGCTCATCGGGTTGGTACTGCTCGTCGAGTAGGCGCGCCAACTGCTGGTAAAAGCGGGTTTTATACGGAAACTTGGTGGGGTGGGTGATATTTTCCCCCTGCGGGAAATAGCCGTTCCACACGGTGACGGGCTGGCCGTCGTCGGCGAGGAGTTTGACGCCGATCATGCGCCGCTGGGCGTCTTCTTCATCGTCAGGGAAGCCGTAAAAGACGGCCTGGGGCTTGTGACGGCACAGCATCGCAACGCCGTAGTGGCCTTTTTGGCCGTAGTAAAAAACGTGGTAGCCCATGGCTTCTACATCAGCGAGGGGAAACTCGTTATCCTGCACCTTGGTTTCCTGAAGGCCGATAACGTCAGGCTTTTGCGAATCGATCAATGCCTGCAATTGATGAAGTCGCGCGCGAATGCCATTGATATTGAACGAAACAAGGCGCATTACGAACGATCTCCCGGCGGGTTATCGGTATTTTTGTCGGGGTGAATGGCGATATCCTGCCCGCTCTGCTGGCGGGCCAGCTTGCGCACCGCCTGAAGTTTGCGCTGCTGCTGTTTTTTTGCCACAAAACGGCGTGATGATGTCACCTGATCAGGGTTATCATGACGCCACTTTTTGTAATCTTTACGCCGACCGGTTTTGATGGTTACTTTATCCGCCAGCGAACGGGTCTTTTTCTTACGCGTCATATCGCGCTCCTTGGTTCGGTAATGGGCCTATTCTAACAGCCTAGCAACCTCCTTCGACAGCAGGGCGCGCTCTTATCGCCAAGCCCTGTTACAATGCGCGCGTCAAGATGCCTAATATCCACAGCAATGGACAGATAGAAAGCCTATGAGCGAGTCGGAACAGACCACAGCATCGGCCCAGAATCGCAAGCCTAAACGTCGTCGTCGGAAGCCGCGTCGTCGTCAGTCGAATTGGGATCTCCGTCAATTTCAGGTGCCTGCCGTGGCCGGCAAATGGCGCTTTCATGACTTCGATCTGCCGCTGCCCTTAATGCGCGCGATTCATGCCCAAGGGTTTGAGTACTGCACGCCCATTCAGGCAGAGGCGCTACGCCATACGCTGCTGGGCGGCGATATTGTCGGCAAGGCACAAACCGGTACCGGTAAAACCGCTGCCTTTTTGATTTCGGCGCTGGCCTATTTTCTCGAAGAGCCAACTCCGGATGGGCAGAAGTCCGGCGCGCCGCGCGCGCTGATTATCGCGCCCACCCGTGAACTGGCGCTGCAGATCGAGAAAGACGCCAAGGCGCTTGCCCGCTTTACCAAGCTGAATGTGGCAAGCGTTGTCGGCGGGATGGATTATCAGAAGCAGCGCGATGGCCTTGGCAAAAAGATCGACCTGCTGGTCGCCACACCTGGCCGCCTGCTCGATTTTCACGAGAAGCGCGATATCGACCTTTCCGAGGTGGAAGTGCTGGTGCTGGATGAAGCTGATCGCATGCTGTCGATGGGCTTTATTCCCGATGTGAAGCGGATTATCCGCTACACGCCCAAGACAGAAGAGCGTCAGACCTTCCTGTTCTCGGCCACCTTCACCGACGATATTCTCAACCTGGCAAGCCAATGGACGCTGAACCCAGCCCACGTTGAGATTGAAGTGACCGTCGAGAATCAGGCCGATATCGATCAGCGGGTCTACTTGGTCTCAGACGATGACAAGCAGCGTCTGTTGGTCAAGCTGTTGGAGCAGGAAAGCTTCGAGCGGGTGATGGTGTTCGGCAATCGCCGTGACCTGGTACGCCAGCTTGATGGTCTGCTCAAAAAAGCCGGCGTGAGTGCCGCCATGCTGTCAGGCGATGTGCCGCAAAACCAGCGTATCAAGACCCTGGAAAGCTTCCGTGAAGGCGAAATCCAAGTGCTGGTTGCCACCGATGTTGCAGGGCGTGGCATTCATATCGAAGACGTCAGCCACGTGATCAACTACACGCTGCCGGAAGACCCGGAAGATTACGTTCACCGTATCGGGCGGACCGGTCGGGCAGGCGCAAAAGGCGTCTCCATCAGCTTTGTGGGTGAAGAAGACGCTTTCTCGCTGCCCGAGATCGAGCGCTATATCAATGACAAGCTGCCCTGCGAACACCCGCCGGAAGGTATGCTCTAAGCCGCATGCTCGATACTGCCCTTAAAAGCGAGATTCAGGACGCCTACCGTCGCGTGGTGGAAAACCTCGAGTTGACCCCGCGCTACGGGCAGAGGCTGATGATCGCTGAAATTGCCCGCACGCTGGGAAGCATCGAAAGTGACGACGATGGCAAGCGCACAAGTGACAGCCACGTTTGTGTGCTTGAAGCGGGCACTGGAACGGGCAAGACGCTCGCCTACCTGATTGCCGCGCTGCCCATCGCCAAAGCGCGCGGCAAGCGGTTGATCATCTCGACAGCCACCGTGGCGCTTCAGGAGCAGGTGCTCAACCATGACCTGCCGTCCCTGGCGAACCACAGTGGTTTGGCGTTTCGCTATGCATTGGCCAAGGGGCGTGGGCGCTATGTCTGCGTTGCGCGACTTGACCAGGCGCTGGAGGGCGTGGAGCCGAATCCTACGCTGTCCATGTTTGAGCAGTCCCTGCAGTCGCAAAGCAGTGACCTTGGCGTGATTGCCAGCGATATGGCCGAGGCCTACGGGCAGGGTGAATGGGAGGGCGATCGCGATAACTGGCCGCATGCGATTGACGATGCCCACTGGCGCCGATTAACGGTCGATCATCGCCAGTGCACCGGTCGCCGCTGCGGCCATTTTGGCGCCTGTGCATTTTTCCGCTCCCGCCGGGAACTGGAAAATGCCGATGTCATTGTGGCTAACCATGATCTGGTGCTGGCGGATCTGGCGCTAGGCGGCGGGGCCATTCTGCCGGACCCGGCCGACTGTATCTTTGTGTTTGATGAAGGCCACCACCTGCCCGACAAGGCGCTATCGCATTTCGCCCATCGCTTCGCCATCAATGGTTGCCTGCGTTGGCTTAAAACCCTCAAAAGCAGCTTGACTGATTTGAATCAAGGGCTTGCCGTCCAGCCGACGGTTGCCCGGTTGCTTGCCGGTTTGCCCGAGCTTATCCATACGCTGGAGCCGGCGTTGGGCGATGTGTTTAGCATTGGCCATCAGCTCGCCGGGCGCGCGAACGGTTTATCGGACGAAGAAACCACTCATCAGTCCCGGTTTGAAAAGGGCCAGATTCCCGATGCGTTGCGCGAGCAGTCCGAGCAGCTGCTGACCCTGTTTGCTACCTTGTCGCGCAGTCTTGAAAGCATCAGCGATGTGCTGCGCGAAAGCCTCGACCCGGACAAGCAGACCGGGCTGGACCGCAAGCAGGCGGAAACCTGGCTGCCGCTGGTGGCGCTGCTGCATGGGCGAGCGCTTGACGCCCACTCACTGTGGCAAGCGTTCAGTGACCGTGACGCTGCTAATGCGCCGCCGAGCGCGCGCTGGATCACCCTGAGCCAGGTGGCCGGCGAGCCGGAAATTGAATTTTCGGCAAGCCCGGTGTCCGCTGCACACACGTTGGCTAAGCACCTTTGGGGGCGTTGTCACGGGGCCGTGGTCACCTCGGCGACATTGACCGCGCTGGGTCGCTTCGAGCGTTTACAGGAGCGGGCAGGGCTTGCCAATCGCTACCGTTATCAGGCGCTACCCAGCCCGTTTGATTATACCAACGCCGTGCTGAGCGTGCCTAAGGAAGCGACGGACCCGAGCGACCGTAATGCTCACGAAAAGGCGATTGTCGATTTCGTCACCCAGTTGGCGGATCGCGAAGCGGCACTGGTATTGTTTTCATCTCGGGCGCAGCTGCGCGGGGTCGAGAAAGCGCTGGGTGAGTCTGTCAGGGAGCGTGTGCTTGCTCAGGATGCTTTGCCCAAGCGGGAATTGATTGAGCGCCATCGCGCCGCCGTGGATAGCGGCAAGGGCAGCATTATCTTTGGTCTGGCGAGCTTTGCAGAGGGGGTTGATTTACCCGGGGATTACCTGACCCATGTCGTCATCACGCGATTACCGTTTGCAGTGCCGGATGATCCTGTGGGGGCGACGCTTGCCGAGTGGATTGAAAGCCAGGGTGGGAATCCGTTTATGCGCATCAGCGTGCCGGATGCATCAATCAAGTTGGTGCAGGCCTGCGGTCGGCTGATCCGCAAAGAGAGCGATAAAGGCACGATTACACTGTTGGATAGGCGCGTCATCACCCGTCGCTACGGTCAGGCCTTGTTGGATGCACTGCCCCCCTTTAGGCGAGAAATCGCCTCGTAACCAACGCCCACCGCGAACAGCGCGGTGGGCAACGCGGGTTATGGCTGGCGGCGCTTAGGCAGCACTGGCGCTAGCTTGTCGTTCATTTGGGTAAAGGCGTCAACGGTGGCTTGCCAATCGATGCAGGCATCGGTAATTGAAACACCGTATTGTTTTCGAGAACCAGTGGCTGAAGTGCCGCGTCCTTGTTCGAGTTGGCGTGCGAGCAGTCGATCATGATATTGGCGGAAAGGTTGGCTTTTTTCAGCTCTTTCTCGGCCAGGGCAACACTCACGCTATCGTAGTTGGGCTTGCCGTTGCCGCCGCGCAGCACCACATGGCCATAGCCGTTTCCGCGGGTGCGGATAATGGCGACTTGTCCCGACTGGTTGATGCCCAGAAAATTGTGTGGGCTGGCAACGGACTGTAGCGCGTTGATCGCCACGTCCAGGCTGCCGTCGGTACCGTTCTTGAAGCCAACAGGTGAAGACAGGCCCGAGGCCATTTCTCGGTGGGTTTGCGACTCGGTGGTTCGCGCACCGATGGCCGACCAGCTGATGCAGTCCTGAAGATACTGGGGTGAAATCGGATCCAGAGCTTCTGTGGCCAAAGGCAACCCGAGCTCGGCGAGGTCGACCAGCAGCTTGCGGGCAATATGCAGGCCTTCGTCAATTTCAAACGAGTCGTTGATGTGTGGGTCGTTGATCAACCCTTTCCAGCCGACGGTCGTGCGGGGTTTTTCGAAATACACCCGCATGACAATATATAAGCTATCGCTGACTTCATCGGCCAGTTTGCGAAGGCGCTTGGCATAATCCAGAGCAGCATCGACATCGTGAATGGAGCAAGGGCCCACCACCATCAGTAAGCGTGGATCGCTGCCGTCCAGAATGCGTTGGATGGTATGACGCCCCTCAATCACCGTGCGTTCGGCCGCCTCGGTAAGCGGTACGTCCTGCTTGAGGGTTTCGGGAGTGGTAAGGACATCCTGGGCAAGGACGTTAAGATTGTTGACCTGCTGATCTGACATTGTGCTACCTGTGCGTGCGTGATGGTCGGTTAATGCCGCCTACTATCGCTTGTCAGCGCAGTAAAAATCAATTGTTGCGGAACTTAGCGAGGTAAAATGAAGTCAGCCGCTGTGTTTTGTCCAAGGGGTAATCGCTTGATGCGCCGTTCAGAACGCGTAACACTTAGTCATTAATAGGCGATCACGTTACAGTGCCGACTTATGTCATTCGAATGATTAACCAATGCCCAAGGAACATTATGTTGCTTGCTGTTAACACCCAATGTATCGGGTTGAAAGGAAGAGTTGCGCTCGGCGGCCATCGTCTGAGTGGGGGGAGCGCGTGAATGGGCACTCGTGAAACAGATCAACAGCTCGTTGAGCGTGCCCAAAAAGGCGATACTCGCGCATTTGATCTGCTGGTAAAGAAATACCAGCACAAAATCATTGGCCTGATTGGGCGTTATGTCCATGACCATGCCGAAGTCCACGATGTCGCTCAGGAAGCCTTTATCAAGGCCTACCGAGCATTGGGGAAGTTCCGCTCGGAAAGTGCTTTTTATACCTGGATGTATCGCATCGCGATTAACACCGCCAAAAACCACCTTGTGTCCCGCGGGCGGCGCCCACCCGGCAGCGATCTGGATATAACCGATGCCGAAATCGTCGACCAAAGCGGTCGCCTGGCTGATGCTGAGTCTCCCGAAGCGGCGATTGCCCGTGATCAGCTTGAGGCCGCTGTTTATGAGGCGATCGAAAAGCTGCCAGACGATTTGCGCACGGCGATTACGCTACGAGAACTCGACGGGCTGGCGTATGAAGATATCGCGCAGGTGATGCAGTGCCCGGTTGGGACGGTGCGTTCACGTATTTTTCGTGCTCGTGAAGCCGTTGATGAACATATTCGTCCTCTGGTTTCCACGGCACGGAACAGTCGCGATGATTAATTGTCAATGTGGGTAGGCTAAGCGTTAATGGCGAAAAATGATTGATTACCGTGAACTGTTTGGTGCCATCATCGTCAAAGCCATTACATTCCCAATGGGAAGCGACAGCGAAGCAGCCGGTGAATCAGCGTAAAGGCAACTTATTACGATGGCATCAGCGCTTCTTCTCAACAGTGTGAGGGTGTGAAGTATGAGTCAAAACACACGGGAATCACTTTCGGTATTAATGGATAGCGAAAGTGATGAGCTAGAATTTCGCCGAGTGTTGAAGGCACTACCAAGCGATGATGATGCCGCTGATACGTGGCGACGCTATCATTTGGCACGTAGCATGATGCGGCGTGAAAGAGACGTGGATGTAAGTGTCGACCTTTCTGCTGGCATTATGGCGCGTTTGCAGAGCGAATCGGCCCCAGTGCAAGAAAGTGAAACGACCGCCACTCGCAGTGCTGGAGGCGTCTCTTTTGCTCGTGGTGCAAGCGTAGCAGCGGCGGTATCGCTAATGGTAATCACCGGCGTGCAATTCTTTGGTAACAACGGTGGAACAGCTGAACAGAGCTCTGAGGGTGTAGCATCCAGCTCTGCTCCTGCCTCCAACCAGGTGCAACCGGTTAATCTCGGCGCTACACCAGCCGTTTCCAACGGCCAAGCAACCAGTGCCGTGCAAAGCGACACGCCCATGTTTGAGCAAACCCCCTTCCGTATGAACGGGCAGGCCTCGGGTAGTGGCTTGATGAATGTCAGCGAGGGTGGCTTTGCAGGTTCGGGTTCTCAGCAGGGTGTATCGGCTCAACAAGGAACCAATATCGACGTTGAGCAATTGCGTATGTTGCAGTCTTACCTTGAGCAGCAGCCTCAAGGTGCGTCAGGATCCCAAGCCGATCAATGGTCGCCGCTGGCGCGATCCTCTGGTGTGACAGAACCCTTGGGACAACGCTGATAAGCACGGCGAATCGAAGGCACGGAAAATGACAAATGGACGTTGAAAAGAGCCTGTCTCTCTTTCAACGTCCATTTTTTGTGGGTACATTTGAATATGAGCTGATCGCATCAGAAAGCCCTCCACAGCGTCTTTGAGGAAATGTGTAGAGATGAATGATATGTCGTCATCAGCGAGTAAGGTGTTGATTGAACGCCAAGGCCGCGTGGTGGGCCATTACGGCAACGGGGTTGTTGTCGAAGTGACGGCATCGCCTGGCTGCACACAGTGTGCGAAGGGGCAAGGTTGCGGGGCAGGGCTTCTTTCGCGTTCTCGCACATGGCAACTGGAAGTTGACGTGACGCCTCACGACGGTTACTCCCTGCCGCCATTGAACAGCGAAGTGACGGTGGCAATGCAAAAAGCCTCAATCACTCAGCTGACGTGGTTGATCTATGGGCTGCCGCTTTTGACGGCGTTGGTGGTCGCTGGTATGGGAAGTCTGGCCAGTGATAATACATGGCTTGCGCCAGGACTTTTCTTTGGTGTATTGATCTGCGGCATGGTTGGCCTCAAATACGTGCTAGGTCAGCGTGCGGAATTGTTTCGTCCGCAGTTGGCCGGCGTGACATGGTGAATGGCTCGTGGTGAGCTGAATTAACTTGGCTTAGTGGTTTTTTTAGTAGGAGCTCTTGCATGAAGCGCTTAATGTTTTCCTCCACGTTGTGGGTCTGCTTTGTCGTGCTTTTTTCCCTGGGACAAAGCGCCCAGGCACAGGGCCTGCCGGACTTTACAGAACGCGTGGGTGAGTGGGTAGCCGCGATAGGCTCGCCATTTGGTTTCGACCATTCGGTAACCGCCGGCATTATCAGTGCGATTAATCGAACGCTACCGCGTGATGCCTACGTACCGTTCATTCAAACTGACGTGGCAATCAACCCAGGTAATTCCGGCGGCCCCTTGTTCAATCTCGATGGCGAAGTCGTCGGTATCAACTCGCAGATTTTCACGCGTAGCGGCGGGTTCATGGGGGTTTCCTTCGCGATCCCGATTAACGTCGCGATGGATGTGGCCGACCAGCTCCGTGAAGATGGGTACGTGAATCGAGGCTGGCTCGGGGTGATGATACAGCCCGTATCCCGTGACCTGGCCGAGTCATTTGGTATGGAGGAGGCCGAGGGCGCGCTCATCGCCGATCTTGATCCTGAAGGGCCGGCAGCAAAAGGTGGGCTTCAAGCGGGCGATGTGATTCTTGAAGTCAACGGCGAAACCGTGGACCGCTCAAGCAGCCTGCCGCGTCTGATAGGCCGAGTTGCGCCGGGCGATGAAGTGGATCTGCGGTTGATGCGCGATGGTGAAGAACGCAGTGAAGCGGTCGAGCTGGGTAGCTGGCCGAATGCTGAACAAGCGTCTGTGCCGTCGTCGTCCAGTGATAGTCAGGTGCGTCTGGGTGTTTCAGTGGCCGAAATTGACCAGGAAACCCGCGAGCAGCTTAACCTTCAAGGTGGTGTCGTGGTCCGTGAAGTAGAGCCGGACAGCGTGGCAGCCGAGGCAGGACTTCGTGCGGGTGATGTTCTGGTGAGCCTGGACCATCGTAGTTTGACGTCGCCCGAGGAGCTGCGCCGTATCGTTGAAGAATTACCCACTGATCGAGCCATTCCATTACGCCTCTACCGTGACGGCCGCTCGCTCTTTGTGGCGCTGCGCTTTGAATAACTGATCCATCTCTCTATATCGGCAGTCCGTTTTCACCTGACGGACTGCCGTTTTTTTGTACATAGCACCGGGACCGTCGTAACGGTACAATGGCGTCAAATTTCTACTGCGTATACCACAGCAAGATTGTTAACCGTACATGGTTGCGTACATATACCGGATAAAAACGGCCAATGACCCAAGAAACAGTTAGCAAAATCAAGCACATTAGAAACTTCTCGATCATCGCGCACATTGATCACGGCAAATCCACTCTATCAGACAGGTTGATTCAAACCTGTGGTGGTTTAACCGAGCGCGAATTAAAAGAGCAAGTGCTTGACTCGATGGATATCGAACGCGAGCGTGGTATTACCATCAAGGCTCAGTCGGTAACCCTGGACTACACCGCGCCCGACGGGCAGGTCTACCAGCTCAACTTTATCGACACGCCCGGGCACGTCGACTTTTCTTATGAAGTGTCGCGCTCTCTTTACGCCTGCGAGGGCGCGCTGCTGGTCGTCGATGCCGCTCAGGGCGTTGAAGCCCAGTCGGTTGCTAACTGCTACACCGCCGTTGAACAAGGCCTGGAAGTCCTGCCGGTGCTGAATAAAATCGACTTACCTCAGGCCGACCCCGACCGGGTGGCTCAGGAAGTCGAGGAAATCATCGGCATTGATGCGACTGATGCCTGTCAGGTGTCAGCTAAAAGCGGGATTGGCATCGATGAGCTGTTAGAACGTCTGGTACGCGATATACCGCCCCCTAAAGGCGATCCTGACGCCCCCTTGCAAGCGCTGATTATTGACTCATGGTTCGATAACTACCTTGGGGTTGTGTCATTGGTTCGGCTTTTTGACGGCACGCTGCGTAAAGGCGATAAGATTCGCATCAACTCCACCGGGCGCGACTGGACTTCCACCGAAGTGGGCATTTTTACTCCGCTGCGTAAACAGACCGATATTCTGCGTGCCGGGGAAGTGGGCTTTATCGTGGCGGGTATTAAAGACATTCATGGGGCGCCCGTGGGTGATACCATTACGCACACCAAAACCCCGGATGTGCCCAGGCTGCCAGGCTTTAAAAAGGTCAAGCCGCAGGTGTATGCCGGGATCTTCACCGTCAGTGCCGATGACTATGAAGATTTCCGCGATGCGTTGGAAAAGTTGGCCCTTAACGATGCGTCGCTCGAATACGAACCTGAAAATTCGGACGCGTTGGGCTTTGGTTTCCGGGTAGGCTTTCTTGGCACGCTCCACATGGAGATCATTCAAGAGCGCCTGGAACGTGAATACGATCTGGACCTGCTGACGACAGCCCCCACGGTAGTCTACGAGCTTGCCATGAAAAATGGCGATCTCATTTATGTATCGAACCCGTCTAAGCTGCCTGATATGGCCGACGTCGAGCAGATGCGTGAGCCCGTTGTGCGGGCAAGTATTCTGGTGCCCCAGGAGTTTGTCGGGAACGTGATTTCCGAGTGTGAACTACGCCGCGGTACCCAGTTGGACATGCAGTTTCTCGGCAACCAGATCCAATTGACCTACGAATTACCGATGTCTGAAGTCGTGATGGACTTTTTTGATCGGTTAAAGTCGATTTCACGCGGTTACGCATCGCTTGAATATAATTTTGAGCGTTTTGAAACGGCCCAGCTGGCCCGCCTGGACGTGCTGATTAACGGTGATAAAGTAGATGCGCTTGCGGTGATTATTCACCGCGATCACGCTCACGCGCGTGGTCGACTGCTGGTGGAAAAAATGAAAGAGTTGATCCCCCGGCAAATGTATGACGTCGCGATTCAGGCCGCTATCGGGGGGCAAGTCGTGGCGCGCTCCACTGTCAAAGCGCTGCGCAAAAACGTGACGGCGAAATGTTACGGCGGTGATGTCAGTCGTAAGAAAAAATTGCTCGAGAAACAGAAAGCGGGTAAGAAACGCATGAAGCAGGTCGGTCGGGTGGAGATCCCCCAGGAAGCCTTCCTTGCTGTACTCAAGGTCAACGACTAGGGAAGACGTCCACCCATGGATTTTGCATTACTGCTGGTACTTGCCGTTGCGCTGTCTGGCGTTATCTATCTGCTTGATGTGGTTTGGCTGCGTCCCAAGCGCCGGGAGCGCGTTGAGCGCGCCGAAGCCAATACCCAGGAAGGGCTGGATTCGGCCACCCGTGACAAGCTGCTGAAAGAGCCATGGCCGGTCGATTACTCGCGCTCTTTCTTCCCAGTATTGTTGGTCGTACTGGTGGTGCGCAGTTTTATTGTCGAGCCGTTTCAAATTCCTTCCGGGTCGATGCGCCCCACGCTTGAGGTCGGTGATTTCATCCTGGTCAACAAGTTCGCTTACGGTCTGCGCTTACCCGTTATTAATACGCGGTTCCTCGAAGTCGATGATCCCGAACGTGGCGATGTCATGGTGTTTCGCTTCCCTGAAGAGCCCTCGGTTAACTTCATCAAGCGCGTGGTCGGCCTACCCGGTGACCAGATTCGCTATGAAGACAAGCAGCTGTATATCAATGGCGAACAGGTGTCCAAGGAACTCATGGAGGAAGGTGACTCGCAGTTGCTGCTCGAAGAGCGGTTAGCCGATGTTGAGCACTTTATTTATAACAACCCTCGTGATCCCGGGCCGCAGATGCGTGAAGTGGAAGTGCCCGAAGGCCACTATTTCACCATGGGCGACAACCGCGACCACTCTAACGACAGCCGTTATTGGGGGTTTGTGCCTGAAGATAATATTGTTGGGCGCGCTTTTGCCGTTTGGATGCACTGGGACGGCGGGTTGCCAAGCTTTACCGACGTGCGCCGCATTGAGTAATGAGACCAGTCATGTATAACCATTGTTTTTTAGTCAACGTCAATGACCTAGGGGCCCTGTGAGTACTTCGTTAACCGCTTTTTGCCGACGTATCGGCCATACGTTCAGCGACACGACGCTGATAGAGCTGGCCATGACACACCGCAGCTTCGGCGGTCGCAATAATGAACGCCTCGAATTTCTGGGCGATTCCATCGTCAATTTCGTCATTGCTGAAGCACTTTATCAGCGTTTCCCCCAGGCTCGGGAAGGTCAGCTATCCCGCCTTAGAGCGCGTCTGGTTAAAGGGCAAACGCTGGCGGAGCTGGCCAGGGAAATGACGTTTGGTGAATGCTTGCGGTTAGGCTCAGGCGAAATGAAAAGCGGCGGTCATCGCCGGGAATCGATTCTGGCTGATGCGGTCGAAGCAGTGATCGGTGCCATTTATTTGGATGCGGGCATGGATGCCGTTCGCGAGCGTGTCATGTCATGGTACGCCGAACGGTTGGCGAGTATCTCGCTGCAGGATACTCAGAAAGACCCCAAGACGCGGCTGCAGGAATTCCTTCAGTCTCGCCAAGCGGCGCTACCCCGCTACGAAGTGGTTAGCGTCAATGGGGAAGCTCATGCGCAGATGTTCACCGTAGAGTGTTACATCGATTTGTTGAGCGAACACACGACAGGCAAAGGCCCCAGCCGACGCCACGCAGAGCAACAAGCCGCTGAAGAAGCGCTCGCCCACCTTGAAAAACGTCCTGGAGACAATGCATGAGTCAGTCCTGTGGATTCGTTGCGATTGTCGGCCGCCCCAACGTCGGCAAGTCTACTTTGATGAACCGTATATTGGGGCAGAAAATCTCGATCACTTCCCGGCGGCCGCAGACCACGCGCCACCAGGTAATGGGGATCAAGACGGAAGGCGACGCCCAGTTTATTTACGTCGACACGCCGGGCATGCACATCATGTCCAAGGATCGCAATAAAGCGATCAACCGATTCATGAATCAGGCGGCGACCCAGGCCCTACGTGACGTCGACTGTGTAGTGTTCATTATTGACCGCACCCGCTGGACTGATGAAGATCAGGCGGTGCTTCAACGTCTTGAGCACGTCAATGCGCCCATTATTCTTGCGGTGAACAAGGTTGACCGGCTCAATGACAAAGGCGACCTGCTACCTTGGCTTGCTGAGGTAGGGGCACGCCGAGAGTTTGCCGCCATTGTGCCCATTTCCGCCAAGCATGGAACCCAGGTTGAGACGCTTGAAGAGGAAGTCGCCAAGCATCTTCCTGAGAGCATTCATTATTTCCCCGAAGACCAAATTACCGATCGCAGCCTGCGTTTCATGGCAGCAGAACTGGTGCGGGAAAAAGTGATGCGTCAGTTGGGCGACGAGTTGCCCTATCAGATGACCGTGGAAATTGAAGAATTTCGCGAAACCGAACGGGTAACCCACATTAGCGCGCTGATTTTGGTAGAACGCCAAGGGCAAAAAGTCATTTTGATTGGTGAAAACGGCGATCGCATCAAGAGCATTGGTCGTGAGGCACGCCTGGACATGGAGCGAGCGCTGGGAACCAAAGTCATGCTTAATCTATGGGTTAAGGTAAAACGTGGCTGGTCAGATGATGAACGCGCGCTGAAGAGCCTGGGCTACGAACTCGATTGAGCATGACGATGTCGGCGGAGCCAGCCTTCCTGCTGCACCGAAGGCCCTACCGTGAAACCAGCGCGCTGGTCGATCTTCTGACGCTCCACCACGGCCGCATTAGAGCGATCGCCCAGGGCGGTCAGCGACCCTCGTCAAAATCGCGTCAGCGTCTTCAGCCGTTCACGCCGCTTCTAGTGACATGGCGAGGCGAACGTGAGCTCAAGCGGCTGAATTTGATGGAGTCCCGCGGGGCCACGGCGCTATTGGCAGGCGAGGGCCTTCTTTGCGGGCTTTACGCCAATGAGATTGCGACACGCCTGCTGCCGCTGGAGTTTCCTGCTGGCAATGTCTTTGCCTTTTACACTGCCTTGCTTGAGGCACTCACTGCGCCTGCCGACCGTGCGCTGGCGCTGCGCCGTTACGAATGGTCGTTACTTGAAGTCCTAGACGCCACGCCGCGTTTTTGCACCCCCGATGGAGGCGCACTCGACCCCCAGGGACTATACCGTTTTGACGCGTCGAGCCGCGCTTTCGTGCCAGCGGCCAAGGGGCTGGATGGTCGAACCTTGCGCTATATTGATCACCATGACTGGCAGGAACCGACGTTAGCGAACGCGTTGAAAGGCATCATGCGTGCCGCCCTGGCACCGCATCTGGGGACTACCGCCTTACGCTCCCGGGAATTGATGCGCGACCTTGCCCAGCGTCGCCAACGTTAGGCTGTCACCTTTTTAAGACTGGAGGCCATTTATGCATCCCCCACGGATACTGTTAGGGGTCAATATTGACCATATTGCTACCCTTCGACAGGCACGCGGTACCCGCTACCCAGACCCTATTCAGGCAGCGCTGTTAGCCGAGGAGGCGGGTGCCGACGGCATTACCGTACATCTGCGCGAAGACCGGCGCCATATTCAACTGCGCGACGTGAAAATGTTGGCCGATGTGCTCAATACGCGCATGAACCTGGAGATGGCGGTCACCGAAGAGATGCTAGCGCTGGCTGAAGAGATTCGGCCGGCCTACGTGTGCCTAGTTCCCGAGAAGCGCGAAGAGTTGACCACGGAAGGCGGTCTCGATGTAGTGGGTGGGTTCGGCGCCGTGGCTAGCGCCTGCCAGCGACTTGCGGCAGCCGGTTGCGAGGTATCGTTATTTATCGACCCCGACGATGACCAGATCGATGCCGCCCAGCGAGCAGGCGCACCGGTCATCGAACTGCACACCGGCGCTTATGCCGAAGCGCGCCCTGGCAGCGAGGCCGCAATGGCTGAGTACCAGCGCTTGACGGCGGCCGCGACGCAGGCGGTGTCGCTTGGGTTGGTGGTTAATGCAGGCCACGGTTTGAATTACCACAATGTGGAAGCCATCGCGGCGCTGCCGGGCATTAATGAGCTTAATATTGGTCACGCGATTATTGCGCGGGCGCTTTTTGTGGGTCTAAAAGAAGCCGTCGCTGATATGAAACGGTTGATTATCGCAGGTCAGGAAGCCGGTTTGATGGCGGCGCTGGATGCCCACGACCATGACCATGAGGGCCAGCACGGTCATGTGCATGATGGCTGCTGTGGGCACTGATCAGTGATCGTCGGTATTGGCTCTGATATTGCGCGTATCGAGCGCTTTGAGCGGGCCCTAAAACGCCATGGGCCGCGCTTTGCGCTGCGTATCCTGGGCCCTGATGAGCACGCTGTGTGGTTGGGGAAATCGCAGCCGGTCGCCTTTCTTGCCAAGCGATTTGCGGCTAAGGAGGCCTTTGTCAAAGCGCTGGGCCTGGGGCTGCGGCGCGGGCTGCAGTGGCGCGATATTCAGGTGCTCAACGATGCGCTGGGCAAACCCTACTTCAACCTCCAGGGGGCTGCCGCCGAGAAGGCGTCAGCCGCCGGCGTGACTGCCATGCATATCACGTTAAGCGATGAAGAAGACTATGCCATTGCCTTTGTGGTCCTGGAAAGCTAGGTCGCCTACTAGCCAAGCGTAGTGCGCTGGGCAATGAGTTTTTCCATGGCTCGGTAAAGATCGTTAATGAGCGTGTCCACATGGTCCAGCCCGCTGGTGCGCAGCCGGGTTTCCAGGGTTTCGACAATCAGGGCTAACTCGGGGGTTCCGCAATAGCGACTGGCACCGTTCAGGTCATGGACGCTGTCCAGCAGTGCTTCAATGTTGCCCTGCTGATAAGCGGCATCCATGGCTTGCCGTGTGGCGGGTAAGCTGTCGATCAAACGCTTGATCTGGGCCCGCGCAATGTCATCTTTGCCACCGGCCAAGCGCGCGCCCAGTGTCAGGTCGATCACCGGTAACGCGGCAGATGTGGATGTCTCACCGGGCAGTTTTTTAGTCGCAAGGGGGGGCTGAATCTGGGGCGCTGAAACCGGAACGGCAATGCCCAGGAACCGGTTTAGCAATTGGTTCAAGTCATTCTCGTCTATCGGCTTGATAATTACGTCGTCAAGGCCTTCGGCTAACCAGCGTTGACGCTCACTATTCAGCGCGTGCGCGGTCACTGCAATAATCGGACAGCGGCTCCAGACATGGTTGATGCGTCGCAGTGCCTGGGTGGTTTGCACGCCATCCATCTGCGGCATGCGAATATCCATTAACACCATGTCAAAAGTCTGCTCGCGGGCCATCTCGATCGCTTTATGACCACTTTCTGCAAGGGTGATGTGCCGGCCGGGCGCTTCCAGTAACGCACTGAGCAGTTGCCGGTTTGATGCGTTGTCGTCGACGACCAATAGTCGATACCCTTCATCCGCGAAAGGTAACGCCGGAAGTGAGGCGCTTTGGAGGGCGCGGGTTTCTCTGACCGGTACCAATAGATGTGTCAGGGATACAGCCAGTTGCGAACGGGTAAATGGCTTGCAAAGCAGCTCGCCTTTGAATGGGAAATCGAGTGTTGGCAGTTCAAAGCTTGACCCGTTTACCAGCACCAGCGCGGGACATTCGGCGGCGCGGATAATTTCCTGCCATTGGCTAAGCGCCCTGGGTTTTAAATCATCCCGGTCAAGACTGATGAGTAGCAAATCGCTGGCGGTGTTGCTTGAAAGCGCGACCGGCATTGCTCCCCAGCGTTCCAGTAGGTGCTCCAGCACATGACGCGTGGTGGTGTGGGGTTCGTGAATGCGAACGATCGGGCCGTCAAGGTGCAGCTCGGGGCTGCGTTCGTCGGCGTGGGTAGCTTGGAGAGGCAGGGTGAACGAGAACGTTGAGCCTTTATTCAATTCGCTCTCGACGCTGATCTCTCCCCCCATGCGGTGAATGAGCTGACGACAGATGGTCAAGCCGAGCCCGCTACCGCCAAACTGGCGGGGATGGCTGGGTTCAGCTTGGGAAAAGGCACTGAATAACTGTTGCTGGTGCTCTTCGCTCAGGCCGATACCTGTGTCGCTGACGCTGATATTCAGCACGACATGCTTACCCGCGTAGTGCTCCAGCATGACCCTGACGACCACGTCGCCCTGCTGGGTAAACTTGAGGGCATTGCTGAGCAGGTTATTGAGCACCTGGTGCAGCCTGAGCGGGTCGCCGCTGAGCGGTGTTGGCACATCGTCGTAGACCATGGCCACTAGGTGGAGGTGTTTACGCTGGGCTTCGGGGGCATGCAGGCCGAGAACCTCATCAACCAGCGTCACGATGTCGATATCGGCTTCTTCCAAGGTTAGCCGGTTGGCTTCCAGCTTGGAAAAGTCGAGGACATCGTTGACCAGCATGAGCAGGTTATCGCAGGCCCTATGCACGTGCTGTAGCCAATCGCGTTGGCGGTCATCCAGGGACGAACGGCCCAGCAGTCGACAAAACCCGATTATCCCGTTCAGCGGCGTGCGGATTTCGTGGCTCATGTTGGCGAGAAATTCGGACTTCACCGTATTGGCTCGCACCGCACTGCGGTGGGCCAAGTCGAGCTTGATGTTCTGCTCTTCGATGGTCTCCATGGACTCCTGAAGTTCACTGGTCGCCTGTTCGATTTGTGCTTGCATGTCATGCTTGGCGCTCTGGAGATGACTGGCAAGGGCATTGATGTGTTGAGCCAAGCGATTCAATTCAACGGCGTTATGCGACATTGCCGTTTGCTCATAATCGCTCCGCGACAGGCGGTAAAGCGCATGGCTGGCGTCTTCGATGGGCCGCGTGACATAGCGGCTGATCGCAAAGGCAATTAAAAACAGGCAAAGTCCAAGAAGCATTCCTCCCAGGCTTAAGCTGGCAATCATCTGATAGCGAGCAAGGTTGAGCGTTTGGGTATCTATTTTGGCTTCAAGCCAACCCGCTCGTGCGGGAGATTCGTTGCCTGTGGCCGACGCTTTCAGCGGAACTTGCAAGCCCAATCCATCATCGGTAGAGACAAGTTGCGTGGTGTCAGGGTAGGACGAAAGCGGTGATGTTGAATTGATGCTCCCGCGTACCAGAAGGCGATTATTTTGATTATCGAATACGGTCACTGAAATGACGCCTTGCTGCTCCAAGAACGTCGTAACGTATTCGTCCAGTTGATCAATATCGGTGTCCAGCAACGCCTCGGCCATGCTTGGAGCAATCGAGTGGCTGGCGCTTACAATGCGCTCTTCTAACAGCGCGTGGGTCTTTTGATCGTTTTGGATGACCAGCAGTATCGCCATGCAGGCATAGACCGCAAGCGGAAGGCCAAGCAGCGCAAAAAGAAGTCGCGTGTTCAAAGACATGAAAGCAGCCTGCTGATTCAAGAGGGTTACCTGTCCAGTGTACGTTAGCACCGATATAATGTAGGTAACGGTCACGATAAGGAATTGATGCGATGGATTATCCCACGTTAGAAGAGGTGGTTGGCAACACGCCGTTGGTGCGTCTGAAGCGTATCAGCGCGGGGCGCAACAATACCCTCCTGGCGAAACTGGAAGGTAACAACCCCGCCGGGTCGGTGAAAGACCGGCCGGCGCTTTCGATGCTCACCGAGGCAGAAGCACGCGGTGATATTGCCCCCGGCGACACACTGATCGAAGCCACGTCGGGCAATACCGGTATCGCCCTGGCGATGGCCGCTGCCATCAAGGGTTATCGCATGGTGCTGATAATGCCCGAGAGCGCTTCCGAGGAGCGTAAGCAGGCCATGGCAGCGTTCGGCGCGCAGCTGGTGTCGGCGAGTAAAGAAGGCGGCATGGAAGAAGCGCGGGATATCGCCGACGGCATGATCGCCCGGGGTGACGGCAAGCCGCTCAACCAGTTTGCCAATCCGGACAATCCCCTGGCCCACTACCGGACGACAGGCCCTGAAGTGTGGCGACAAACGGGCGGCGAAGTGACCCATTTTGTCAGTTCCATGGGAACGACCGGCACCATCATGGGAGTATCGCGCTATCTGAAAGAGCAGAATCCGGCGATTCAGATTGTCGGCCTTCAGCCGGCTGATGGGGCGAGCATTCCGGGTATTCGGCGCTGGCCGCAGGAGTATCTGCCGGCCATCTTTGAAGCGCCTCGGGTGGATACCACGCTGGATATTGCTCAGCCAGAAGCCGAAGAGCACATGCGGCGTCTGGCGCGTGAAGAGGGCATCTTTGCGGGTGTTTCCTCGGGGGGGAGCCTTGCGGGCGCGCTGCGTATTGCCGAGCAGGTGGAAAATGCCGTGATCGTGTTTATCGTCTGCGACCGCGGCGATCGCTACCTTTCCACAGGCTTGTTTGCCCCGGAGGTATAGATGGCCATGTTGGGAAAACGGCGGCCGCCGCGCCCCGCGTCGGGGCATTCTGGTCTTGCACGCCAACCCGCGGCAAAATCCTCGAATCAGGCGCCGCAAGAGACAAGCGCTCTGGAGGTAGAGCGCTTGGCGCATGACGGACGCGGGGTGGCTCACAACGCTGAAGGTAAAACGGTCTTTATTGACCAGGCATTACCCGGCGAGCACGTTGACGTCGCGGTTCACCAGACCCGCAAGCGCTACGACGAAGCGCATGTCAAAAACCTGTTGACCCCCTCGGCGCAGCGTGTGTCGCCGCCTTGCCCGCATTTCAGCCATTGCGGCGGCTGCGATTTGCAGCACATGACCGTGGCGTCGCAACGCGAGCATAAAAGGGCAGTGGTGCGCGATTTAATGGCTCGCCAGGGAATCGAGCTGGGTGATATCGAATCGCTGCACGATGACAACCAGGGCTACCGACGGCGGGCGCGCCTAGGCGTCAAAGTCGATGGCAACGGTCATCCCCGGTTGGGCTTTCGAGCGGCCCACTCTCACAGGCTGATCGATATTGAGCGTTGTGTTGTGCTGGTCGATGGTTTGCAGGCGCTTATCACTCCCCTGCACGCGCTGTTGGCAACGCTTGATGCCCCGCGCCAGGTGGGGCACATAGAACTGCTGGCGACCGCCAGCCAGCAAGTTGTTCTGGTTCGCCAATTGAAAGCCAATACGGCTGATGCCGAGCGCTGGCAGGCGTTTGCTGACCAACATCAAGTCGCTTTGGGCACCTGGTTAGGGCGTGAAAGTCCAACGCTGCACTGGTATGGTGCGCCGCCGGTATTGGAAGAGACCCTCAATACGCGTGATGGGACGCCGTTGACGCTGCATTTTGCCCCCGGTGATTTTTTACAAGTCAACGCTGCCGTGAATCAGCAGATGGTCGATACCGCCATGCGTTGGTTGGCGCCTTCGCCAGGCCAGCGGACGATGGACCTGTTTGCCGGGATCGGTAACTTCAGCCTGCCCATGGCAGCAGCAGGGGCTTGTGTACATGCCGTAGAAGGCAGTCCTGCCATGGTTGAGCGGCTTTTCGATAACGCCCATCGCAATCGACTTGATGTGACGGGCCAGCAGGCCGATTTAAGCGACCCGGATACCGTCGCCTCGCTGCTCAAGGCCGATGGTCTGGAGGCACTGGTGCTCGACCCACCACGCAGCGGGGCCGAGGTCATTTGCCAAGCGCTTTCGCGCAATCCGGTTGCCAGGGTCGTGTATATTTCCTGTGACCCCGCCACGCTTGCCCGTGATGCGGCACACCTTGTGCATGCAGGTTACCGCATCAACCACGTCGCAGTGGCCGACATGTTTATGCACACTGCACATATGGAAACGCTGATGCTGTTTGAACACACGACGTGTGCCTAAAACGCCGTTAGCCTCGGCAGCGGTGTCGCAAACGGCTGCCTCGAATGGATGAGAATCGTCATGGTAAAAGTGCGTGAAGACCAGCCGCTAACCGACAGCGGAACGGTGGACTTGCAGAAATGGTTATCTCGCCTGCAAGAAGACGTGCGTCTTCCGGAACCAGCGCGTTTACGTGAGGCCTGCGAGCTTGCTCAAACCCTGGAGCTGGATGCGCCCAGGTCGCACCGTGTGTGGCTGACGCCGGGTTCCAGCTTTCGTATGGGCCTGGAAATGGCCGATATTCTGGGTGAACTCAAGCTAGACCAATCAACATTGGAAGCGGCGGTTCTCTACCGTGCGGTGCGTGAAGGCTTATTGACGCTGGAGGCGGTGGGCAAGCGCTTTGGTAATGAGGTGGCCAACCTGATCGATGGTGTCTTACAGATGGCCGCGATCAGCTACCCCTTGGCCCCCAACCATGGCATGGGCCAGCACAACCAGCAGGAAAACCTGCGTAAGATGCTGGTCAATATGGTCGGCGATGTGCGCGTGGCGCTGATCAAAATTGCCGAGCGTACCTGTGCCCTGCGCCAGGTCAAAGATGCGCCCCGGGAAAAGTGCCAACAGGTCGCCCGTGAAGTGGCCGATATCTACGCGCCGCTGGCGCACCGCCTGGGTATTGGTCAGCTCAAGTGGGAGCTGGAAGACCTGTCGTTTCGCTATCTCCACGAAGAAGAATACAAAACGATTGCCAAGCTGCTGGCAGAAAAGCGGCTTGACCGCGACCGCTATATCCATGATGTCGTAGAAACCTTGAAAGGCCTGATGGAAGCTCAGAATATCCACCATTACGACGTCGATGGACGCGCCAAACATATCTATTCGATCTGGCGCAAAATGAAGCGCAAACGGATCGATTTTTCCCAGGTTCACGACGTGCGCGCCGTGCGCATTCTGGTCCCCGAAGTGACCGACTGCTACACAGTATTGGGGATCGTTCATTCCCGTTGGCATCATGTGTCCAACGAGTTTGATGACTACATCGCCAACCCCAAGAAAAATGGCTACCAGTCGCTGCACACGGCCGTGATGGGGCCGGAAAACAAAGTGCTGGAAATTCAGATTCGCACCTTCGCGATGCACGATGAAGCTGAGCTTGGCGTCTGTGCCCACTGGCGCTACAAGGGCCACGATACCAATGCCAAAAGCCGCAGCTACGAAGAAAAAATCGCCTGGTTACGCCAGGTGCTCGAGTGGCAGGACGAGGTGGGTGGCTTTGGCGACCTGCGCGAAGGGCTTTCAAGCGATGTCGCTCCGGACCGCATCTACGTGTTTACCCCCGACGGCCACGTGATCGATTTGCCGCGGATCGCCACGCCCATCGATTTTGCCTACCGGGTGCACACTGAAATCGGCCACCGCTGCCGCGGAGCCAAAATCAACGGCCGTATCGTGCCGCTGACCTACAAGCTGAAAACCGGTCAGCAGGTCGAGATTCTTACCGCGACGAAGGGCGGGCCAAGCCGCGACTGGCTCAACCCAAGCCTTGGCTATGTGCGCACATCCCGTGCCCGGGCGAAGATACAGGCCTGGTTCAAGTACCAGGCCCGAGATCAAAACCTTGAAGAAGGGCGCGTGCTATTTGATCGCGAAATGCGCCGCCTGGATGTCGACGGGCTCGATCTGCCCAAGCTCGCCAAAGCGGTCAATTACCAGACGCCGGATGACATGTACGCCGCCTTGGGGGCAGGCGACTTGCGCATCGGGCAGGTGCTCCACCAGGCCCAGCAGCTGTTCGGTGAAACCGATGACCAGGAACAGCTCGACCGACTGCTCGCCAAGCCCAAGCGTCAGTCCAGCAAGGCCACCAAAAGCGATATTACCGTGCTGGGGGTCGGCAACCTGAAAACCAGCATGGCCAACTGCTGTCGACCGGTTCCCGGTGAACCCATCGTCGGTTTCATTACCCAGGGCCGCGGCGTGACAGTGCACCGCCAGGACTGCAGCAACATCCTGCAATTGCGCCTGGATGAACCCCAGCGCATTATTGAAGTGGAGTGGGGCGAGCGCGCCGAGACACGCTATCCGGTAACCATCGAGATCCAAGCCTGGGATCGTTCAGGCCTGCTGCGCGATGTCACGGGTCTGCTAGGCAACGAAAAAGTCAATGTGCTGGCGGTGAACACGCTGACCGACACCGACGAAGGCATTGCCCGGTTGCGCATTACCCTGGAAGTCGACGGTCTGGAAGCGCTGGGGCGTCTTTTCTCACGTATTCAGCAATTGCCCAATGTGACCGAGGTACGACGCCTGCGTGACACCGATCCGGACAAGACCACGCGAGGAGGCGGGGCCTAATGCGCTATTCGCTGGATGATTTGCTCACCCTGATGCAGGTTCTTCGAGACCACGAGCAGGGCTGCCCCTGGGATATCAAGCAGGATTGGGACAGCATCGTGCCCCACACCCTTGAAGAAGCCTATGAAGTGGCCGATGCCATCGAACGGCGCGCCTTTGACGAACTGCCCGGCGAGCTGGGTGACCTGTTGTTCCAGGTGGTTTACTACGCCCAGTTTGGGGCGGAAGAGCAGCGCTTCGACTTCCATGACATTGTCGATACGCTGACCGCCAAGATGCTGCGTCGCCACCCGCATGTCTTCCCCGACGGCACCTTGAGCTCACGCCGCCCATCAGGAGTGAGTGCTGAGGATGTGCAAACCCAGCAGGTGAATAGCCGCTGGGAGTCGCTGAAAGCCGCAGAACGTGACGCAAGAGCAGATGCTGATAGCGACGGCGCTGCCGCCTCAGTGCTTGACGATGTACCGCGTACTTTGCCTGCGCTTAGCCGTGCGGCCAAGCTTTCCAAACGCGCGGCACGCGTGGGCTTTGACTGGCCGGATTCACAGGGCGTTCTGGCCAAGATACGCGAAGAGCTTGATGAAGTGGAAGAGGCCCTCGCTGCTGGCGACCAGCAGCACGCCCATGAAGAAGTCGGTGACCTACTGTTTGCCGTGACTAATTTAGCACGCACGCTAGGGGCTAACCCGGAGCAGTGCCTGCGCGCGACCAATGCCAAATTCGAACGGCGCTTTCGCTATGTAGAGGGCGAACTCAGCGCTGCCAAGCGACCATTCTCTGAGGCCACGTTGAACGAGATGGAAGCTCACTGGCAGGCCGCCAAAGCCGAAGAGCCCCGTTGAATCGTTATTAACCGTTTACGCGACCCCTGCAAGGAGGCCACGCCATGAGCCATGACCTACACGAATCGTTACGCGATAACGTGCGAATTCTGGGCGACAGCCTGGGGCGAACCATTGCCGATGATCTAGGCCAATCATTTGTCGATAAAATCGAAACCATTCGTGCCCACGCCAAGCAGGGGCGGCAGGGTGATTCGCTGCAGCAGCGCAACTTGATCGAATACCTGCGTAAGCTGCCCGAGCAGGATTTACTGCCCGTCACCCGTGCCTTTAATCAGTTTCTCAATCTCGCCAACATCGCTGAGCAGCACTACCGGGCGCGGTTCCGTCGC
This sequence comes from Halomonas sp., assembly GCA_020201095.1. Lineage (GTDB taxonomy): Bacteria > Pseudomonadota > Gammaproteobacteria > Pseudomonadales > Halomonadaceae > Vreelandella. Next base: position 11,604 of record JAIVHM010000146.1, on the reverse strand, counting down.
GTGGAGGACTACAAGCCGGGCTCGCAGCCGGTGCTTGGCGAGCTGCTCAAACGCGCCGAGCAGGCAGGCAACTCGCCGCGCAAGCTGGTCGAAAGCCTTGCCAATATGCGGGTTGAGCTGGTGCTCACCGCGCACCCCACCGAAGTCATTCGTCGCACCCTGATTCAAAAGTACGATGCCATCGACGACTGCCTGACGGCCATTGAAGGCTCTGAAGACTACCCTGAGCGGGGTACCCGCGCTCAGGGGCGGCTGGAAGAGTTGATCAGCCAGGCCTGGCATACCGACGAGATTCGTCACGAACGACCCACGCCCGTCGATGAGGCCAAGTGGGGCTTTGCCGTGATTGAAAATTCGCTGTGGCAGGCAGTGCCTGACTTTCATCGCGATCTGGATAACCTGCTGCTTGAGACCGCTGGCGAACGCCTGCCGCTCGACGCTGCACCCATTCGCTATGCCTCCTGGATGGGCGGAGACCGGGATGGCAACCCGAACGTGACCGCAAAGGTGACCAAAGAAGTGCTTTTGTTAGGCCGTTGGATGGCGGCGGATCTTTATCTGCGCGACCTTGAGCAGCTCAAGACCGAGCTCTCTATGTGGAAGGCCAATAGCGCGCTCAAGGCTGAAGCAGGCGAAGTGGCCGAGCCCTATCGCGAAGTGCTGAAACGCCTGCTGGTGAAGATGGAGTCCACCCGCGACTGGGCCAAGGCCGAGCTTGAGGGGCATAACTATGACGGCGGGCCGATTATCGAAACCCGCGACCAGCTGTATGCGCCTTTGCTGGCCTGCTACCGTTCGCTGTGCGATGTGGGCCTGGATACCATCGCCAATGGCGCACTGCTGGACACCCTGCGCCGAGTGGCGGTGTTTGGCGTCACGCTGACCAAGCTCGACCTGCGCCAGGAAGCCAGCCGTCATGCCCAGGTAATGGAAGAGCTGACCGACGCGCTGAATTTGGGTCACTACCGCGAGTGGGATGAAACCCAGCGCCAGGAATTTTTGCTGGCTGAACTTGAGTCGCGGCGACCGTTGATACCCCGCCGTTGGGAATGTTCGGCAGAATCCCGCGAGGTCCTCGATACCTTCAAGGTGGTCGCCCAGGAACACACTGAAGCACTGGGGACCTACATCATCTCCATGGCCGCTGAACCCTCCGACGTGCTTACCGTGGCGCTGTTGATGAAAGAAGCCGGCGGCAACGTAACCTTGCCGATTGCGCCGTTGTTCGAAACCCTTAACGACCTGGATCACGCGGGTGACGTGATTGATCAGCTGCTCGCGCTGCCGGGCTACCGTAAACTGATGCGCAAGGGCCAAGAGGTGATGATTGGTTATTCAGACTCTGCCAAGGATGCCGGGCAACTGGCTGCTGCCTGGGCGCAGTACCGGGCCCAGGAGTCGCTGGTCAATGTGTGCAAGCGGCATGGTGTCGACCTTACGCTGTTCCACGGCCGCGGTGGCACCGTTGGCCGGGGTGGTGGCCCCGCCCACGCGGCGATTCTTTCCCAGCCGCCGGGCTCGGTGAACGGCAGTTTAAGGGTGACCGAGCAGGGCGAGATGATTCGCTTCAAGTTTGGCCAGCCGGATATCGCCCTGCGCTCGATGGAAATTTATGCCTGTGCGGTGTTGGAGGCCACGCTGCTGCCGCCGAGAGCGCCGGAGCCCCACTGGCGCGAAGAAATGGATCAGCTTTCAAGCGTCGCGCACGCCGCCTATGTTGGTCTGGTACGTGAAGACCCGGACTTTGTCCCTTATTTCCGTTCAGTGACACCGGAAGGCGTGCTGGGTAGGCTGCCGTTGGGCTCTCGGCCAACCAAACGCCGCCAGGACGGTGGGGTGGAAACCCTGAGGGCGATTCCGTGGATTTTCGCCTGGACGCAAATTCGCCTGATGCTGCCCGCGTGGCTGGGTAGCGGCGAGGCGTTCTCGCGTCGGCTTGAACAGCCGGGAGGGCGCGAGGTGCTCCAGGAAATGCGCAACGAGTGGCCGTTCTTTGGCACCTACCTGGATATGCTGGAAATGCTGCTGGCCAAAGCTGATGTGGCGATTGCCGCCTATTACGAGCATCGCTTGGTGGACGAGCCCTCGTTGAAGGCCTTGGGTAAACAGCTGCGCGAGCGGTTCGCTCGGCTGGAAGAGTCCGTGCTGGATATTCTGCAGCAGGAGAAACTGCTGGAAAATACGCCGCTGATTCGTCAGGCGATCGATGTGCGTAACCCCTATATCGATCCGCTCCACGGTTTGCAGGCGGAGCTGTTGCAGCGTAACCGAGACGCCGACGGGGCCATTAGCGCCGATCTTTCAAGAGCCTTGATGGTCACCATGGCGGGGATTGCGGCTGGCCTACGTAACACGGGCTAGCCAAGTCCGGCGAGCTTTTAATGATGCTTAGAAGGAGGCGTCAATGGCCTCAGATGCTCAAGCGGTTCTCGATTTCTGGTTTGAGGCCTTGACGCCTGCGCAGTGGTTTAAAAAAGACCCCAAGATGGACCAGGCGATCCGGGAACGGTTTGGCACGCTGCATGCCCAGGCGGGGCAGTGCGAGTGCTCCGCCTGGCGGCAAACGCCCCAGGGGCGGCTCGCGGAGATCATCGTACTGGATCAGTTTTCGCGTAATATATACCGCGACGATGCGCGTGCCTTTGCCACCGATGCCTTGGCGCTGGTGCTGGCTCAGGAAGCGGTGGCCGCTGGCGCTGACGTTGGGCTTTCCAGCGAGCAGCGGGCGTTTCTGTACATGCCCTATATGCATAGCGAGTCGGCGGCGATTCACGAGCGGGCGATGGAACTGTTTGACCAACCGGGGTTGGAGAAAAACCTCGACTTTGAAGTGCGCCACAAGGCGATTATTGATCGTTTTGGCCGCTACCCACACCGCAATGCCCTGCTAGGTCGGGTATCTACCGACGAGGAGCTGGCGTTTCTGAAGCAGCCCGGTTCGTCTTTTTAAGCGTTTATTTATCCCTTTCAGCCACATGGCGTTCTATGACGTTACGAAAATCTACCCGTATCAATAAATATATCAGCGAAAGCGGCCTTTGCTCGCGGCGGGAAGCCGACCGCTTCGTGGAGCAGGGCAACGTCTGGATTAACGGTCGCCGGGCGACGACCGGTGACCAGGTGGTGGCAGGCGACCGGGTCAAAGTGAACGGCCAGGATATCGAGCCCCAGGAAGAGGAAGACCTCGTCCTCATTGCGCTCAATAAGCCGGTGGGTATTGTCTGTACGACCGAGTCCAGCGAAAAAGACAACATTGTCGATTTTGTAAAACACGGCACGCGCATTTTTCCCATTGGCCGGCTGGATAAAGACTCCCAGGGGCTGATATTGCTCACCAATAATGGCGACCTGGTGAACAAGATTTTGCGGGCCAACAATCACCATGAAAAAGAATACCGGGTGACGGTTAACAAACCGATTACCGATGACTTTATTCACGGGATGCAGAACGGGGTGCCCATCCTCGGCCAGGTAACCAAAAAATGCCACGTGGAAAAGGTATCTACCTTCGAGTTCACCATGACGCTGGTGCAGGGATTGAATCGCCAGATTCGCCGCATGTGTGACTATTTCGGCTATGACGTCACCCAGCTCATTCGCACGCGCATCATGAATGTGTCGCTCAAGGGCCTGGCGCTAGGCGACTGGCGCGACTTGACCCCGAAAGAGATCGCGACGATTGAGGCGCTAACAGCCAGTTCAGAGGCCAAACCCGCGCCGTCGTCTGCTCCAAAGCGCTCGAGCAGCCAGAATAAATCTCGCAAAAATGCCGCTGGCACGCCGGGCAAGCGTGGCGCTAAATCCGGTGACAAAACGCCGAGTAAAGGGCCGGGTAAAGTGGCAGGAAAACGCACTGCCAGCGGGTCGGGGCGGCCCAAGGCCAAAAGCGCTGGCGGTAAACCAGCACTTAAAGGCAAGTCGAGCGGCGTGCCTTCCGGCCGCAAAGCAGCCGGACAGGGCAAGCCTGTGAAAAATAAGCCGGTTAAAGGCAAGCCGGCTCCACGCCGAAAATAATAGTGATGGCGTCAGGCTGCGTAGGCAAACAGGAAGTTGCTAATCAGTTCCTTGCCGCCTTCGGTCGCAAACGATTCCGGGTGGAACTGAATGCCGTGGATGGGGTAGTCCCGGTGTTTCACACCCATCAACTCAAACTCGCCGAGTGCCTGCCAGCGACTATGCTGTTCAAAGTCGTCAGCCGCCAGGGCGCCCACCGTGGCAGTCACTTCCAGGCACTCGGGTAGGGTTGTCGCATCGGCAATCAGCGAGTGATAGCGCATCACTTCCAGCTGGTCGGGCACGCCGTTAAACACCGAGTGGTTGTTGTGGTTGATAGGACTAATCTTGCCGTGCATGGGTAGCGGCGCTTTGACGACCTTACCGCCAAACACGTGCACGATGCCCTGCATGCCTAGACAAACCCCCAGCAGCGGGGTGGTTTTACCCAGCTTCTCGATCACCTCGGCACACACGCCAAAGTAGCGCGGGTCATCCGGCGAGCCGGGGCCGGGGGAGATGATAATGCGATCCGGCGCCATGGTTTCAATCGCTTTGAAGTCGATCTGGTTATTGCGCTTAACGATTATCTCGAAATGGGGCACTCTGCCGCGATTTTTTTCCGTGGTCAGGATCTCACCGATAAACTGGTAAAGGTTATAGGTGAAGGAGTCGTAGTTATCGATGATCAGCACCTTCATGCGGGGCTCTCCGTTTCCGTGCTCATAAAGGGGGCCAGGGCCTTGCGGGTACCGGCAAACTTGCGGCGGATCTCTTCGTATTCATCGTCGGCGTTACTGTCAAAGACGTTACCGCCGCAGGTTTGCACGTAGGCTTTCTCGCCGTTCACAAATACCGTGCGAATGGGAATGGCAAAGGTACAGTCGCCGTTGAACGAAAACTGGCCCACCGCGCCGCCGTAGGGGCCACGCCCATCGGTTTCTAGGTCGTCGATGATTTTCATGGCTTCGATCTTGGGGGCACCGGTGAGGGTGCCCGCCGGGAAGTTGCTGGCCAGCGCGCTGAACATGTCGTCATTCTCGGCAATAATGCCGACAATTTCGCTGGAGATATGCTGAACGTGGCTGAAACGCTTGATATCCATCAGGCTGCGGACTTTTACCGTGCCAAACTGCGCCACTCGACCAATATCGTTGCGGTGAAGATCGACGATCATATTGTGCTCGGCGATCTCTTTGGGGTCATTAAGCAGCGCCCGGGCGAGCTGGGTATCTTCCTGAGGCGTTTGGCCCCGGGTCGTGGTACCCGCCAAGGGGAAAGTTTCCATTTCGCCCTGGCGCAGACGAAACAGCAGCTCGGGGCTTGCGCCAATAAGCTTCTGATCACCAAATTTGACGTAGTACATCTGCGGTGAAGGGTTGATGGTACGTAGTTGGTCATATAGCGCCAGGGTGTCGCCCTGAATCTGAAAGCGCTTTTTAAAGCCGACCTCGCACTGGAAGACCTTGCCGTCGATGATGTCCTGTTTCACCTTGGCCACGGCCTCGGCGTGCTCCGCCTGGCTCATGGTGTCGCCCAGGGCCGTGATATGCAGCGGGCCGGGCGGCGTGTCGTCGGCGTCAATCAGCGTTTGCAGAAACTCGTAGCGGCTATTGTCATAGTAAAAATAGATAACCTCACCGGTCATCTTGTCGAGGATCAACCCATCTTTATAGAGCCCGAACCGAAACGTATCGAAGTCATCGCTGGCCTTGAGTGTCAGCGACGGCTCGAAGTACTGCATGGCGTCATAACCCAGATAGCCGCTTAGCCCACCAGCGTATTTCCGCGAAATAATATTCTGCGGTATCAGGCTGCGCAGCAGCTCATAAGGGTTATCGCTCGGGTAGTGGTTGGCATTGCCGTCGCGGTCTTCGATCGTCAGCGTCTTGCCGTTGGCATAGAGCGTGTACTCGGGGTCGAAGCCGATGATCGAGTGGCGCGCCATATGGCTATCTTCGCCCAGCGACTCGAGCATGTAGCAGTTAGTAAACTGCCGCTCGATTTTTTGAAAGAGGGCAAAAAAGTCGCAGTCGGCCGCCAGCGTCACATAGTGCGGCTTGCGCGGCAGCGTAAACGGCTCAGGGCCTTTAGATGCGTGCATGTCAGCAGTGGTCATGATCAATCATTCCGTGAAGAAGGTCGTGTAGAAGGTGGCGATGTTGAACCGGGTAACGTGGCCAAGGCGCGGGAGCCCCGCGAAACCGTAGCGATCCCCACGCCCAGGGTTTCGGCAATTTTGCGGTGTGGCACGCCTTCGCGCAGCAGCTTGAAAATCTGTAGGCGTTTACTGATTTCTTGATACTCTGCTGGCGTCAGTAAGCTGGCCAGCGCCTCATCCATTGCGTCAGGCGAGTCGATGGCGAGCAGGTGACGAATCAGCTCAGCCTGGTACTCATCGTTTGAAAACATGGCATAAAAACATCGTGTGGCACCCAATGATAAATATTGTACTAGCGTACTAGTACGCTATCACGATTAGGCAATAGGTCAATCCGCAATCATGTATAAATCGCGTTTTCACTAAACGAAGAAGGTTTTCTAACGTGAAGGGCCTTTAAAACGGCAGGTGCAATGAAGCGCTGAGCATATTGAGATGATCAAGGGTGGGGTCATCGACCCGCTCGTATTCGAGGCGGCTGACGAGGCGGTTGACGGTGAGAGTGGCGCCAATCCCCTGGAGTAGGGCGGTGCCGCTGTCATCGATGTCTTGCATTGGCCGGTAGCTTTCACCGCGCCACTCAGTTAGCCCCGATTTGGCATACACACTGAATGCGCCCATGCGCATGCCTGCTACTACGGCGCCGCCCAAACTGAGGGTGTCCATAATCAACGGCGAAATACTCGATGAGACAGGGACTTCTTCGCTCTCGCGGTAGGCCAGTTCAGCGCCAATATCCAACTGGGGCAACTGCCATGGGCTGAAGCCGGCGGTTAATCGAAAGCCGCTGGTGTAACTGTCGATACTGCCAAGGTCGCTGCCTTCAAGAATGACGCCATTGTCCAGCTGCATTAACTCACTTTGCGGCATCGCATACGACGTGGCGGGCGCGAACTCGTTAGCTTGGGCGCCTATGTAAGGCATGGCGCAAAAGAGGAGGGTGCTTGCCAAGCGTTTTATTGGCATTTTTCTTACACCTAGAAGCGTAATAAAAAGTCAGATCTATTTAACATAGCAACTGATTTTGGTCTCTACCAATTTAATTGCGCCATTTGACCAAGTTTTTGACCAGATGCTTGCCCATTTGCTAGCCGACGAGTCGCCAGCGCATGTCACTAGTCGTCTAACCCGAGCTCTTGAATGGAAATCTCGCGCATTTTGAATTTCTGGATCTTACCGGTGACGGTCATCGGAAATTCATCGACGAATTTGAAGTAGCGCGGAATCTTGAAGTGGGTGATCTTGCCTTTGCAGTACTCGCGCAACTCTTCGCCGGTTACGTCGTCAGCGGTGCTGTTGAGCTTCACCCAGGCAATTAGTTCTTCGCCGTACTTCTTGTCGGGAACGCCGGTCACCTGTACTTCAGAGATCGCCGGGTGGGCATAAAGAAACTCTTCGATCTCTTTGGGATAAACGTTCTCGCCGCCGCGGATCACCATATCCTTAATACGGCCGACGATCTGGATGTAACCCTCCTCATCCATGGTGGCGAGGTCGCCGGTGTGCATCCAACCCGCCTCGTCAATCGCTTCAGATGTGGCTTTATCGTTGTTCCAGTACTTGAGCATGACACTGTAGCCGCGAGTATATAGCTCGCCGATCTCACCTCTCGGTAGAATGCCGCCGTTGCCAGGATCGACGATTTTGTTTTCCAGGTGGGGCTGGGTGCGGCCCACGGTGGAAACGCGCTTCTCAATGCTGTCGTTGGCGCCAGTCTGGGTCGATACCGGGCTGGTTTCGGTCATGCCGTAGGCGATCTG
>JAIVHM010000146.1:0-3579 GCA_020201095.1 Halomonas sp. | reverse complement strand
GGTCGGTGCTTGCAAAGTCCGGATGGTCAAGTTCGGCGATGAACATGGTCGGCACGCCGTAAAGCGCAGTGGCTTTTTGCTCGTGTACGGCCTTGAGCACTTTGCCGGGGTCAAAGCCCTCGTCCGGGTAGATCATGGTGGCGCCGTGGGTCATGCAGCCCAGGTTACCCATCACCATGCCAAAGCAGTGATAAAGCGGTACCGGGATCACCAGGCGGTCTTCGCTGGTAAAGCCCATGCTTTCAGCCACGAAGAAACCATTGTTGAGAATGTTGTGGTGGGAGAGCGTCGCCCCTTTGGGGAAGCCGGTGGTGCCTGAGGTGTACTGAATATTGATTGGGTCGTCGAACTGAAGTGTGACCTGCAGGTCGTCAACGTCGGTTTGGCTGACGTTGCGAGACTCTTCCATCATGTCGGCCCAACGCCACATGCCGTCGTGTTTATCGGCACTCAAGTTAATGATGCACTCAAGCTCGGGCAGCTTTTGTGACGACAGCTTGCCTGCGGTACAGGTGTCAAGCTCTGGCGCCAGTTCATACAGCATGGCGCCGTAGTCGGAGGTTTTGAAACTGTTGGCCGTCACCAGAAAGCGTGCGCCGGATTGATTCAGCGCGTACTCCAATTCATGGGTACGGTAGGAAGGATTAATATTGACCAGGATGGCGCCAATTTTGGCCGTGGCGAATTGGGTGACGGTCCATTCGCTACAGTTGGGCGCCCAAATACCCACGCGGTCGCCTTTTTTGACGCCGATGGCCAGTAGGGCGCGGGCACATCGATTGACTTCTTCCTGAAGCTCGCGGTAGCGCCAGTGAATATTCTGGTGCAACGCAATCAAGGCGTCGTTATCCGGGTACTGCGCGGCGATCTGGTCGAATTTATCGCCAATGGTCATGCCCAGCAGTGGCTTGTCGGCGGTGCTGCTGGTGTAGCTTGGGAGCGTAAGTGCAGGTGATGCCATGGTATCTCTCCAACTATTTTTGTCTTGTCCGAGCGAATGGGCTGTGACTGTTTGTTGTTTGTTATGAGCGGGCGCGGCCTTTTGCCAGGGCGACTTTAGAACTGGGCTTGCGGCCTAACTCGCCGGTAATCCAGTAGCCGGTATCGATCACGGCCTGGAGATCAATGCCCGTTTCTATCCCCAGCCCTTCGAGCAGATAAAGCACGTCTTCCGTGGCTACATTGCCGGAGGCGCCCTTTGCGTAGGGGCAGCCGCCCAGGCCCGCCGTGGCCGCATCAATGACGCTGACGCCTTCTTCCATTACCGCGTACAAATTGGCCAGCGCCATGCCGTAGGTGTCGTGGAAGTGAGCCGCCAGGAACTCAATGGGCACCTGCTGGCGAGTCGCCTCAATCATGCGTTTGGCGGCCAGCGGGGTACCTACGCCAATGGTGTCGCCCAATGAAATTTCGTAGCAGCCCATCGCATAGAGCGTCTTGGCTATGTCGGCTACCTTGCTAGGCGCTATCTCGCCCTCATAAGGGCAACCCAATACGCAGGAGACGTAGCCACGTACGCGCACGCCCGCATCGCCTGCGCGCTTGAGCACCGGTTCAAAGCGCGCAAGCGACTCGGCAACGGAGCAGTTGATGTTCTTCTGCGAGAAGGCTTCTGACGCGGCGCCAAAGACGGCCACTTCTTCAACGCCCGCTTCCAGCGCGTTCTCTAGGCCTTTCAGGTTGGGCGTCAATGCAGAGTAGACCACGCCTGGCTGACGATTGATGCCGGTCATTACCTCAGTGGCATCGCCCATTTGTGGCACCCACTTGGGTGACACAAAGCTGGCGGCTTCAATATGCGTCATACCTGCTTTGGCCAGCCGTTCGATCAGGGCGATTTTGGTCGCGGTGGGGACCATCGTCCCTGGCTCGTTTTGCAGGCCGTCCCGGGGGGCCATCTCGAACAGCTTGACGGAGATTGGCAATGCCATGGAGAGCTCCTTATTCGTTGGCTGCAAAATCGAGAAGCACATCGCCCTGGTTGACGGTATCACCCGCCTGGAAGTGGAAGGTTTCCACGCTGCCATCCGCGGGAGCGGTCATGGTGTGCTCCATCTTCATGGCTTCCATCACCATCAGCGGCATGCCTTTCTCAACCGCCACGCCGGGCTCCACTAGTAGCGCAACCACAGTGCCGTTCATGGGCGCGGTGAGGGTGGACTCCGCTTCGTGGTGACCGTGGTCGATGGCATCGATGCGCCGCCAAAACAAGCGGGTTTCACCGCTCGGGTCAGCCATCACGACCACATGGCCATCGCGGCGCGCCTGCAGGCGGCGGCGGTGGCCGTTCAACGTCACGGCCACCGCGTCGCCGGTCAGTGGTTGTAGGCTGGCGGTAAGGGTTTCGTCGCCAATGGTCAGGTTCCACAGCGCTTCGCCCGCGTTACGTTTGCCTTCTACAATCACTACCCCCTCGTCGCTGTCAGCGGCTTTTATATCGGCCGGATCACACAGCGCGATGCGAATAGTGTGGGGCGCGTTGAGGCGGAAGCCATCGTGGCGATCCCAGGGGGAATCGCTTTCACACTCCTGGGCCAATTGATTCAGGCCAATCAGCGCCGCGCTGGCGTAAGCCTCCATGCTGTGGCGGCGCGGTGCGAAAAGTGTCGCTTCATTGCGCTCTATAAAGCGCGTATCCAGCTCCACTTTCTTGAAACCGGGGTGGGTTGCCAGGCGCATTAAAAAGGCGCGGTTGGTCACCACCCCTTGAACGTCTAGCGCCGCCAGCGCGCGGTTAAGCGTGGCCAGTGCCGCGTCGCGGTCGGGGCCGTGCACGATTAACTTGGCAAGCATCGGGTCGTAGTGCATCGACACCGTATCGCCGCTCTCAACACCGCTGTCCAAACGTACCTGGTCGCTACTTAAACCCGCGCCTTCTAAGTCGAGTGTGAAGCGGGTGAGGAAGCCGGTGGCGGGCAGAAAGTCCTGATCCGGGTCTTCGGCGTAAATACGCGCTTCAAAGCTGTGGCCTGTAATGGTCAGCTCATCTTGGCGGCAAGGGAGTGGTTCGCCCATGGCCACGCGCAGTTGCCACTCGACCAGATCCTGGCCGGTGATCATTTCGGTGACCGGGTGCTCGACCTGAAGACGGGTATTCATCTCCATAAAGTAGAACGAGCCGTCAATGTCTAATAAGAATTCGACGGTGCCCGCGCCCACATAGCCGATCTCCTGGGCGGCACGCACGGCTGCATCGCCCATGGCGCTGCGCAGCTCCGCCGTCATGCCGGGGGCGGGCGCTTCTTCGATGACTTTTTGATGGCGGCGCTGCACGCTGCAATCCCGCTCAAACAGGTAAACGCCGTTGCCGTGAAGGTCGCAGAACACCTGTACTTCCACATGGCGTGGCTGCACCAGGTACTTCTCGATCAGCATACGGTCATCGCCGAACGCGGCTTTGGACTCACGGCGGCAGCCGTCTAGCGCGGCCTGTAAACCATCGCCGGATTCGACAACGCGCATGCCTTTACCGCCGCCACCGGCGCTGGCTTTGAGCATCACCGGGTAGCCGATCTTGTCGGCTTCGCTGCACAGCAGGGCGTCGTCTTGATCGTCGCCGTGGTAGCCAGGCACCAGCGG
>JAIVHM010000182.1 GCA_020201095.1 Halomonas sp. | reverse complement strand
GATCAAAACGGGCATCACTGTCCCCGAGTTCGGGGTAAGTTAATGACATGAGCCGTATACGTGGCCCGTATGTACGGTTCTGTGAGAGGGATGAGGCGGTAACGCCTCACCCTACTCGATTTGCCCGCATGGCAGCACTCGTAATATGAAAGACCCGTTAATATAAAAGGTCAGTAGAGCTAAAAGCCAGTCGATATAAAAAACCAGCGTAGTGGCTGGTTTTAATCAGATCGTTGTTAATCGTGTCGTTGAATGGCTTAGCGTTCCAGCTTCTCCAGCTTGCCGCTTTTTCCATCCCACTCTTCAGCATCGGGAAGCGGGTCTTTCTTTTCGGCGATGTTGGGCCACACTTCAGACAGTTCCGCGTTGATTTCAATAAACTGCTCTTGTCCTTCAGGCAGTTCATCCTCCGAAAATATCGCCTCGGCAGGGCATTCCGGCTCGCACAGCGCGCAGTCGATACACTCGTCCGGTTGGATCACCAGAAAATTGGGGCCTTCATAAAAGCAGTCGACCGGGCAGACTTCCACACAGTCGGTGTATTTACATTGGATGCAGTTCTCGGTAACGACAAACGTCATCTTGCTATCCCTCTTGCGGGACCAAGGGAGCGACCTTGGTCATGGTCAATCGTGAATGGTTATAAATCAGCCATTTTTTATAAGCTAAAAAGTATGGGCGACATTCTAGAGGTGCCCTAACGCCGCGGCAAGCGCCGTGCGTTGTTCTGTGCGCGAATTTAAAGCAGCTCGCGCCATTGGTATAACAGCGATAGCGCTTCACGTGGCGATAAACCATCCACATCAGCGTTTTCCAACGCCTCTACTACCGGGTGAGGCGCGCTGGCAAACAAGTCATTCTGCTGAGGCGCGGCCGTTTGAGATAGCGGCATTTGGCGCTGCTCCTCAACATCGCGTTGCTCCAGGGCAACCAGCTTTTCACGCGCCCGCTGGATAACCCGGTTGGGTACCCCCGCCAGTTGGGCAACCTGTAAGCCGTAACTCTGGCTGGCGGGGCCTGACTCGATACGGTGCATGAAGACGATATTGTCGCCGTGCTCGGTAGCGGTTAAGTGAATATTGGCCACGCCGTCGGCCTGGTCGGGTAGCCCGGTCATTTCAAAGTAGTGGGTCGCGAAGAGCGTCAAGGCGCGGGCACTGGCCAGATGCTCGGCGCTTGCCCAGGCCAGCGACAGGCCGTCAAAGGTGCTGGTGCCGCGGCCGATTTCGTCCATCAACACCAGACTGTGCTCGGTGGCATTGTGCAGGATATTGGCGGTCTCGGTCATTTCGACCATGAAGGTCGAGCGCCCGCCGGCCAGGTCATCCGAAGAGCCGATACGCGTGAAGATTCGGTCGACAGGGCCTATTTCGGCCGCGTCCGCCGGGACAAAGCTGCCACTGTGGGCCAGCAGCGCAATCAGCGCGGTTTGGCGCATATAGGTCGATTTACCGCCCATGTTGGGGCCGGTGATAATCAGCATATGCTGCTCGGGGGTGAGCGTGACATCGTTGGGCACGAAGGGGTGATCGCTCACCTGCTCGACCACCGGGTGGCGCCCGGCGTGGATGGTCAGGCCGGTTCCCTCTACCAGGGCCGGGCGTACCCAGTTGAGTGCCTCGGCGCGTTCGGCAAAGGCGCACAGCACGTCAAGCTCAGCCAGCGCCTGGGATGTCCGCTGCAGCGCGTTGAGCTCTTCGTTCAGTTCGTTGAGTAACTGGTCGTAGAGCCACTTTTCCCGGGTTAGCGCACGGGATTTTGCCGACAGGGCTTTATCTTCGAACTCTTTAAGCTCGGGGATGATAAACCGCTCGGCATTTTTCAGCGTCTGGCGGCGAATATAGTCGGCGGGCGCCTGCTGGGCCTGGGCGCGAGGCAGTTCGATAAAGTAGCCATGTACGCGGTTATAGCCGACCTTCAGGTTGGCAAGGCCGGTGCGCTCGCGCTCGCGCTGTTCCAGTTGAACCAGATAGTCGCCGGCGTTCTCGGCCAGGCCGCGGTGTTCATCCAGTTCAGCGTCGTACCCCTGGGCGATGACGCCGCCGTCGCGGATTACCACCGGCGGATTGTCGATCAGCGCCCGCTGGAGAGTGTCGGTTATCTCCGGGTAGGGGCGAATATGCGGGCGCAGGCCATCCAGCAGGCTGCCGTTTTCGACCTCGCCTAACTGCTGCTCAAGCGTAGGCAGGGTGGCCAGGGCATCGCGCAGGCGTGCGAGATCGCGCGGGCGGGCACTGTAAAGCGCGACCCGAGCAAGAATGCGTTCGACATCGCCCACGTCGCTCAGGGTGTCGCGGATGGCCAGGTAGTTGGCGTCCAGGCTTAATAGCGCCACGCCTGCCTGGCGACCCTGGATGACGTCGCGCTGACGCAGCGGCCGGTTCAGCCAGCGCTTGAGCAGGCGCGAGCCCATCGCCGTGGTGCAGGTGTCAAGCACGCTTGCCAGGGTGTTGTCGGTCCCGCCTCCCAGGTTGATATCGATTTCCAGATTGCGTCGGCTGGCGGCATCAATCACCACCGCATCGTCGCGGTTCTCGACGCTGATGGCCGTCACATGGGGCAGGCGCGAGCGCTGAGTATCGCCAAAGCCGCGTAAGTCCTGCACCTCGAACTGATCGCACAGGCTGCGGGTTGCGCTCTGCAGATCAAACAGCCATTCGCCCTGGCGGCGCAGGCCGCGGGTCTGCGACCATGCGTCGGGTAGGGTAAGGCTTTCTGGAATCAGCAGCTCAGCGGGCGACAGGCGTGTAAGTTCAGCCAGCATCTCGGCTTCACTGTCGACTTCCAGCACGCTAAAGCGGCCGCTGGAAAGCTCAAGCCAGGCAAGCCCCCACTGCTCGTTGCCGGGCGCAACGGCCACCAGCACGTTGTCGCGGCGGGCATCCAGCAGCGCCTCGTCGTGCAGGGTGCCGGGCGTGACAATACGCACGACCTGGCGATCAACGGGGCCTTTGCTGGTGGCGGGGTCGCCAATCTGTTCGCAGATCGCGACGGATTCACCGGCGGCGACCAGGCGTGCCAGGTAACCCTCAGCGCTATGGTAGGGGACGCCTGCCATGGGAATGGGCTTGCCGCCCGACTGGCCGCGCTGGGTTAAGGTGATATCCATCAGCGCCGCGGCGCGCTTGGCGTCGTCGAAAAACAGCTCGTAAAAGTCCCCCATTCGGTAAAACAGCAGTACCTCAGGGTGCTCGCGTTTGATCTTCAGATATTGCGCGATCATTGGCGTGTGCGCGGGGCTGGCCTGTGACATGGGCGTCCTAATTGAGCGGGGCGCAAGCGCGTGGAACTTGCTGCCTGTTCTTTGAGCAACTGAAACGCAGTATTCTACGCTGAATTGACGACGCACATGAAGGAGCGACAATGTCACCCAGTGTCTCAAGCTTGATGAATCTGGATTTATCCCTGTTAGCCCAGCGTCTGGGGCGTCTTTGCCAACAGGCGCAGTTGGAAGTGACCGCGGCCGAGTCGTGCACCGGTGGTGGGATTGCCAGTGCGATCACCTCGGTGGCGGGCAGTTCGGCGTATTTTACGACGGGCTATGTGACCTACGCCAATGCGGCCAAGACGCGTCTTCTGGGCGTGCCGGAAGCCACGCTGGATACCCACGGTGCGGTCAGCGATGCTGTGGTCAAAGCCATGGTGGCAGGGGCCTGCCGGGAAAGCGGTGCCGGACTTGCGGTGGCCGTCAGCGGTGTGGCGGGCCCTGACGGCGGTAGTGAGGAGAAACCCGTGGGCACCGTCTGGCTGGCGTGGGGCGATGCAAACTACCAGCAAGCCGAGCGGTTTGTGTTCCCCGGCGACCGTCAGGCCGTTCGTGAACAGGCCGTGCGCCAGGCGCTGGCAGGCCTGATAGTGCGCCTGGCGGAAAAAGTGGGCGATAGCAGCGCGAAATAATCGCGAGAAACGCTGGTTGAGGATTTGTTTAGCGGCTAATCTTTGGCATACTACTGGCTAATTATACAGCTTACGAAGAGGATTGACTGAATGGCTCAGGATGATAATCGCACCAAAGCGCTCAACGCTGCGCTCAGCCAGATTGATCGCCAGTTTGGCAAAGGCACGGTCATGCGGCTGGGTGACGCTCCCCGCGTGGTCATGCCGTCGGTGTCCACCGGTTCGCTGGGGTTGGATATCGCCCTTGGCATTGGCGGCCTTCCGTATGGCCGGGTGGCTGAAATTTTCGGCCCGGAGTCCTCGGGTAAGACAACCCTGACCCTGTCAGTGATTGCGCAAGCCCAGAAGCAGGGCAAGGTCTGCGCGTTCGTGGATGCCGAGCATGCGCTCGACCCAAGCTATGCAGAAAAACTGGGCGTTAACCTGGATGACCTGCTGGTGTCTCAGCCGGATACCGGCGAACAGGCGCTGGAAATCACCGATATGCTGGTGCGTTCCGGTGGTGTCGATGTGATCGTGATTGACTCGGTGGCGGCGCTGACCCCACGCGCTGAAATTGAAGGCGAAATGGGCGACGCCCACGTTGGCCTGCAGGCACGCTTGATGTCGCAAGCGCTACGTAAGATCAGTGGCAATATCAAGAATGCCAACTGCCTGGTGGTGTTCATCAACCAGATCCGCATGAAGATTGGCGTGATGTTCGGTAGCCCCGAAACGACTACCGGCGGTAATGCGCTGAAGTTTTACTCAAGCGTGCGGCTGGACATTCGACGCACCGGTTCGGTCAAAGTAGGCGACGAGGTCACCGGTAACGAAACCCGCGTTAAAGTCGTTAAGAACAAGGTGGCGCCGCCGTTCCGTCAGGCCGAATTCCAAATTCTCTACGGCAAAGGTATCTACCACGCCGGCGAAGTGGTCGACCTGGGCGTGCAGCAGAACCTGGTAGACAAAGCCGGTGCCTGGTACAGCTACAAGGGTAAAAAGATCGGTCAGGGCAAGGCCAATGCGGCGCAATACCTGGAAGAACATCCGGAGGTCATGGAAGAGATCGAAAGCCAGATTCGCGCCCAGCTGCTTGCCAAGCCCGAGCCGAAGAAAGAAGAGGCTGCCAAAGCAGAAGAAGCCGCTGACGCGAATGTCGAAGACGATCTGCTTTAAGCCGCGAGCGTCAGCATGTTGCCATCGTCTCACCAAGCCACCCCCCGCGAGGTGGCTATCCAACTGCTTGCGAGGCGCGAATATTCGCGCACCGAGCTTGAGCGAAAGCTGGAACAGAAGGCGTTTGCTGCTGAAGACATTGGCGCCTGCCTGGATGCCCTGGCCGAGCAGGGTTTACAGTCGGACGAGCGCTTTGCTGAAAGTTTTATTCGTTCGCGAGTGAATCGAGGGCAGGGCGTCATTCGCATTAAAGGCGAGTTACGCCAGCGCGGTATCGACCAGGAAATTGCCACGGCGGCGTTCGCGACCGTCGAAGAACAAGAGGCTGTTGACTGGTTTGAACTGGCCCGCGACACCCTGTCGCGGCGCTTCTCATCACCTGGTGCCACCCCTAAAGAGCGTGCCAAACGCGAGCGCTTTCTGGCCATGCGAGGGTTTGATTTTGACCAGATTCGTTATGCACTAGATGGCTTATAGCCGGCTTCATTGGGCGAATAACCCTCCTTTCAGCTACCTCTGCCACTAACTGCGGCTTTAGTCGTTTGACAACTGCGCTATAATGGCGTTTTTGCGACCCCAGCGGGTAGCGGCGACAGCGCCCTGGGGCATCACGCTTTATTGTTACGGATACCCTATGAAGAGCGCAGAGATCAGACAGGCCTTTCTATCCTTCTTCGAAGAACAGGGGCACACCATCGTGCCCACGAGCTCGCTGGTGCCAGGCAACGACCCGACGCTTCTGTTTACCAATGCAGGCATGGTGCCTTTCAAGGACGTTTTTCTGGGTCGCGACCCGCGTCCCTACGTGCGCGCTACCTCGGCACAGCGCTGTGTTCGCGCGGGTGGCAAGCACAACGACCTGGATAATGTCGGCTATACCGCGCGCCACCATACCTTCTTCGAAATGCTCGGCAACTTCAGCTTTGGTGACTACTTCAAGCGTGATGCCATTCGTTTTGCCTGGACCTTTCTTACCGAGACCCTGGGCTTGCCCAAGGACAAGCTGTGGGTAACGGTACACATCAGCGACGACGAAGCCGAGCGCATCTGGAAAGATGAGATCGGTATCGATCCTGAACGCTTTTCCAAACTGGACGAAGATAACTTCTGGCAGATGGGCGATACCGGTCCCTGTGGCCCCAGCTCTGAAATCTTCTTCGACCACGGTCCCGAAGTTTGGGGTGGCCCGCCGGGAAGCCCGGAAGAAGACGGCGACCGCTACATCGAAATCTGGAACCTGGTGTTCATGCAGTTCGACCGCGACGCTGAAGGGACGCTTAACCCGCTGCCCAAGCCGTCCATCGATACCGGCATGGGGTTGGAGCGTGTCGCGGCCGTCATGCAGGGCGTGCACTCGAACTATGAGATCGATCTGTTCCAGAACCTGCTCAAGGCCGCCGCCAGCGCCACTGGCTACGCGGATACCACCGCGCCTTCCTTGCGGGTGATTGCCGATCACATCCGTTCCTGCGCGTTCTTGATTGCCGATGACGTACTGCCGTCCAATGAGGGGCGTGGCTACGTGCTGCGTCGGATCATCCGTCGGGCGATTCGCCATGGCCACAAGCTGGGCGCGACAGAGCCGTTCTTTCATAAGCTGGTTGACGCACTCGATGCAGAAATGGGCGATGCCTACCCCGAACTGCGTAGTGCCCGGGATCAGATCGCCCGTGTCCTGCTCAAGGAAGAAGAGCAGTTTGCGCGTACGCTGGACCACGGCATGGGGCTGTTAAACGCGGCACTTGATGACTTAAGGGGCGACGTGCTGCCGGGCGAGACAGTGTTCAAGCTCTATGACACCTACGGATTCCCCTACGATTTGACCGCCGATGTGTGCCGTGAGCGCGAAGTTACCTTGGATGAAGGGGGCTTTCAGCGCGAACTGGAGGCGCAGCGCGAGCGTGCCCGCGCGGCTAGCCAGTTTGGCGCCGACTACAGCGCGTCGATTGAGCTTGACGGCGAAACTACCTTTACCGGCTATGACCGGCTGGAAGACCAGTCCAGCGTGACCGCCCTGGTGGATACCGAAGGCAACGAGTTGGCGGTGCTTGAAGCTGGGCAGAAAGGGGTTGTCGTGCTTGATCGCACGCCCTTTTATGGTGAATCGGGCGGCCAGGTTGGCGATACCGGTTACCTGTATGTCGACGGTGGGCGGTTCCAGGTCACCGACACCCAGAAGCAAAGCGGTCATCACCTTCACCAGGGGATCATGGTCGAGGGCGCGATGAGTGTTGGGGCCAAGGTGCGCGGCGAGGTGGATGCCAGCCTGCGCACGGCCACCATCCGTAATCACTCGGCGACCCACCTGCTGCATAAAGCGCTACGCATGGTGTTAGGTGACCACGTTCAGCAGAAAGGCTCGCTGGTTAATGCTGAGCGCCTGCGTTTCGACTTTAGCCACTTTGAGCCCATGACCGCCGAGCAGTTGGCCGAAGTAGAGCGGCTGGTCAACGAACAGGTCCTGGCCAACGCTGCGACCAAAATCGAGCAGATGAGCCTGGATCAGGCCAAGGCCAAAGGGGCAGCGGCGCTGTTTGAAGCCAAATACGCCGACAACGTCCGCGTGCTGACCATCGGCGCAGATGACTTCTCAATTGAGCTGTGCGGCGGTACACACGTGGCGCGTAGCGGCGATATCGGTTGTTGCCACCTGGTCAGCGAAGCAGGCATTGCCTCAGGGGTGCGCCGCATCGAAGCGATTACCGGCGACAATGCCCTGGCGTATTTCCGTGAACAGGAAGCCCGCGTCCAGCGGCTGGGTGAGCGGCTGAAAACCAAGCCCGAGCAGGTCGAAGCCCGTGTTGAAGGGCTGGTTGAGCGCAATCGCAGTCTGGAAAAAGAGCTTGAGCAACTCAAGGCCAAGCTCGCAAGCGCCGCCGGTAGTGACATGCTCAGCCAGGTGCAGGACGTGAACGGTGTCAAATTGCTGGCGACCCAACTGGAGGGCGTATCCGGCAAAGAGCTGCGCGGCGTTCTCGACCAGCTCAAGAACAAGCTGGGTTCGGGGGTGATCATTCTTGGCGTTGCCGATGCTGACGCTGGCAAAGTCAGCCTAATTGC
The DNA here is from genome assembly GCA_020201095.1 of Halomonas sp. Lineage (GTDB taxonomy): Bacteria > Pseudomonadota > Gammaproteobacteria > Pseudomonadales > Halomonadaceae > Vreelandella. Next base: position 5,666 of record JAIVHM010000182.1, on the reverse strand, counting down.
CGGCGTCACCAAAGACCTCACCGACCGGGTTAAAGCGGGTGAGCTGGTGAACCACGTGGCCTCTCAGGTAGGCGGCAAGGGGGGCGGCCGCCCAGATATGGCCCAGGCAGGGGGGAGTCAGCCCGATGCCCTTCCCGCTGCGCTGCAAAGCGTACCGGCATGGTTGGAAAACACGCTTAGTTAAACAGACAGGCCGGTGGCATTATTTGCTATAGGCTTTTTTCTTCACACATTTCCAAACGATAGGAAAACGGCATATGGCACTATACGTACAGAAGTTCGGCGGCACCTCGGTTGGTTCTGTCGACCGTATCAAAGCCGTGGCGGAAAAGGTCAAAGGTTTCCGCGACCAGGGCCATCAGGTGGTCGTGGTTGTTTCCGCGATGAGCGGGGAGACCAATCGCCTGACCGACATGGCTCAAGCGCTAAACGACGATCCCGCCCCGCGCGAGATGGACATGCTGTTGTCGACCGGCGAGCAGGTGACGATTTCCCTGCTGGCGATGGCGCTGCAGCAGGCAGGCGTGGCGGCAACGTCGCATACCGGTGCGCAAGTCGGTATCCATACCGATAGCGCCTATACCAAGGCACGTATCCAGCGCATCGAAACCGAAGACCTGAAAGCCGACCTGGACGCGGGTCAAGTTGTTGTAGTGGCGGGCTTCCAGGGTGTAGATGATGACGGCAACATCACCACGCTGGGTCGTGGCGGTTCAGATACTACCGGTGTGGCGCTGGCGGCTGCACTCGGCGCCGATGAGTGCCAGATTTATACCGACGTCGACGGTGTTTACACCACCGACCCCCGCGTCTGTTCCAAGGCTCAGCGTCTGGAAAGCATAACCGTCGAAGAAATGCTTGAGCTTGCGAGTCTGGGCTCAAAAATACTGCAAATTCGTGCGGTCGAGTTTGCCGGTAAATACAACGTTCCCCTGCGGGTGCTGTCGAGCTTTGAAGACGGCCCCGGTACCCTAATTGTTGCTGAAGCAGACAAAGACGAGGATTCCATGGAAGAACCGCTGATCTCCGGTATCGCCTTTACCAAAAACGAAGCCAAGCTGACCTTGCTCAACACGCCTGATGTGCCGGGTGTTGCCTCGCGCATTCTGGGGCCGATTGCCGACGCTAATATTGAAGTCGACATGATCGTTCAGAACGTGGCCCCAGCAGGCGATTACACCGACTTCACGTTTACCGTGGCCAAAGGCGATTACAAAGCCACCAAAAAGCTGCTTGAAGAGACGGTGATTCCAAGCCTGGGCGGCGGTGAACTGCGTGGTGACGACAATATCGCGAAAGTATCGCTGGTGGGTGTCGGCATGCGTTCTCACGCGGGCGTGGCATCGAAAATGTTTCGTGTGCTGGCTGATGAAAACGTTAATATCCGTATGGTGTCTACCTCCGAGATTAAGATTTCAGTGGTGATTGACGAGAAGCATATGGAGCTGGCCGTGAATGCCTTGCACAAAGCATTTGGTCTGGACAAGTCAGATATCGAATCTGAATAACACTAATGCCTTATACCTTCTACGCTGAAGGGTACTTGCTGCCGTGTGGTGGTGAGCTTTCTTTCAACGGGAGGTTAAGGTGTCATGGAGCCGGTGCCTTTGGTGGCAGGGGGTGCCATGCCGCATAATGTCATGGTGTCGCTGCTGGCGGACACATCCCGTTGTATAAAACGTCTGAGAAGGAGATCAGCCATGCTCATCCTAACCCGCCGTGTCGGCGAAACCCTGATGATAGGGGATGAAATCACCGTCACCGTACTAGGTGTGAAGGGCAATCAGGTTCGTATTGGCGTTAATGCGCCAAAAGACGTGGCGGTTCACCGTGAAGAAATTTACCAGCGTATTCAGCGCGAACGAAGCGGTGAAAGTGAAACCGAGTGAGCGCAGGTAGACGGTGCCCCAACGCTGCGAGATGCGCGTAAGGTAAGGCCGGCGCGAAAAAAATCCGAGCAGGGCTGGACAACTTTCCGCCAAATCGGTAATATTCGCGCCGTGCCGTTAAGGAGAGGTGGCCGAGTGGCTGAAGGCGCTCCCCTGCTAAGGGAGTATAGGGTTTATAGCCCTATCGAGGGTTCGAATCCCTCTCTCTCCGCCAGCCGCACATTAAGGTATGCGCCCGTAGCTCAGCTGGATAGAGTATCTGACTACGAATCAGAGGGTCGGAGGTTCGAATCCTCCCGGGCGCGCCACCTTTTTAGATTTTTGTTTTGATGACATTGCATACGTGGAATAGCATCCACGCGCCCGTAGCTCAGCTGGATAGAGTATCTGACTACGAATCAGAGGGTCGGAGGTTCGAATCCTCCCGGGCGCGCCAGATTCCAAACCCGTCCTTTTGCAAGGGCGGGTTTTCTGTTTTCTAGTCGGGCTCAAGTGCCTCGCGCTTGAGCCTTGTGCTCGTTTAGCGCCCTACCTATTGGTAGGGCGCTTTTTTTATGCCGGTTCGGTAATCCCGGTTGATACCACGAGGCTTTCAAGCAGGGTGTCCAGGTCGGTAATTCGCTTGACGAGCTGAAAGTGAAGGTTGGCTTCCGCATTGCCCTGCCGCATCTGCGCAAGCCATTGTTTGACGAGCGAGACGACCACTTTCTTCGGCAGCTGTTGGCGCTGACGATGAGCGTATTGCTTGAGAACGCTGGCGCGCATTGCCCAGGTGGTGTCGGCCAGGCGCTCGCCGGTGCGTTGCCAGTGCCGAATCCGCGGCGCAAGCCAGGGGTCGGCCAGAGCGCTGCGCCCCAACATGACATCGTGGCATCCCGATAAAGTGCGCGCTTTCCAGTAATCTTCCAGCGTCCAGATATCGCCATTGGCAACCACCGGTAATGAAACGCGGTGGCGAATCTTGGCGATCCATTCCCAGTGGGCGGGTGGCCGATAGCCTTCGTCGCGGGTACGCCCATGGACGACGAGTCGTGCGGCGCCGCCGGCTTCAGTGGCCTGGGCACAGGCAACGGCCAGGCGGCGGTCAGAAAACCCCAGGCGGATTTTGGCCGTCACGGGAATTTCGCCGTCAAGGGCGTCAGCAACTGCTTTCACGGCCTGCGGTTGACGAGTTTGGCAGGGCAGCCGAAATTAAGATCAATGCTGCGTGCCCCAAGTGTCAGGGCCTGGCGGGCATTGGCGGCGAGAGCCACTGGGTCGGCGCCCAGCAGTTGCAGGTGGACGGGAATGCCGCTGGGCGTGGCGACCTGGTCGTGGGCGAGCTCAGGGCAGTGTTTGTAAAACACCCGCGGCGGCAGGCGGGCATCAACGACACGCACAAACTCCGTCACTGTCCAGTCAAACCCAGGCGTGACTGTCAGTAGCTCGCGCGTGACTGCATCAATCACCCCCTCCATAGGGGCTAGTCCAATTTCGCCTTTATGTAGTAAATTAACAACCATGACTTACACCATCGCGCCATTGCATTCTTCAGGGGGTGTGGCAGGTTAGTGTATTCCCAGCATTGCGCCAAGCGTCAATGGGCAGTCGTGTCGATGGTCTTATGGGCTACCAAAAAGGAGAAGCCTTATGCAGGATCCGGAATTATTACAGGAAGGCCTGGGGCTGATGGCGTTGGGCATGGGGGTTGTGTTTGTTTTTCTTGCTATTTTAGTTTTTTCGCTAACCTTGATGTCAGGCGTTATTCGGCGTTTTCAACCGACCCCCTCGCCGGTTGAGTCGAATAGTAACGCTAAGCCTGGGTCCTCAGTAAAAAGTCAGGACGATGAGACGCTCGCCGTAATTAGTGCTGCGGTGCATCGTTATCGCTCAAAAAGACGTCGTTAACTTTCATCTTCTGTCGGGGTGCTTCGCGCAAACCGGATAATTTTTTGTTATTTTTACTACAAACAAACATTTCTTGACTACGAGCCAAGCCATGAACGAAACAAAAAGACCACTAGGCATTACCGACGTCGTACTGCGCGACGCCCATCAATCGTTGTTTGCTACCCGTTTACGCTTAGCCGATATGCTGCCGATTGCCGAAAAGCTGGATAAGGTTGGCTATTGGTCGCTGGAAACCTGGGGCGGTGCGACGTTCGACGCCTGCATTCGCTATCTGGGTGAAGATCCCTGGGAGCGCATCAGAGCGCTCAAGGAAGCGATGCCCAATACGCCCCAGGCCATGCTCCTGCGCGGGCAGAATCTGCTGGGCTACCGCCATTATGCCGATGATGTGGTGGATAAGTTCGTCGAGCGTGCCAAAACCAGCGGTGTTGATGTGTTTCGCGTCTTCGATGCGATGAACGACCCGCGTAACCTTGAGCGCGCCATCAAAGCGGTTCGCCAAGTGGGCGGTCATGCGCAGGGTACTATTTCTTACACGGTTAGTCCGGTACATACCCTGGATAGCTGGGTCGACCTCGCCAAGACCATCGCGGCCATGGGCGCGGATTCGCTGGCTATCAAGGATATGGCGGGTCTACTCACGCCTTACACTGCGTTTGAACTGGTCTCGCGGCTCAAGAAAGAGCTGTCGATTCCCGTTCATCTGCACTGCCACGCCACCACCGGTCTTTCCACCGCGACCATTCTCAAGGCGGTCGAGGCGGGTATCGATAACGTCGATACCGCCATCTCGTCGATGTCGATGACCTACGGTCACAGCCCCACTGAATCGGTCGTGGCGATGCTCAAGGATACCGACCGCGATACCGGGCTCGACCTTGAGTTACTAGAAGATATCGCCAGTTATTTCCGCGGCGTGCGCAAGAAGTACGCTGCCTTCGAAGGCTCGCTGCGTGGCATCGATTCGCGGATTCTGATCGCTCAGGTGCCGGGTGGCATGCTGACCAACATGGAAGGCCAGCTAAAAGAGCAAGGCGCGGGCGATAAGCTTGACGATGTTCTCACCGAAATCCCTCGCGTACGCGAAGACCTGGGCTTTATTCCGTTGGTCACGCCGACCTCGCAGATTGTCGGCACCCAGGCAGTGATGAACGTCATGATGGGCGAGCGCTACAAGTCGATTTCCAAAGAAGTCCAGGCGCTGCTCAAAGGCGAATACGGTGCCGCGCCGGCGCCCTTCAACAGTGAGCTGCAACAGCGCGTGCTTGAAGGTGGTCAGCCGATTACCTGTCGCCCGGCGGACAATCTTTCGCCGGAAATGGACAAGCTGGCAAGCGAGCTTAAAGACAAGGCAAACGCTGACGGCATTCGCCTGGCCGAGGGCGAGCGCGAAATTGACGACGTGCTGACCTACGCCCTGTTCCCGCAGATCGGTCTCAAGTTTCTCAACAACCGCGATAACCCTGAGGCGTTTGAGCCTGAACCCCAGGTAGCCGAGCCGGAAAACGTCAAGGCGCCTGCCAAAGCGGAAAGCAAAGCGCCTGCAGCCAGTAATGGGCCGGAAACCTATACCGTGAAACTCAACGGTAAGGCGTTTGTTGTGGAAGTCGCCGAGGGGGGTGACATCAGCAACGTGCAGGCGCAAACAGGAGCCCCTGCTGCCGCTCCCAAAGATGAAGCTCCAGCGCCCAGTGGCGAGGCGATTACCGCTCCGCTCGCGGGCAACATCTTCAAGGTCAATGTGCGCCCAGGCGATCAGGTGGCCGAGGGCGACGTGGTGATCATTCTTGAGGCGATGAAAATGGAAACCGAAGTGCGTGCCAGCAGTGCTGGAACCGTTTCGGCTGTTAGCGTCAGTGAGGGCGATAGCGTTGTCGTTGGCGATAC
>JAIVHM010000278.1 GCA_020201095.1 Halomonas sp. | reverse complement strand
CCAGGGCGACCGTCAAGCCGCCGATGCGCTTATCGAACACCCAAACGTTAAAGCGCTGTCGTTTGTTGGCTCGACGCCGGTAGCCAAAGCAATTTATCAGCGTGGTGCCGCGCTGGGTAAGCGCGTGCAAGCCTTGGGTGGAGCGAAAAATCATGCGGTAGTGCTGCCTGATGCTGACCTGGAAAATGCGGCCAATACTTTGATTGGCGCGGCTTACGGTAGCGCTGGTGAGCGCTGCATGGCGATTTCGGTGGTTGTGTGTGTGGGTCAACAAACCGCTGATGTGCTGGTAGACAAAATTGCTGAAAAAGCGAAGCACCTCAATATAGGGCCCGGAACAGAACCAGGGTTGGATATGGGCGCGTTGGTGAACGAAGCTCATCGTGATCGGGTGTCAGGCTATATCGCTCAAGGCGAATCGGCCGGTGCGACGTTAAGACTCGACGGTCGCCAACATCCGCTGGTGGAAAATGCCCCTGGATACTTTCTTGGCGCGACGCTGTTTGACCAGGTCACGCCAGCGATGGGTATTTACCAGGATGAGATATTTGGCCCCGTATTGTGTGTCGTCCGCGTGGATGATTTTGATCAAGCCGTTGATCTCATAAATGCCCATCAGTATGGCAACGGCACATGCTTATTTACCCGCGGAGGGGAAGCTGCGCGCCGCTTCGCCGATGAGATAGAAGTTGGCATGGTGGGTATCAACGTGGCGCTACCCGTACCGGTAGCCTTTCATAGCTTCGGTGGGTGGAAAGAGTCACTGTTTGGCGACTTGCACGCCTATGGCCCCGACGCGGTGCGCTTTTACACTCGGCGTAAGGCGATTTCACAGCGCTGGCCGACGGAAAATGCGCAAGAGTCGGCACAGTTTAGCTTTCCCTCCCACTGAACGTTAGGTTGCCCCTGCCCGCCGGATACTTCCCCTGGCGGGTCAGTTGGCTGTTGCTAGCGATAACCCGCCATAAGTTCCCTTACCAATGGTGTATCCGCGTCGCGATGGGTGGGTAATTCAAAGCGTGCTTTGGCAATCGCGGTGCGGGAAAGATCCGCCACAATCAGCGCCTCTTCGTCGTCGGCCTGCGCGAGCGTTTCACCACCCGGACCGAGAATGCGCGAGCCGCCCCAGAAGTGGCTCTCGCCCTCCGGCCCAAAGCGGTTTGCCATAATGACCGGCGTGCCGTAGGTCATGGCGTAAAACCGTGTATTCAACGCCCAGTTTTCTTCATTGGAAAAGTCGTCGCTGACGATGCCGCTGGCCGAGTTAATCGGCGCGCAAAGCACCGTCGGGCGGGCGAGCAGGGCGGCATGCACGAGCGCTGGATTCCATAAATCCGCACAAATTAGCTGTGTGGCCGACCAGCCAGGGCAAATATCAGTGTGTGTGAGTTCGCTGCCATGGGTAAACCACTTGCCTTCTTCCAGCCCGCCGTAGGTGGGTAAGTTGAGCTTGCGATGGACGGCCATGAGCTGGCCGTGCTGAAAGATGGCCAGCGCGTTGTAGTACTCACCAGGGCTTGCCTCTTCCACAAAGCCCACCACCACCTGCATAGAGCCGCACGCGTCAGCCAGCGCTTTAAGGCGTGGGTCTTCCAAGGGCATCGCCACCTGCATCACTAGGCTTGCTAAGCGATACCCTGTTAATGACAGCTCGGGAAACACCAGCAACTCCACACCGTTACGCTGCGCCTCGGCAATTAGCGCCAAATGGCGGTCGATATTGGGGTTTAGCTCACCTAGTGTTGTATTGATCTGCGCGGCACCGACGCGAAGCTTGTCTTGATAATGCATTGGCTCTCCCATTGAAAAAGCCGCTCCAATGGAGCGGCTGAGGCTTTGACGCGATGTGCTGCGATGTAATGGCAAGGCATTGTGCCAGTGCCATGAGCGAGCGCCTAGCGGTATTACAGCAAGTCATTCTCCTTGAGAAAGCTTTCCGCTACGTCTTCGATTGACTCGCGCTCAACATCGACGCGGGCATTGAGTTCGGCCATGGTGGTATCGTTCAGCAGTGCCGAAAGGCGATTCATCTGATCGGCAAGATCAGGGTTGGCTTCCAGGGTTTCTGTGCGTACCACCGGGGCGAGGGCGTAAGCCGGGAAAAAGCCCTGATCGTCTTCAAGCACGTAAAAGTTAAACGCGGGGATGCGGCCGTCGGTGGCAAATACCAGGCCGACGTCGACTTCCTCATCACGCAGCGCTTGATAGACTAGGCCAGAGTCCATGCGGCTCACTTCGCTGCGACCCACACGAAAATCGTAGGCTTCCATCAGCGGACGCCAGCCATCTTCACGGGCGTAGAATTCGGCGTTAAGCGCAAAGGTTAGGCCCTCTTCATTATTGACCGCTTCGGCC
>JAIVHM010000277.1 GCA_020201095.1 Halomonas sp. | reverse complement strand
CAATTGCCCAGCCGGAAAGCAAAACACCCGGCAAAAGCCAGGTGCATGCGGGTTTCGTAGACATGATGGATTGACCTGCCCCTCCTCAACGTCGTGGGTTATGTTGAGGTTGAGGCAACAACGCAGAGCCACTATTAAGGGTGGCAGGTCATGACACAGTCTAGCGTAAATCAAGCGTCTTTTGGGAAGCGCCTTAGCGGTGCCAGCGACGTCCACGCCGCGTATATAGGAGCTCGACTTCGTCGGGCGATACCTTCGGTGACTCTATCATTGCTGATCGCCCAATGAATTGGGCTCTTACTAACCCCTTTTCATCTTTTCATCTGGCTTCTTGCCCCAGAAGTGCTTTGATGCGTTCGCTATCACTGATGGCCGCTCCCCACAATTCATTCCAGCTATCCGGTGGGTTACCGTTCTTGAGCATCTTGCGGAAGATAGCGTAAGCGTCCTGTTTGCTGTCACAGGCGCGCTTGGTGGATTCGTCGTTGACCCAGGCGTAGATGAGGATCTTGCTCGCAAGGTCGTAGCGAAAGAACAGCCGGTACTGTTGATAGAACTTGGCCCGGCACCAATGGGTGTGCTCTGACCCGAGGGTGTCTCCTTGACGATACTGAGGGCCAGCCGGGTCCTGTGGAATGTCGTTCTTGGCCAGCTTTACTATCGCCGCCAGACGCTTGGTGGCCGGTTTGCTGCGATATCCGAGTGGGTCCTTTTCCTGGTGTTGCTTCACCTTGTTGGTGAGCGCATCGACTTGCTCCAGGAATAGCGGATGTGCGTAGATCGTCCATCCGTTTATCTCCAGAGGGCTCATGTGTCGTCGTCGTCCTCCGGCAGTTCCTCATCAAGATCAACCTCAATGCCTGCCGTCAGGTGTTCGGCTTTGGCAAAGGTGCTGGCAGTGACAGGGTGAATGTTTTCCGGATGCTCCTGTAGATCGCGCTCCAGAAAGGCCAGGAAACTGGTCATTACGGGATCTTGAGTGGACTCATCGCGGGCGCGAGAGAGCACCACTTCCCCATTGGGGCGAATCATGTAGTGAATCCGATCGCGGCGTTTCAGCTTCAGCGCACGACGTACCGATGCCGGAACGGTCGTCTGGTAGCGATCCGTCAGGGTGGAGTCATCCTCAATGGCCGTGTTCACGATTGGCCTCCGCTTAGTGGCAATGCAAAAGTAATGCAGTAAAAATAATGCAATTGCATTGCTTCGTCAATGGCAGGGGGAAGCCATCAATCGGTCTCTCGCGCCTGCCGGGATGATGGCTGATCGCCCAATGAATTGGGCTCCTACGAAACCCACCTGCGCATAGCTTTGTGGAGGCTGCCAGCCCTGTAGGAGCTCGACTTAGTCGGGCGATAGCCTGCGGTGGCGGGATCATTGCAGATCGCTCAATTAAAGAGCCGCTTGGCTATGCAGTATTGCCACTTTAGTTCAGCCGCGCGCGATAACACTGAGTGCTATGCAAAATATGGTCGCCCCTTTCTTGGTGGCCGAGTCGGCGTTGCTAAGTCAAGCGGTGGGCGGCACCTGGCCGAGAATGTCCAGGCTATTGCCCAGACGATCCTCGATGGCCTTGCCAATGGCGAGTAATCTGGCGTCTTGCCATGGGGCTGCCATCAGCTGCAGGCCGACGGGCATGTTGGCAGCGTCTTTACCTATTGGCAGGGTGAGCGCACATAGCCCCATGAAATTGGCCATAACGGTATTGCGCAATGCTTTCATGTTGGCCTTGGGGTAAGCGCCCTCGGGCTCCAAGCTCTCAAGTGTTGGCGGGGTGATGGCCACGGTGGGCGTCAGGATGGCATCTACCTGCCTTAGTCGCTCGCCTGCCGCGCGTGAGAGCTCATCAATAACCTGGCGCCGACGAACGTATTCCCATCCTGGGATGCCGTCAGCAGCGGCAATTCGGGCGGCAACATTGGGATCGAGTGCCTCAATAGCCTCTGGCATTGAGGTGTGCAAGAAGGCAGCGAGCTCGGTGGCGGCTAGCCCCCCTTGCTGGAAGAGCGTGAAGGCGTCGTCGGTGTTGGGCAGTTCCAGAGTGATGACTCGCGCGCCGGCGGCTTCTAGCTGCTTGATGGCATCAGTCACGGCCTCAGCTACACCTGGGCTGCAATCGTCCCAGAAGAAGGTCTCTGGAACCCCGAAGGTCAGGTCGGCAAGGTTGGGCGTGGTCGGTACAGCGCTTGCACCAGGGCTTAGGCCAGGGTCGAGAGCGTCGAAGGCAAACGCCAGGTCATCTACGGCCCGCCGTACCGCTTGCCAGCGAGACACCGGCACCGGCGCTCGATCCGCCCGGTGTACGGTGTGCAGCCGGATCCCAAGGGTTTCTAGGTGCGCCGTGGTGAGCATTGGTTCCTAAGCCGCCAAAGGCAAACTCGACGGTATGGGTCTTGCCCATGACAACAGGCAATTGGTTGAGCAGAGTGCTGATTACCGGCCCAGGCGTTTCCCAATCAGGCGGCAGACGACGCGAGGAACCCGCGAAGGTGGGGAAGCCGGGCACGGCGTAGATATCCTTGACCGATACAGGCATGCCCATGAGGCGGCCAGCATCGCCGCCCTGCTGAAGAATGGCGTCGGTTGCTTGAGCGTAGGCCAGGGCAGCGTCGCCGCTCCAAGTCTTATAGGCGTGGTCTTGCTCGCCACGGATTTGGTAGGCCTGTAATGCACTTTCCGTGATCTCGACGGCGGTATGAGTACCGTCGCGGAGTGCCTTGTGCAAGGTACGCAAAGGTTGTTGGAGCGTTGGTGTCGTCATGATTGGGTTCCATGTTGTTAGCGAATTTCGAAGATTGATTCCACCTCGACGGCGGTTTTACCCGGCAAGGTGGTCACGCCGATGGCTGTGCATCTGCAAGTCGCCAGTGCTTGTCCTTGTGGGCTGGTGGAAAAATGAATCAACGAGTCAGCAGAGTGTCGACCGCATCAGCCAATGCTCTCACTGCGACCTCGGCATCCTCGCGTTCGATATGCTCATCGGGATGATGACTAACCCCTGATCGGCAAGGCATGAACAGCATGGCGGTGGGGCATTTATGCGCTAGATGAATGGCGTCATGAAAGGCACCTGATACCAACTGTGGGGCATCGGGGGCGTACTTCTTGACGCTGGCATGAAGGATATCGACCAACTCTTCGTCGAATTCCACTGGCTGTACCCGCGAGCTGACTGTCAACTCAGCAGTGCAACCTGACCATGTCTCGGCGGCAAGGCGCTGGAAGGTGGTATCCAGTGACATCAGAACAGCTTCGCTGGGATGACGGAGGTCGATGCTGAACGTTGCTTGCTGAGGAATGGTATTGGTCGCGTTGGGTTCGAGAGCGAACTTGCCGATGGTAAATCTTACCGATTCGCCGTGTTCGGCCACCGTCTTGCGAAGTGCGGTGATCAATGCGTGAGCGCCAGTGAAGGCGTCTCGTCGTATGTGCTCTGGTGTAGTGCCTGCATGATTAGCCTGGCCTTTTACCGTGATGCTGTACCAGTTAACGCCCTGAATGCCTTTCACAGCACACGCGGGTACCCCGAGCGATTCCAGTACGGGGCCCTGCTCGATATGTAGCTCGAGAAAGGCGGAGGGAATAAATGGATCAGGACGATAGCTTACGTCGTGGGCATCAAGCTGCGCTTGGCAAGTCTTCAGAGCATCGGCAAAGCGCACTCCGTCATCGTCGACGGTTTCGAGAATACTCGCTGTTTCTCGTTGACCGGCGAACCAGGACGATCCAGATGCACCAGGCGCGAAGCGAGCGCCTTCTTCATTAGTCCACGACACAACTTCTACAGGCCGTTGGTGAGGGAGGTCGCATTCCTGCAAAGCACGAAGCACCGCCAGACCGGCCAGTACACCGAGCGTTCCATCGTAGATGCCGGCGCTAGGCTGACTGTCCAGATGGCTGCCGATCAGTAGAGGAGCCAGGTTGGGATCTAGCCCCTCTCGGCGAAGGAAAACATTCCCCATGGCATCGTAGAACGCTTCGCAGCCAAGTGCACGACCCTGGTCGACTAGCCAACAGCGGGCACGGTTGTCATTGTCATCCAGTGCTAGGCGGCGCAGGCCCCGGGGCGTTAATGCCCCGATCGTTGCTTGCTCCAGCATGTCTTCCCAGAAACGCTGTCCATCGACGCTTTCGGCCAGTGATGTAGACGTGTTCATTGTCTAATTCTCCTATGAAGGCCGCTCAGTAGATCAGCGACGGCAGCCAGGTACTGAGCATTGGCACATAAGTGAGGATGATCAAGGCGATGAACATCATCAGGATCATCGGCAGACAAGCTTTGAAGACCTCCACCAGCGACATCCTGGAAATCGCCATGGCGACGAAGAGGTTGAGACCGACTGGCGGGGTGATCA
>JAIVHM010000181.1 GCA_020201095.1 Halomonas sp. | reverse complement strand
TCGGTATCCGGTGCGGCAGCATGCTCCGCTGCTGTCGTCGAGGACTTGTTAACGTCCATTTGATCAGCGGTGGGTTCAGCCTTGGGCGTCTCTTCCGTTACCGATGCCTGAGCTGCTGGCGCTTCAGCGGCCTCTGAAGGTGTAGAAGCCTCCTCCGATACAGGCGCTTGCTCCTGCGACTGCACCGCGTCGGTGCCTTCACTCGATACCGTAGTGTCGCCTTTCGAACGCGAATCGCGCTTCGGCTGACGCCGTTGATGCGCTGGCTTGCGCGCCTTGGCCGCATTATCAGCAGGTTGTTGCTCGGCTGTTGCAGCGGGCGACTCTTCAGCGGCCTCAGAGGTGCTGTCTTCAGGACTGGCGACTTCCTGCTCAGTGGGCGCTTGCGCGACCGTTTCCGTCGGGGCAGCGGTCGTTGGTTGCGTTGGCTGAGATGCTTGCGCAGTCGTCGCGGAGGCCGAGTCGCGCTCTACTTGCTGCTCGTTGCCTGTCGCCGCGTCGTTTGGCGCATCACCCGTCTCGCTTGGCGCCTTGGCCGCTTCTTCCTGGAGCTTCAGCTGCTCGGCTTCGGCCTTAGGGTTGATAGCTTGCTGACGCGTGCGCTGGCGCGGGTTGTTGCGCGTGCGCTTAGGTTTGCCGTCATCCTGCTTGGCCGTCGGTGTATCGGCGTTGGTCTTGGCGGCGCTTTTAGTGTCACCGGTATTATCATTAGCGTCACTGGCACTGCGAGAGGTGTCACGATTCGACTCGCGGCGAGCTTTAGGGGGCGCGCTTTTGCCTGCCGTATCGCTGTCGCTGTCCTTGGCGGGATTCGCCTGGGCAGCGTCTTTTTGACGGTTTGGCTTTTTGTCATTGCCCTGAGCGCCGTTGCCATCTTCTTGCTGGGGATGGCGGCGACGGTTGCGGGTCCGGCTGGGGCCGTTGCGCTTGTCGTCGGTGTCGTTGCCAGCGCTGCAGTTTGGCAAATCCACGCATGAAGCGACCCAGCATGCTGGCATCGCCAGCATCGTCGGCGCTGCTGGCGGGCGCTGGGCTTTTTGGGGTTGGGTCTTGCTGCAACGAGGCAGGCGCGGGGGCGTTGTGGGCAACGCTTTTAACCGCCGCTTCAGCCCGTTGCGCGGGCGGCACAAAGCTTGGCGCTGGCTCTTTGCCGACATCACTCTCTGTGGATAGCTCAAAGCTTGAGAGCGTTTGGCTATCGTCATCATCCATATGATCATCGCGCAGACGCTGCACATCGTAATGGGGAGTATCCATTTCCGGGTTGGGCAGCAGCACAACGCGAACGCCCTGGCGCGATTCGATGTCGGCCAGCACGCTACGCTTTTCATTAAGCAGGTACGTCGCCACAGGCACTGGCAAGATGGCCCGGATTTGAGCGCTGCGCTCTTTCATGGCCTCTTCTTCGATCAGGCGCATGATCGATAGCGAGAGCGAGCGCACATCGCGGATAGTGCCCTGACCGTTACAGCGCGGGCAAACCACGCCGCTGGTTTCACCCAGTGACGGGCGCAGGCGCTGGCGAGACATTTCCATCAGGCCGAAGCGCGAGATGCGGCCAATTTGCACCCGGGCCCGGTCCAGCTTAAGGGCATCGCGCATGCGATTTTCAACTTCACGCTGGTTGCGGGCGGGTCCCATGTCGATAAAGTCGATAACTACCAGTCCGCCGATGTCGCGCAGGCGTAGCTGACGAGCGATTTCATCGGCGGCTTCTGAGTTGGTTTGCAGCGCGGTTTCTTCAATGTCGCTGCCACGGGTGGCGCGGGCCGAGTTGATATCGATGGATACCAGGGCTTCGGTATGGTCGATAACGATCGAGCCACCAGACGGCAATTTGACCTCACGTTGATAGGCCGTTTCGATTTGCGACTCGATCTGAAAACGCGAGAACAGCGGCACTTCATCCGCGTAAAGCTTGATTTTCTGCTGGTAAGACGGCATCACCTGTCGGATGTAGGCGAGGGCTTCTGCGTGGATCTCCGGGCTATCGATCAAGACCTCGCCGATGTCCTGGCGCAGGTAATCGCGCATCGCGCGAATGATCACGTTGGATTCGCGATAGATCAGGAAAGGCGCGGCGCGTTTACCCGCTTCGGTAGTGATCGACTCCCATACCTGAACAAGGTAGTCGAGGTCCCATTGCAATTCTTCAGGGCTCCGGCCGATGCCGGCGGTGCGCACAATCAGTCCCATTTTGTCGGGCACAGTAAGATGGTTCATGGCCTCTTTCAATTCGCTACGCTCATCGCCCTCTATGCGGCGTGAAATGCCGCCCGCGCGCGGATTGTTGGGCATCAGCACCAAAAAACCTTTATTACCGCGTTCTTCCTTATCGACCTGAACAATCACTTCCTGGCCTTCTTTGAGCACTTCTTTAATGCTCGGACGGCCGGAGACATCCTTGACGAAGTATTCCCGCGAGATTTCCTTTAGCGGAAGAAAACCATGACGTTCGGCACCAAAATCAACAAAGGCTGCCTCGAGTGAAGGCTCAACGCGGGTAATTTTGCCACGGTAAATATTGGCTTTTTTCTGTTCTCTTGCGCCGGACTCGATATCCAGGTCATACAACCGCTGTCCATCAACCAGAGCGACGCGCAGCTCTTCAGGCTGGGTCGCATTGATCAGCATTCTTTTCATAATGTCTCGCATAGCGTAGCGTGCCGACGAACCACCTAGGGGGTGATGTGGCGAACCGCTGGGTGCTGCGTGCTTGTGCTCGGCGCATAGCGATGCTGACGCATTTTACCAGGACGACGTGATCGCCGACCCGGCCAATTGGGCGTTGAGTACGTGGCGGAGGCAGGACATGTTTCGGTGGCTGTCACGTCCATCCGGCCCTGCTGACACCGCCAACACCTGGCATTCATCGATTCGCCAACACCGTCATCGGCACGGTGTTGAACTTTGTCGTCGAAAGCAGGCAGCGCGTTGTGACGTTTCAGCGCGGCTGCTTAGGACGTGGCGTTTTTTAAGCGATTGCCCACCGTTCAGGGTTGGGCACAATCTTATCTGCCGTATCGAAAACGGGCGGCAGAGTTACTGCATTTTTCACGGCGAGAGTGGGTAATGCGTACACTAAACCACGCCTCTTGCTTCGGCCTGCGTGTTAGTCGGGCAGGCGCTGGCCAATCATCATGTGGATACCATCAATTAGCTAATGACGACGCGATGCTATCCATGATTTCTATTAGCCGGTAAGCGCTTTGGAATATAACAGTAAAGCAAACGACCAGCAATTGACGCATTGGTGTTTGGTCTACGGTAGAATGCCTTTTTAGCCTATCAGCAGGAGTGCGCGGCAATGGCCGAAGGGCGTGAAGTACAGTGGGTGGAAATTGCCCAAGAACAATCTGGCCAGCGAATTGATAACTTTCTGTTGACCCGTCTTAAAGGCGCGCCGCGCGCGTTGATTTACCGGATCGTGCGCAAGGGTGAGGTGCGAGTGAATAAAAAACGCATCAAAGTCGATTATCGCCTTCAATCTGGCGACTTGGTGCGCATTCCACCGCTTCGCTTGGCACCCCGCGAGGCGGTCAAGGAAGTCAGCGATAATTTGCGTGATCTACTGGTCGGCAGCGTTATTATGGAGGGTCCGGACTGGATGGTGCTCAATAAACCCTCGGGGCTCGCGGTTCACGGCGGTAGTGGGGTGAAAATCGGGCTGATCGAGGCGCTTCGTCAGGTGCGCGACGACCTGACGTTCTTAGAGCTGGTGCACCGTTTGGACCGCGATACCTCGGGCTGCCTGCTGCTGGCCAAATCCCGCGATGCGCTTGTGACTTTGAACGAATCGCTTAAAAAGCACGGCATGGACAAGCGCTATCTGGCGCTGGTGGCAGGCCGCTGGCCGGCACGCAAGACCTACGAAAGCGCTCGTCTGGATCGCTATGATGCGGGCAACGGCGAGCGGCGCGTCAGGGTAGATCCCAATGGTAAGGTGTCGCGCACCCACTTTGCGGTTGTCGAAACGTTCGAAAAATCCACGCTTATCGAAGCCGAGCCGGTTACGGGGCGGACGCATCAGATCCGTGTGCATGCCGCGCATGCCGGTCATGCGCTGCTCGGGGACGACAAGTATGCCAATCGGGAGAGCGGCCTGCTTACCAAGCAATTAGGGCTTGGCCGGCTTTTTTTACATGCCCGCTCGCTGACGTTCCCAGAACCTTCCAATGGGCGTCCCGTAACGGTCAAAGCACCGCTGCCTGAGGCGTTGGAAGACGCGCTTAAACGTGTACGTCGATAAGGAGTCCCTCATGCGCTATGAACTGATTATCTTTGATTGGGACGGCACGCTGATGGATTCGGTGCCGCGTATCGTGTCGTGCATGCAGGTGGCGGGTGTCGAGGCAGGATTAGGAATGCTTCCCCAGGCGGATATCGAAAATATCATTGGTCTTGGTTTGCCGGAAGCCATTGAAACGCTTTGCCCAGGTATTTCCCCAGAGCAGGCCGAACGTCTTCGCGAAGGCTACGCGCATCAATTTGTGCATGTGGATACCACCCCCATGCGATTTTTCCCTGGTGTTGAAGATTATTTGGCGCGCCTTCGGTTAAATGAGGCGCAGAAGCTGGCGGTCGCGACGGGTAAAAGTCGTCGTGGGCTCGACCGGATTTTCCAAGAGACGGGGAGTCTTGGCTGGTTTCACACCAGCCGCACCGCCGACGAAACACGCTCCAAGCCGCACCCGCAAATGCTGCAAGAGTTGCTCGACGAATTATCGATCCCCGCCGAGCGGGCAGTCATGGTGGGTGATACCGAGTATGACCTGGAAATGGCGCGAGCGCTCGGTATGCCTCGTGTCGGTGTGAGCTATGGCGTTCATTCCCCTGAACGCCTGGCCGTGAGTCAGCCGAATGAGATCGTGCACAGCGTTGATGAACTTTTTACATGGCTACAGGGATAAATGATGAAGGATGATGATTCGCGCAGCGACATGGAAAACGATACATCGCCATCGCCTGAGCTGCAAAAGACAGAAGACCGTTGGACCCAAGGGCCCGACGTTTCCTCAAAAAAAGCGCATGAGAAAGCGGGGGAGCCTGGCGACGATGCCGATACGTTGCGCGAGCGCCAGCGCTTGGCGCAGATTGAGATGATGGACCACTGGATTGGCGGTGTGTTGGCAGAGCAGCGGCGCTCGCGTCGCTGGAAGCTGTTTTTTCGTCTGTTGATGCTGAGCCTGTTTGCGGTGGCGCTGGGGCTGGGCATATACCGGTTCTATGCGGCATCGGAAGCGACGCCGGCTGCTGCGCACCTCGCCAGGATAGACGTCAACGGTGTGATCGCCGAAGACGCGCCCGCCAATGCCGAACGTATTATTGAAGGGCTGCGCAACGCTTGGAATAACGACAGCGCAGAGGCCATCGTGCTGCACATTAACAGCCCAGGTGGCAGCCCGGTGCAGTCTCAGCGCATTTATGCAGAAATCATGCGGCTACGCGAGTCGGGCGATAAACCCATCGTGGCCGTCATTGAAGACATTGGTGCCAGCGGTGCTTACTACATCGCAGCCGCCGCTGATGACATCGTGGCATCGCCGGTGAGTCTGGTTGGTTCGATTGGGGTGATTTACGCCGGATTTGGCTTGGAAGACGCCATTGAACGAGTGGGTGTCGAGCGGCGTGTGCTGACGGCGGGTGATAATAAGGCGTTTCTGGATCCTTTTCAGCCGTTTGACGATGAGGATGAGGCGTTTTGGCAGAGCGTCCTCGAAAGCACCCACCAACAGTTTATCGATGATGTACAAGCAGGACGTGGTGATCGCTTGAGCGATAGCGACGATGTGTTTAGCGGACTGGTGTGGAGTGGTGAGCAGGCCCAGACGCTGGGGCTGGTCGACCAGTTAGGTAGTGTCGATGATGTTGCCCGTGACTACGGTGATGAGGCTGAGTGGCAAAACTACACGCCGAGCCTTGACCCGTTTGATCGGCTGACCCGGCGCTTCACTCAGACGGCTGCTCAGCTGCTGGGGGTCGATACGTCCCCTTCACCGCTGCGCTTTCAGTCACCCTGATGAAGGTTGGCGCCAAGCGGGTCAAGGCCTGCTTGGCGCAGCATGTTGCAAAGGGCGATTAAAGGTAAGCCCATCAGGGCGTTGGGGTCGCGTCCCTCAAGGCGTTCGAACAGAGCGATGCCTAGGCCTTCCATGCGAAAGCTACCCGCGCTATCAAGGGGTTGTTCTTTATTGACGTAACGGCTGATTTCCTCGCCGCTTAGCTGTCGGAAGACAACCTCAAAGGGTTCCACGTGAACGCGGTGAGACTGATGGCGGGTATCGAGCAGCGCCAGACCTGTCAGGAAGGTCACGCGTTGACCGGAAAAGCGTCTGAGATTCAGCTCAGCGCGCTCGATAGTGTGGGGTTTGCCAAGGATGTCCCCTTCGAAGACGGCGACCTGGTCTGAGCCGATGATCAAGTGGTCGTTAAAGTGGTCAGCCACAGCGTTGGCTTTGCTTAATGCCAGTCGGTGTACCAATTGATGCGGCGTTTCACCCTTTTGCGGTGTTTCGTCAATGTCGGGCGAGGAACATTGATAAGGTAACTGCAGCCGGTCAAGTAGTGCGCGGCGCGAACGCGAACTTGAAGCCAGCACCAGCGCAGGTGTTGCGTTAGACATGCGGTTTTCCTTAAAGGTAAGTGGCTTTTGCGGTCAATGAGCGCGATGGGTGCCTAGTTTACCCAAACTTGGGGCTTATCCTACCGCGCGACCACAAAGAATTGTGTCCTTGGCTTTGACACCAGCAGGGTGAGTGCCTATCATTGCGCGCCTATGTTGACCTCACAACTCCCCAGCCGGGTTGAGCCTTACAAGCTTGCAGCCCGCCGCGAACGACTCGAAGGCCTGGTGGCGCTTGATAAGCTGCCACGCCTCGCCGAAGAAGCCGGACTCCAATCGGGCGACTGTCACGTCGTGCTCGAATTTGGTGTTAATGCTCAAGGGCGGCGTGAAATTCGTGGTCATATGCAAGCGACGCTGGCGCTGCCCTGCCGCCGTTGTCTGGAGCCGCTCAGCCAGCATGTCACCAGCGATTTCCTGTTAGGGATGATCGCCGATGAAAGCTTGGCCGGAGAGCTACCAGCCAGTCATGAGCCAGTGCTGGTGGAACATGAACAGCTGGACTTGTTGACGGTCGTGGAGGATGAGTTGATCCTCAGCCTGCCCCAAGTGGTTTACCACGAGGAAGCAGATTGCCATGTTTCGGCAGAACAACTGGTCAGCAAGACAGAAGGTGGGGAGCAGGAATCAGCCCCCGCCAATCCTTTCGCGGTGCTTAGCACGCTGAAAGGCAAGAAGTAAGCACCCATAATCCGACAGACCCTGGAGTACTCCCATGGCAGTTCAAAAGAACCGTAAAACTCGTTCCAAGCGCGGCATGCGTCGTAGTCACGATGCGCTAACCGCTCCTACGCTGTCTCAAGACAAAGAAACCGGTACCACCCACCTGCGTCACCATGTTTCGCCGGATGGTTTCTATCGTGGTCGCAAGGTAGTTGACGCGTAAAGCGTCTTTGCCGATCGATACGACTAAACAGATGGTTGCTGTGTGCGCCTAGCAATTGATGTGATGGGGGGCGATCAAGGCCCTCACGCGCTAATTGAAGGGGCTGCCAGGGCGGTTATTGAAACCCCTGGCCTGGAGCTCATTCTGTTTGGTCCGCATCAGCAGGTCAGTGCTGAACTCTCGCGTTTGCCGCGGCCTTTGGCTGCGGCAACGTCACGTTTAGTGGTCCGTGATGCGGCTCAAAGCGTTGCGAAAACGGCAACGGCCGCCTGGGCATTGCGCCATGGGAAGTCGACCAGTATGGCGCGAATGCTGCACTGCTTGGCTTTGGGCGATGCCGAGGCGGGTGTCAGCGTTGGCAACACAGCTGCTTTGGTGGCGTTGGCCCGGCGAGAGCTGGGCATGCTGGCGGGTATGTCGCGTCCGGCTATCAGTACGGCTATTCCGTCGCGATGCGGTGGGCGTTGCTATTTGCTGGATATTGGTGCCAATGTTGACTCGCCCGCGAGTCGTCTGGTTCAGTTTGCCCTGATTGGCGCGGCGATGGCAGAGCAAGTGGACGGTATCGCGCGGCCACGTGTGGCGCTGCTTAACGTTGGTGCCGAATCAACTAAAGGCAGTGCCAGCGTGCGCGAAGCCTATAGATTGCTGCAAGAATCAGCGGCCAGTTTGCCGTTTGAATACCTTGGTTACGCCGAGGGTGGTGATATTTTTCAGGGTGAGCTGGATGTCATCGTTTGTGATGGCTTCGCGGGCAACGCCGTGCTCAAGGCCAGCGAAGGCTTGGCCAGTATGCTGGTCGAGCGTGTGCAGCTGGCATTCGCGTCACGTCTGAGGGGTCGCCTTGCGAGCTGGATTGCCAAGCCAGTGTTAAAGCACTTAAAGCAAGAGTTGGATCCGGTACGCTACAACGGTGCCAGCTTGTTAGGCTTGCAAGGTATCGTTGTTAAAAGCCACGGTGGTACCTGCGCAGATGGCTTTTACTATGCCATCCGCCGTGCGATGCAGGAAGTTGACCATAACCTGCCTGAGCGGCTTGCCAAGCGCTGGTCATTCAACAAGTAGCGACTGTTTTTTATGATGCAATGAGGGTGGATTGCATCGCACGTTAGCGGGTTATGTCGAGCAGCAGGATGTGCCCATGACCGCGTCTATCGCTCAACTGAGCAAATGTCTACAAGAGCAAAGGTGAACGACATGTCTCAACCCCTTGCCCTCATTTTCCCCGGGCAGGGCTCTCAGCAGCTTGGAATGCTGCGCGAGCTTGCCGAGCGTTACAGCGTGGTGGGAACGACCTTTGAAGAAGCGTCGGATGCGTTACGCTACGATTTATGGAAAGTCGTTCAAGAGGGCCCGGAAGCCTCGCTAAACGCGACCGAATGCACTCAGCCAGCGTTGCTTTCCGCGAGCATAGCAATATGGCGTGTCTGGCAAGAGTTGGAGGGCCCACGCCCGACGGTCATGGCTGGGCATAGTTTGGGTGAATATAGCGCCATGGTGTGCGCGGGGGTACTTGGGTTTGCCGAAGGCGTTAAATTAGTGCGCCTGCGCGGTGAAGCCATGCAGCACGCAGTGCCCGCGGGAGAAGGCGGTATGGCGGCCATTCTGGGTCTCGATAATGCCTCTGTGGAGGCCGCCTGTGCGAACGCCGCGCAGGGGGAAGTGGTGTCAGCGGTCAACTACAACGCCCCGGGCCAGGTAGTGATTGCAGGCGGCAAAGCGGCCGTTGAGCGGGCAATCGTCGCGTGTCAGGAAGCCGGCGCCAAGCGGGCGATGCCGCTACCGGTTTCCGTGCCTTCCCACTGCGATCTCATGCGCCCTGCGGCAGATCGCCTGGCGGCGGCGATGCAGGAAATAGAACTACGTCCGCCGCGCTATACGGTCATCCAGAACGTAGACGCCGAAGCACATGCTGACGTTGATACGTTACGCACGCGACTCGTCGAGCAGCTATATCAACCCGTGCGTTGGACTTCTTGTGTCGAAGCGATGGCTGCTCAAGGGGCAAATGTGTTCATTGAGTGTGGCCCAGGTAAGGTGCTTACCGGTTTGAATAAGCGTATTGTGCGTGGCAGTAAAAGTCTGGCGGTCAACGATCCTGATAGTTTGGACGCCGCACTTGAGTTGGCTCGCGACGCGTTGGCGGATAATGCATGATAAGTGATGATTTTCCGCTATCCTTGCTTATTTACACGGTGAAAGGCAGTACTTTATGACCCAAGAAAGAAGAGTGGCCCTTGTGACTGGCGCCAGCCGCGGCATTGGTCGGGCCGTTGCTTATGAATTGAGCCGTCAGGGGCGTATTGTCGTTGGTACAGCGACGAGCGATGCTGGCGCGGCCAAAATTGATGCCGATTTCGCTGCTCAAGGCATTGAAGGGGCGGGCCTGTGCCTTGACGTCACCAGTCAGGCAAGCATTGATGATGTGCTGAAGATCATCGCCGAGCGGTTTGCTGCACCGACTATTTTGGTCAACAATGCGGGCATCACTCGCGATAATTTATTGATGCGCATGAAGGAAGACGAGTGGGATTCGGTGATGGACACCAATCTCAAGTCGGTCTACCGGGTTAGCAAGGCGTGTCTGCGAGGGATGACCAAGGCGCGTTTTGGGCGTATCGTGTCGATCAGTTCGGTGGTCGCCACCATGGGCAACCTGGGTCAGACGAATTACGCGGCGGCCAAGGCTGGCATGGAAGGCTTTAGTCGGGCGCTGGCCCGTGAAGTTGCCTCGCGGGCCATTACGGTCAATTCGGTGGCGCCAGGATTTATTGCCACCGATATGACCGAAGCGTTACCGGAAGCGCAGCATGAAATGTTGCTCAAGCAGATTCCGTTGGCGCGTCTAGGCTCGCCGGATGAAATTGCCGCTGCGGTGGGTTTTCTGACCGGTGATACGGCGGGATATATCACCGGTGAGACATTGCATGTTAACGGTGGCATGAATATGCGTTGATGGCCTTGAGTTTGGCGGTTGCGTCAACTCAAGGGCGTCTATAAACTACCCCGCAGCTTTTGGCTTGCGGTTCCCAAATAGCTGGTTATCCAAAACGGCTAATGTGAATGACTGGAGTACGTTGATGAGTACTATTGAAGAGCGTGTAAAGAAAGTAGTGGCTGAGCGCCTGAACGTTAAAGAAGAAGATATCCAGAATAGCTCTTCTTTTACTGAAGATCTGGGTGCTGACTCGCTTGACACAGTTGAGCTCGTCATGGCCCTGGAAGAAGAATTCGATACGGAGATTCCGGACGAAGAAGCCGAGAAAATCACCACGGTTCAAGAAGCTATCGACTACGTTAATACCCATCAGTAAGGGTTAGTTGATGTTTCGAACCCGGGTAGGTGGCTTTATGTCTACCCGCATTAAAAAGCCGTCCTTCCAGGGGACGGCTTTTTTGCTTTGCGGTCGCACTGAATATAACGTTCAATCTCCGTTATACTAGCGGCAACTTTGACGACTGATAATGACTCACAAGGGTCGAGTCACCAGTGGTAACCGGGTTAGGCCTGGTAACCCCAGTTGGAAATACGGTCCATGAGTCGTGGGCCAATATTGTGGCCGGACAGAGCGGTATCGCGCCGATTGAGCATTTCGATACCAGCGGCTTTAACACGCAGTTTGGCGGGTCGGTCAAGAATTTTGACATCAGCCCGTATCTGAATCCGAAAGATGCCCGCAAGATGGATCTGTTCATTCAGTACGGCATGGCCGCGGGCGCCCAGGCAATTCAGGACTCAGGCATTGAGTGCACCGAGGCCAACGCTGACCGTATTGGCGTGGCGATCGGGTCCGGCATTGGTGGTCTGCCCATGATCGAGCACAACCACGATGCGCTGAATAAAGGCGGTGCTCGGCGGATCTCGCCCTTTTTTGTGCCTGGATCTATCATCAATATGATCTCGGGCAATATGGCGATTCAGCACGGTTTCAAAGGGCCCAATATAGCGATTACCACGGCCTGTACGACAGGTACTCACAACATAGGCTACGGCGCGCGCACCATCGCCTATGGTGATGCCGAGGTGATGGTTTGCGGTGGCGCGGAAATGGCTACTACGCCGCTTGGCCTGGGGGGATTCGCCGCTGCCCGTGCGCTGTCGACCCGTAATGATGACCCGCAGGCTGCCAGCCGTCCTTGGGATGCCGACCGTGACGGTTTTGTGTTGTCAGACGGAGCCGGTGTGCTGGTGCTTGAAGAGTTAGAGCACGCCAAGGCTCGTGGCGCGACCATCTATGCGGAGCTGGCAGGGTTTGGTATGAGCGATGACGCTTATCACATGACGTCGCCACCCGAAGATGGCAGTGGGGCTGCGCTATCGATGGGTAACGCCATCAAGGACGCGCAGATGAATCCTGCCGAGGTGGACTATATCAATGCCCATGGGACCTCAACGGCATCAGGCGATCTTGCTGAAAGCCGAGCTGTCGAAAAAGTCATGGGGCAGTCGGCCCAGCAAGTGGCCGTC
>JAIVHM010000180.1 GCA_020201095.1 Halomonas sp. | reverse complement strand
ATGCCCAGGGTCAGCATGCCCACCAGCCAACCCAGCGCGGCCCCGGCGTGGCTGGGCGTCCAACTGACCACCAGCTTCATGCCCAACGGGTAGATGCCCGCCAGGCACAGCCCGGTCGCGAAACGGGCGATCGCGGCGAGCGTGACGTTATCCGCCACGCCTATAAAGGCGGCGTTAACCAGCGCCCCAAGAACCGCCGAGATGGCAAACAGATGGCTGGCGCGAACGCGGTCAGCCAGGCCCGTGGTGGCAATCGCCAGGGTGCCGGTAATAAATCCGGCCTGGACGGCAATGGTGAGGAGCCCAAGATCGCCTTCGCTCAGCCCGACGGCCTCTTGCAGGGCAAGGCCAACGCCATTAACGCTGAACCACAGCGAGGTGCCGAACAGCTGGGCGATAACGATCGTGACAAGCGGGTAGCGGGTGAGCACGTTCACGGCTCCAGAAATTTATAAGACACATGACTTTGTGGTGAGGTGATTTTATTACTAGAGTGCTGGGCATTATGAGCAACTCCACGCAATGGTAATCAACAATTTGCTGTTATGACGAATTTTTTGAAAACAGCATTGTCGTACGGCCAGGGTATCAATAGATAACCTGATGGTGGCTGTGTTGGTTAGCTATCTTGGAAGCTTGAACCAAGACGAGTCGCTACCTTGATGAGCCTTATGGTTTCCGCTTTTTCAGGTGGTCTGTCATAAGGTCATGAGGGGGATCGCAAGACCCGTCAGGATGATGTCGGGTAGGAAACGCACTTTATTATTTAGCAATTGGAGTTTTTATGCAGTTAGCCAAACTTTTCGCTCCGGCAGTCGCCGCACTGGTATTCAGCGTTCCCGCTATGGCCCAGCAAATGGGTGGAGGCGGCATGGGCGGTGGTACCCCCAGTGTCGATGATCAGATTAGCCAACTCGACGAAATGTTGGATCTGGATGACGGGCAGAAAGAAGAGCTCAACGGTCTTTTGACCCAGATGCAAGATGAGAACAGTGCCAAGGAAGAGGAAGCCCGAGAACTGCAACAGCAACTCGGCGAGCGCGTTCAGGCAGATTATGATGAAGCTGCCATTCGCGCAGATGCAGACCGTCTTGGTGATCTAACGGCCGAGATGACCGCCGATAGCATCATCATGCAGTCTCAGATTGAAGACGTGTTCACTCCGGAACAGCGCGATCAACTGGATGAAGCCATGGCTGAGCAGCAGGAGCAAATGGAGCAGATGCAGGAGCAAATGCAACAACAGGGAGGCTAAGACGCACTGACATCGTTCGTCTATCTTTGTTGATGACCCCGCCAAGTGCGGGGTCAGTTGTTTGTGGCGTATGGTTTTCTCGGGCTTCTTTGAAATGTCGGTCAACTTGAACAGAACTGGCTGAACGCAGGCGTAGCCGCTCAGCCATTACCCCAGCTTATGCGGCACAACCTCATGGCCGAGTTCTCTGTAGCGCTGCCAGCAGGCGCGCTTGGCGACCAGTACCTGCTGGTGCTGATTAATAATCTCGGCAATTCGCGTGTAGCGTTCAATGCCTTCGGGAATATCCGGGTGCAGGTTCAAAAGAGCGGTCTCTTCCGAAGGCACCGGTAACTGCTGCCAGCCGAGCGTGATCGGCACGCTTGCGGCCATGTCGCTGTCTTCCAGCGCGTGGGGCAGGTAGGCGTCGTCGCGAAATCCCCAAAGCGCCTCGTCGGCCTGTTCGGCAAGGGCCTTATCTTCGCAGTGCAGATGCAGGCGATAGCCTTTACGCCAGATGGTCTCGGCCAGCTTGCAGGCAAACTGGAGGCGGGCATCCAGCGTTGTGTCCGGCAGAATATAAAAGTCGATACGCGCCATTGCGGATTCCTGGCAGGGCGTCTCAAGGCAGCGTCGCCGCTGGCAATGCCGCGGCGACGCAAGGGGAGTTAAGCCAGTTGGGTGAGCCAGCCGTACTTGTCTTCGCTACGCCCATATTGCAGGTCCAGCAGCTTGGTACGAATACGCTTGGCGACCTCGTTGCTGCCGTCGCCTTGTAAACGAATTCGCTCGTCTTCGCTGACCAGCTCGCCGACCGGGGTGATCACCGCTGCCGTGCCGCAGGCAAAGACTTCGCTAATTTCACCGGAGGCCGCGCCCTCACGCCATTCGTCGATGCTGATCGGGCGTTCTTCCGGGGTCAGGCCTTCGTCTTTGGCGAGGGTAAGGACCGAGTTGCGCGTCACGCCTTCGAGAATGGTGTCGGTCAGGCGCGGCGTGACCAGGCGGCCGTCCTTGAAGACGAAAAACAGGTTCATACCGCCCAGTTCTTCGATCCACTTGTTTTCGGCGGCATCCAAGAACGCGACCTGGCTGCAGCCGTTGGCGGCAGCTTCCTTTTGTGCGGACAGCGAGGCCGCGTAGTTGCCGCCGCACTTGGCAAAGCCGGTGCCGCCTGGCGCGGCGCGCTTGTACTGGGAAGATAGCCAGATGGAGACGGGCTCAATCCCGCCTTTGAAATAGGCGGCGGCTGGTGAGGCAATCACGTAGTAATCCACCTCATGAGCAGGGCGTACGCCCAGGAACGCTTCCGAGGCAATCATGAACGGGCGCAGATAGAGGCTGCATTCGTCGGCATTGCTTGAGGGCGTGGGCACCCAGGCGTGGTCCTGCGCCAGCAGGGCTTTCAACGAGCCAATGAAGTCTTCGTCGGAAAGCTCCGGCAGGGCGAGGCGGCGGGCGCTGCGACGGAAGCGCTCGGCGTTCTTCTCGGGGCGGAATGTCCAGATGGAACCGTCAGCATGGCGGTAGGCCTTGATACCCTCGAAAATCTCCTGGCCGTAGTGCAGCACCGAGGCGGCGGGGTCCAGCGTCAATGGGCCGTAAGGGCGCACCTGGTGACCGTGCCACTCGGCGTCGATTGTCCAGCGAACGTGGGCCATGTGGTCGGTAAAATACTGACCAAAGCCGGGGCTCTTCAGAATGTTGTCGCGAATTTCGTCGTCTGTCGGCTGATTGGACGGCAACACGTCAAAACGGGTATCAGAACTTGCAGTGGGCACGGCTATGGGTCTCCGCTAGCAATACGCCTCTACGGGCGAATACTGTATTATTAAAGGGACTAAAACAGGCGTACTGGGTCAAGCTCAGTACGCCTTGATGTGTTCAGGTTTAACGGGCGGCCGGTGGCGCCTTTCTGTTTGCCCGAGTGCCAGGCCGTGCCGGCAATGTCCAGGTGCGCCCAGGGGAAGTGCTCGGCAAAGCGCGACAGGAAACAGGCGGCCGTAATCGTCCCCGCCGGGCGGCCGCCGATATTGGCCAGGTCGGCAAAGTTGGAGTCGAGCTGCTCCTGGTATTCGTCCCACAGCGGCAGGTGCCAGGCGCGGTCCCAAGCCCCTTCGCCCGCATCCAGCAGGTCAAGGGCGAGGTCATCATCGTTGGAGAGCAGGCCGGTGGCATGATGGCCCAGAGCGATAATGGCCGCGCCGGTGAGCGTGGCGATATCGACAACGCTTGCCGGCTTGAATCGCTCGGCGTAGGTTAACGCGTCGCACAGCACCAGCCTGCCTTCGGCGTCGGTATTGAGGACTTCAACCGTTAGCCCTTTTAGCGTGGTAATGATATCGCCGGGTTTAGTGGCGGCGCCGTCCGGCATGTTTTCCGCCGCGGCGACGATAAACACCAGGTTGAGCTTGGGCTTGATGTTGAGAAGCGCCTTGACCGTGCCAAACACGCTGGCGGCACCGCCCATGTCGAACTTCATTTCGTCCATGCCTTCGCCGGGCTTGAGCGAAATGCCGCCAGTATCGAAGGTGATGCCCTTGCCGATCAGCACATGGGGCGCTTCATCCGCGTTGTCGGCCCCTTTGTAGTGCATGACGATCAGGCGGCTTGGCTCGCGACTGCCACGCCCCACCGATAGCAGAGCGCCCGCGCCTAATTCGGTGAGCGCTTCCTCGTCTAAGATGTCGACGGCCAGTGCACCTTTGGATTCGCGTCCAAGCTGCTCCGCCTGGTCGGCCAAGTAGCTGGGCGTGCACACATTCCCCGGCAAGTTGCCAAGCGTGCGCGTATAGTTGATGCCCTGACCAATAGCGCTACCCTGGTGGGCGCCCTGTCGGGCAACCTCGACGCTTGAACTGATCAAAGCGGTAGCTTGCGCGCTCGATGCTTTCGAGTACTTTGCGCGCTTTCCAGCCGGCATCACGATCGGCAAGCGGCACTTCTGTCAGCATGACACTGGCGTTGTCGATGGGCAGTTTGATAAGCGCCGCCATGGCCGCATCAAGTGCCTTCAGATACGCTGTTTCATGACATTTTTCGCGTTCGCCAAGGCCGACAAGTAGCAGGCGCTCGGCACCGAGACCCGGGGCATACGGCAGCAACTGTACGTTTGCGAGACTGGCGTCGACATCGCCACTGGCAACAAGCTGGCCAATTAACTGTTCGCTGGCATCGTCGAGCTTGGCAACGGCGGGTAATAAATCGCTACTTTTGTGGTCAGGTACTTTGTAAATAGGGACGACCAGACAGGCCGTTTCTATTTTGGCAGGATTGGCCGTTTGAACGGAAAATTCCATGACGTCTCCAACAAGACAAGCATCGAGGTATTCGGGATAATGTCCCAGTGTACCCAAGCACTGCAGGTGTTGCATAACATCCTGCGCGACTAGCCGGAGAGCGCGTTGATCTTATTTCGCTATTTAACCCGAGAAGTTCTGGTCACCATGTCCGCTGTGGCGGGCATTTTGCTGTTGGTGATCATGGGCAGCCGCTTTATCCGCTATTTTTCTGACGCGGCAGAAGGGGATTTCCCCGTCAATATCCTGGGCAGCTTGATGGTTTACCATCTGCCTGGCTTTATGGAGCTTATCCTTCCGCTGTCGTTCTTTCTGGGCATATTGCTGGCTTATGGCCAGTTGTACATGAACAGTGAAATCACCGTCATGGTGGCCTGCGGCATGAGTCCTAAGCGGCTGCTTAAAGTGACGTTACTGCCTGCCTCGGCAGTGGCGATAGTAGTGGGTATTTGCAGCCTGTGGCTGACACCAGCGGGCGCTCTGCAAACCGCTGCCATTATAGAAGAGCAGGAAAGCCGCTTGGACGTGTCGGTACTAGCGCCTGGCCGCTTTCAGGAGTTTGGCGGTGGGCGAACCGCCTATATCAGCGGTTTTAACGATGATGAAAGTGAAATGCAGGATGTCCTCGTCCACGAGCAGCGTAATCCTGGCACTGATGCCGAACACGACTATGTCACCAGAGCCAAGTCCGGTTACCAGGAAACGCGAGTGGATACCGGAAGCCGCTTTTTGGTACTTGATGATGGTGAGCGTTACGGCGTGACCCCGGGGCAGCGAAACGCCGAACGCTTGACGTTCGAAAGTTACACGTTGCGGCTGGGATTGAGTAGCGATCGCCAGGAGCTAGATTCGCTGGAGTACGCCACCACGCTGGCGCTGTGGCAGGATGACAATGATCGTGCCCAGGCCCAATGGCAGTGGCGGGTCGGGTTGCCGCTGATGGTCTTTATTCTGGCGATCATGGCGCAACCCCTGTCGCGGGTTAACCCCCGGCAGGGGCGCTTTGCCAAGTTGCTTCCCGCGGTCTTTTTATACGTTGCTTATCTAAGTTTATTGCTGGCGGCTGTGGACGCGGTAGGCGGCGGCGCGTGGTCAACAAGCGTGGGTATATGGCCGGTTCACGGCATGTTTCTGGCCTTGGGTCTAATGCTGATCTGGCACTCGCAACGCAAGGGGATGCGCTAATGCTGAAGGTGCTGACAATGACTGATCGCCTCGACCGCTATATTGCTCGTAATGTGCTGGCGGCGATTGTGGTGGTGCAGTTTGTCCTGCTCGGGTTGGATATCACCATCGCCTACATCGAAGATTTGGGCGATGTGCAGGAAGGATATTCGGCACTGGATGCGATGTTCTATTTGTTGATGCGTACTCCTTGGCGGTTTTATCAATACGCGCCGGTAGCGGTACTGATTGGCGCGCTGATTGGCCTGGGTAGTATGGCGTCAAGCAACGAATTGACCGTGATGCGTGCTGCTGGGCGCTCCCTGGCGCGCATCGTCTGGAGCGTCATGAAGCCCGTATTGGTCGTCGTCGTGGTAGTGCTGATAGTGGCCGAGTATGTCAGCCCGCGCACCGAACAATACGCCGAGGCGTGGCGGCTTGAGCAGCTTCAGGGGGAAGGCGCCATGCTAACCAGCCGGAGTGGCTGGCAGGTCGAGAGAGACAGCGTTTACCGCTTTGGGGCGATTCGGGCGGATAACGTGGTGCTTGATCTGACGCGCTACCGGTTCGACGAAGAGCGCCTTGTCGAAGCGACCCACGCGCGTCGTGCTGTCTGGAATGATGGCGGGTGGCAGTTGGAGGATGTGGCCACCACGCGGATTTATGATGAGCACACTGAGTCAGAACAAGCTGACACATCAGGCTGGGAAACCGACTTTACCCCGCTTCAGTTGGAGCGACTGCTGCGTTCGGTAGAAAGCCAAGCCCCCAGCGAGCTTTGGGCCTACGCGCGCTTCCTCGAAGGTCAAGGTATGCAGACGGATCAGCCGCTACTGTATTTCTGGCAAAAAATGTTAATGCCGCTGACCATGGGATCGCTGGTATTGATCGCCGCCTCGTTCGTGTTTGGTCCTTTGCGTTCCGTGGCGGCGGGCACCCGGGTGTTTTACGGCGTGGTCACCGGGCTGATCTTTAAATACGTTCAAGACTTGTTGGCACCAGCCTCGACGCTGTTTGGTTTCTCCCCCGTTTGGGCGGTGCTGGTGCCAACGTTGGCGTGCGCGGTAGTGGGCGTGTATTTCCTGCGGCGCAACGGTTAACCCTCGGCGTCAAGGAGCCCTATGACCCAGCGACGTTTTTCCCAACCGGCCAATACCCGGCCCGCGGGATTGCCACCGCGGCTGGGCGCGATGCTCTACGATGGCTTGTTGGTTACCGCCATCTGGATTGCCGTGACGGTCGCCCACTTGGCTTTTTTCAGGTTTGTTTTGGGTCAAAACGCAGAAGATATTGGCACTCTGGGCGTCGATATTTGGAGCCTGCGGTTGTTGCTGGTGCTGATCACGACGCTGTTTTTTGTGTTTTTCTGGCAGCGCGGTGGTATGACGCTAGGAATGCAGGCATGGCGATTGCGCGTGCAAACCCTTGATGGAGGGGCCATTTCACTCAAGCAAAGCCTGGTGCGCTGCCTCACTGCCTGGCTTTCTCTGGCAGCCCTAGGGATTGGTTACTGGTGGGTGTTATTTGATAAGCATTGCCGCAGCTGGCCGGACATCGCTTCTGGCACTCAAACGGTGAAATTACCTAAGCATTAATTTAACTTTTTGAAAGGCAAAAAATGTGCTCCCAACAACCAGTTACAGGTGCCTTTATATAACGTAAGACGAATCTATACGAAAGGCTATACATTTTTACTTGCAAAGATGTATGCGACTCATTTACATTCGTCTTATGAACTTTATGAGGTGCAGCCATGTACGTGTGTGTTTGCAAGGGAGTAACTGACCATCAGATCCGCCAGCAAGTGAACGACGGTGCACGTAGCTTCCGTGAAGTCCGTGAATCAACCGGCTGCGCCACCCAATGCGGCAAGTGCGCATGCTTCGCCAAATCGGTTACCCGCGAAGCAGTTCTTGAAGCTCGCATGGAAGCCAATGCAGGCCTGGCTTACGCTGTGTGACGCGAATCACTATTGTTAGGGTTATCTTTAGCAAACATATGATTTGCTTGAATTTTTACTCCCCATCTCTATACTCCCACTAAGACTGGGAGTACGCCTTTTATGGTCAATACTCCTTCATTAACGTAACTGCCTGATAGAGCCTGCTAAACTATCAGCATTACAGCAAAAAGGTGACGTCATGAAAGGTGATCCGAAAGTAATTGAGCATCTCAATATTGCACTTGGCAACGAACTGGTTGCCATCAACCAGTACTTTTTGCACGCCAAGATGTACAAGGATTGGGGCCTGAAGGCACTCGCGAAATGGGAATATGACGAGTCCATCGAAGAAATGCAGCACGCTGACAAGATCATCGAGCGCATTCTGTTCCTTGAGGGTATTCCCAATCTTCAGGACCTCGGCAAGCTGTACATCGGTGAAAACGTCAAAGAGATGCTCGAAAGCGATCTTAAAATCGAGCACGATGGCCGCAACGATTACATCGAAGCCATTACCTATTGCGAGAGCGTTAAAGATTACGTTACCCGCGATATGCTGCGCGACCTGCTTGCCGACGAAGAAGACCATATCGACCACATCGAAACTGAGCTTGGCTTGATCGACAAGGTGGGCATCCAGAATTACATGCAGCGCCAGATGCAGATGGCAGGCGATGAGTAATCGCTTGAGTTGAACCAGCTTAACAGCTGATTCAATCGCAAAACGGGCAGCCATTTGGCTGCCCGTTTTGTTTTTAGCGGTCTCTAGACGTTATTCACTGTCGTCTGAGGATTCCACGATGCCGCAGCCCACGCGGTTGCCACCGCCGCCCAGTGCTTCAGGATCATCCGAGTAGTTATCGCCGCCTTCGTGAATCATGATGCTGCGCCCCTCTATATCCTCGATACTCAAGCGCGGCGCCAGGACAGGCAGGGTGGCGTTGCCGTCTTCATCCACGATAAGCACTGGCAAGTCGCCTAAGTGGCCATCGTCGTATGGTCCTTTATGGCTGCCTGTTTCTTCTGGGTCATAATGGCCACCAGCATAAAGCCCAGCAGTCTTGTGGCCGCTGTCGTTTTCCTGAGCTTCGCAGCTTGGGTTCTGGTGGACGTGAAAGCCGTGGGGGCCCGTTTCCAGATCTTTGAGCTCAGGCGTCAATAGCAGGCCATATTCAGTGTCTTCCAGCGTGATGCTGCCGATAGAATCCTCAACGCCGTCGGCGCTGATCTTATTCATTTCTACATCCATGCTGTCGTTAGCCTGAGCTTCGGCGACGAGCAGTAGTGAAGCGGAAAGACCGCCGAGTAATGCTGCATAACGCATAATAATGTCTCCTTTCCTTGTCCGTGGAAATTTCGCGATGAGGTACCTCCTTAAAGTAGCTGTATGAGGGCTAACCTGCCAATCGGCTCATTGAGCGTTTTTCCCATTACGTAGATGACAATGCCTGGCCAAGCCGTGACAATAGCGCCATTCGCCCTTTTAACATGAGTCTGGGAAACACTATGTCGTCTGCGGACTACGATTTTCGCTTTGGCGGGATTCGCCGCCTCTATGGTCAGCGTGCTGCGGATGTATTTCGCCATGCCCACGTGGTGATCGTCGGCGTAGGTGGGGTAGGCAGCTGGGCGGTCGAGGCGCTGGCGCGCTCGGGCATTGGCAAATTGACGCTGATTGACCTGGATGACGTATGTGTCTCCAACGTCAACCGCCAGCTCCACGCGTTGGATGGCACCATCGGCAAACCCAAGGTCGATGTGCTGGCCGAGCGCTGCCGCCTGATTGCCCCCGAGATTGAGATTGTTGCCGACACAGCTTTCGTCACGCCGACCAACCTGGCTGAGCGACTTCCCTCGGACGCCGACCATGTGGTGGATGCCATCGACAGCGTGATCGCCAAGGCCGCACTTATCGCCTGGTGCAAGCGGCGCAAAATTCCGATTACCGTAACCGGTGCAGCGGGCGGCCAAACTGATCCCACGCGCATTCAAGTGGCGGATCTGACGCGCACCGAGCACGATCCGCTGCTTTCCAAAGTGCGTTCTAGGCTGCGCCGGGATTACGGCTTCTCACGCAATCCCAAGCGGCGTTTCTCGGTGGAGTGCGTCTACTCTGATGAGCAGCTTGTTTACCCGAGCGGCGATGGAGAAGTGTGCCTGCAAAAGCCCGGCAGCGGCGATGCCACGCGTCTGGACTGCGCCTCAGGCTTTGGTGCCGCCACCTTTGTCACTGGCACATTCGGCTTTGTCGCCGCCGCCAAAGTGCTCGAACGCCTCGCTAAAAAGGCCAACCAGCCAGCCGTTACAAACGCCACTGAAGAGGAAACCATATGACCGCGCCCGTCCCCGGTATTTACCGCCATTATAAAGGCAGCCTGTACGAAGTACTCGGTACCGCCCAGCACAGTGAAAATGAAGAACCGCTGGTTGTGTATCGTGCCCTGTATGGCGAGTACGGCCTCTGGGTGCGCCCGCTTGAGATGTTTATGGAGACAGTCACCAAAGAGGGCCACACCCAGCCGCGTTTTGGGCTGGAAAAAGCGTTTTCGTGAGTGCTATTGTTTATATTCTCTAATCAGCTATCTTTATAACCAATATTGCATGCCGTAAAAACTCATGCCGTAAACACTGAGGATATAAGCATGAAGACCTTCGCGCTTTCCCAGCACAAAGGAGAAGGCACGCCCGATGTTGCCGGTTTTTTCGATCCCCGCACCTTCAGCATTCAGTACGTAGTCAGCGACCCTGCGACCAAGCAGTGCGCGATTATTGACCCGGTGCTAGATTTTGACGAGAAATCCGGCGCAACGGCAACTTTCAGCGCTGACAAGTTGCTGGCTTATATTGAGCAAGAAGGGCTTTCGGTTGCCTGGATATTGGATACCCACCCCCACGCCGACCACTTTTCGGCGGCCTACTACTTACAACAAAAAACCGGCGCGCCAACGGCTATTGGTGAGCATGTCACTAACGTGCAGGCGCTGTGGAAGGAGATCTACCACTGGCCGGAGATGCCCACTGATGGCCGCCAGTGGGACACCTTATTTGCAGAAGGTGATACGTTTGAAATAGGCAATTTAAGCGGCCGTGTACTGTATTCGCCGGGCCACACGCTGGCCTCGATCACCTATGTGATCGGCGAGTCGGCGTTTGTTCACGACACCCTGTTTCAGCCGGATTTTGGCACTGCAAGGGCGGATTTTCCCGGAGGCAGTGCCAAAGCGCTGTGGGATTCTATCCAGCAGATTCTTGCTTTACCTAGCGAGACGCGGCTGTTCACCGGCCACGACTATATGCCCGGTGATCGCGAGCCGCAGTGGGAAAGCAGTGTCGCCGAGCAGTGGGATAACAACCCGCACCTGGTGGGCAAAAACCAAGATGACTACATAGCGCTGCGCCACAAGCGTGACAGCGAACTGCCCATGCCGAAGCTGATTCTCCATGCGCTGCAGGTCAACGCCCAAGGCGGACGCCTGCCGGAGCCGGAAGCCAACGGCAAACGCTACCTGAAAATTCCACTGGATGCCCTGGACGGCGCGGCGTGGGATTAACCCCTATCTTAATTGCGGGCAACTCCGCGTGGTATGGCAAACTGGATGCATAGCGGTTCCCGCTTAGCCCATTAGCTAAACTCAAAAGCTATAACTTGCTGAGAACCAGAAGCGAGGACTTTGTGTTTGTTCGGTGGAAGAGAATTGAGTCAGAAAACGCTAATGTTGCGAACCTCGCCTGGCGTGACCCCAAAGC
Source organism: Halomonas sp. (assembly GCA_020201095.1). Lineage (GTDB taxonomy): Bacteria > Pseudomonadota > Gammaproteobacteria > Pseudomonadales > Halomonadaceae > Vreelandella. The sequence continues at coordinate 8,324 of JAIVHM010000180.1, read as the reverse complement.
GCTGCTTGAACGCGCGATAAAACCAGGAGAGGTGATTGAAACCTGAATGCAGGGCGATGTCGCTTACCGAACGTTGTGCTGAGTGGGGGGATGTCAACGCACTAAACGCGCGTTGAAGACGCTGTTCAACCAGGTAGTCGGTAAAAGAGGTGCCTGCATGATTGAACAGCGCCCGGATATAGCTCGGCGATACACAATGGCGTCTTGCGAGGTCGTTAAGGGTGATAGGCGTCCGCGCGTGAACATTAATATCGGCTTTAATGGTTTTTAAACGCGCCTCACGCAGGCCGCCACGCTTGGCATGTTCGCTTGCCTCTGGCGTGGCGCCGAGTGCCAGACATGCAAGGTCGAGCAGTTGGTTTGTCAACTCGGAGGTGGGCTGACCGTCAAGCGCATCAGAGCATTTTGTCAGTGCCAGCGAGATTCGGCTAAGGTGCTGTAATGATTCGCCGGGTGAAAGCAAGTGTTTGGGTAAGCGGTCCATGTCGCCAAGTAGCGGTGCCAGCTGTGCGCGTGAGAACGCCACGCTCAGGAAGTTGACCCGCTCGCCGTGAAAGTCGACGCTACCTGACTGATGGTTATAGACGACGCGGGCTCTTCCCGGTGTGCAGGCAAGAGAATCATGGGCTTGGAGGTGAGAGAGCCAGCCACCTGGGCCACCGGGGTGGATTAACAGCGTAATATCATCGTTGCCATCGGCCACTTGCGGTGTTTCACGTGCCGCGTGAAGCGATGAAGCGGTCACCCGAGCGATGGAAATTCCCGGCAGTAGCCTGATGCGTGTTTCAACATGCGGAACCTGCTTCCTGGGCGCATCAAGCTGTACTTGCGCCATGGCGCTGTAAATATCCTGCGCAGCCTCAAGGCGTTCGCTGGGTGCAAAGTCGTCTGTTGAAAATGAAAAAAAAGCCATGGCTGTCTGATGCGTTATTAAAAGTGTTAGCCGTCATTAATAAGTATTAAGAACGTTGAAAACAAGTCGGCTTAACGTCCTAGAAAAATGTGTAACCTGCAGAAAGTACTTAAAAGTGTATCAACAACACGATGGTTAACGCGCGTCGATATTTGGATGCTGGGTCATCAAGTGACTACTCGGGCATGACATTCATAACGTCGTAGCATCCAGCAAAAAGGGTTGTAGGTATGTCGAAGATCAATGCCAAGAAAGGGCGTTGGCTGCAATGGAGCGGTGGCATTGCCATCGTAGTGGCGCTGTTGCTGGATCTGGTGGGCTGGATGCCGATGCCGTTTCTGGAGCGCTTGGCCCGGTGGTGCTGGGGCATTATTTTCAGGCAAGGGCTGCCGACGATGACCCGCCCCCGGTAGGTGAGTTGCCAGCGCCTGTGGCAGTGAACGAGGGGGACTCGCTGTCAGTTCCAGAACCCGAGCGCTTTACTGGCAACCTGCCCGAGTTGCAGCAGAATGCGATGATGGGCGGTGGCTTTTTTGATAACCCACGCGTGGATGACGACGGTGTATTTCGCCGGGTGCCCTTATTGCAGCGCTGGGAGGGCGAGCTTTATCCGAGCCTGCCGCTTGCGATGTTAATGGCAATGATAGGCGGGCCGACCATTGAGCCGCAGGTGGGTGAAGGCGCGGGTGTGGCCCAACTTGAAGCGCTGGACGTAGGCGGCTTTAAAATTCCGGTGGATAACCACGGGGCGGCGCTGGTGCCGTGGTACGGCGCGCGAGGGCATTTTGATTATATTTCAGCCGCCGATGTACTAAATGAGAAGGTGGAGCCCGAGGCGCTGGAAGGTAAAACGTTGATTCTGGGGGCTTCAGCGCCTGGCCTGATGGATTTGCGCTCGACCCCGGTGGGCGGGGTGTTCCCCGGGCCGGAGGTCAACATGTCGCTGTTGGCCGGGATGCTGCACCAGAGCTTCAAGGCCCAGCCGCCGTGGGTAGCGGGGGCAGAACTAGTGAGCCTGGTCTTGTTAGGTGGGCTGATGACATTTCTCTACCCGCGATTGAGCGCCCCCGTGTTGCTCGCGGTTAGTGCTGGGCTGTTGGGCATGACGCTGGGCGGTAACCTCTGGGCCTGGCAGCAGGGGCTGGTGTTGCCGCTGGCCTCGTTCGCGGTGCTGTTGGTGTTGCAGATGCTATGGCATCTGGCGCTGAATTTTTTACGCGAGTCGCAGCATAAGCGTTGGGTGGCCGAGCGTTTTGGCCAGTATGTGCCGCCCAAGCTGGTAAACGACATGGTCGACAGCGGCGAGAGCCTGGGCCTTGCGGGGGAAGAGCGCGAGCTGACCGTGCTGTTTTCAGATGTGCGCGGTTTTACGGCGTTTTCTGAGGCGATTCCGCCTGCTGAGCTGACCCTTGTCATGAACCGCCTGTTGACGCCGCTGACCGGCGCAATCCACGCCCACGACGGCACTATCGATAAATACATGGGCGATGCGATCATGGCGTTTTGGGGCGCGCCGCTTCACGATGCTGCGCATGCCGAGCACGCCCTTGAAGGGGCGTTTGCCATGCTGGAAGCCCTCGAGGATATCAACCATACCTTCACCCAGGAGGGTAAGCCTTCCCTGGCGATGGGCGTGGGCCTGAACACGGGCCCGATGAGCGTCGGCAATATGGGCTCCAGCTTCCGTATGGCCTACACCGTGATGGGCGATAACGTCAATTTGGGGTCGCGCCTGGAAGGGTTAACTAAAGCCTACGGGGTGAGCGTGCTGGTAAGTGAGGCAACTGCGCAGCAAGCGCCCAACTGGTGCTTCCGCAAGCTGGACAAAGTTCGCGTCAAGGGCCGCAGCGCACCGCTTTGGGTGCTTGAGCCGCTGGGTAAATGGCAGGCGCTAACCCAGCGTCAGCGCGAGTGGCAGGCGGCGTTTGAGCAGGCCGTAGCACTTTACCAGGCGGCGGCGTTTAGTGAGGCGCAAGCAGCGTTCAACGCGCTTGAGGATCAGCAAGACCCGCCTACCCAGCTATATTTGCAGCGTATCGCGTATTTCCAGCAAACCCCGCCCCCCGCCGACTGGGACGGGGTGTGGACGCACGTGGATAAATAAGGGCTTATGGTCAGTGGCTTTGAGGTCAAGAAGTGACCTCTTAGCGCTCGAAGAGTCCGGTACCGCTGTAGCTGCCCAGTCCTTCACCTGAGGCTTCGATCAGGCTCATGATGGCGGCGGCGTCTTCGCCGATATATTGGCCTTGCAGGAAGGTGCTGTTAGTGTCGAAGCAGTCTGGTTCGCAGTTTTCGTGGGTAAGGCTGATGCTATTGATCGGGAAGTTTTCAGCGACTGTCTGATTCTCTGGATCATTCTCCAGTCGTCCCAAACCTTCTAGCTGTATGTCTACCGCTATGGTGTTTTCACTGCCGTTGCTGGCGAGAGTAATGCTGCTGCTATCTAAAATGGGTATCACATCGTCGCCTGCCTGATTGACCAGTCCGGTACCGTCTGCCCAGTTGAACGTTACGCCCGCCGTTAGCTGATCCCTGATGGCTGATAGCGCTTGTTCGCTCAGGTCAAAACTGAGCGTGTCGTCGAATTCATCTGAAGCGGCAATAAAGGGAGTGCTTATCCCTAAGGGCGTTGAGTCGTTGGGCTTGGGGGTGCTGGCATCCCAGTAGCCCCAAACCACTTCGCCACCCTCTAGGTTTTGGTTGCCTTGTTCGGTGGGCGTGGTCTTTTCTTCGTAAAAACCATTCAAATAGTCTCCGCCGTTAGCCGTGGTCAAGCTGTTATCGGGCGCAAAGTCAATCCAGATGCTAGGTTCTGACTCCGCATCTATCTGATTTTCAATGTTGTCGACGGTAGTGTTGGTACTCGCCACTTGTTGACTGACCGTGGTATCGGTTTGGTCGCGTTGGACTTGCTCGTCAGCGGTTGGTGCCAGGGCAATATTGTCGAAAAATGTCCCGGTGGTGGCGTCTCTACTGTCGGTATTAGCATCGAGTGTAGTACTGCCCACGCTGTCGTTGCTTGAGGTTTCACCGTCTTGGCGTGTTTGCTCGCGGCGCTGTTCTTCCAACTGTTCAAAAATCGCCAGGCCGTCTGCCAGAAACTCTGGCGTGGCATCCGCCGCGGCGGAAAACACGACTTGCCCCGGGCGCACAATACGCTCGCCAGCGTCGGTGCTCATGGAGAGCATGCCGCTTTCAACGTACAGGTAGCTGCCGGTTGCCATGCCGGGTATTGGGGGTGTTTCGCCTTCGGGTACGTGAACCAGTTGAAAGCTGGTGCCGCGAATCCCCATGGTGGCCACTGGCGTTTTATGGCTGACGTTTTCGGGGGCGTTGCGTCCAATCAACCCGGTTACAGCGCGTAAACCACCGCGTACTAGCTCGCCGCTCTGTTCGGAGTCTTCGGGGTTGTCTGGGTCTTCGTTGTAGCTTTCCAGGGTGTAGGTGCTTTCTGGCTGGATGGCCTTGGTGCCGCCGTCGCTGTAGCGGATTTGGAGCGTGCTGGCACTTTCGGTATGGAAGGTGTCGCCGGCAAAAATATCGTCGCCGCGCTCAGCGGCGGTGCGCTCGCCATCGCGTTCAATTGAAGCATCGCCATGAATGAACATTATCTCTCCGGCGGGGTTGTTAGCCCATACGGCCATGGGAATAATCAGGCTACCAACACTTGCATGTATCGATACCCAGCGGGCAATGGGGTGTTTTGTGAAACGAGCCATAAGCCCTCCCTAGAAGAGATAGCGCACGCCGATCTGCGTTTGCAGACGCGTCGAGTCGTAAAATTCGATGGTGGCGTCACGCTGTTCATAATCAGCTGAGGTTTCGACCAGCCAGTGGCGGTTGAGCTGATAGAGCCAGCTTATTCGCGCTTCCCATATCTGCTCTTCACGGGCAGTGGGCTGGTAGCGGCTGGTAATGTCGTTGACATCGTCTTGATAGTTGCGCTCCCGGTAACCCACATCGCCGCGGATGAGCTGGCGCTCGCCAATCGGGACATCTACGCCCATGCCGACTTGCCAGTGGTTGAGGTCGCCACCCGTGCGTTGCTGGTTGCCTGTGCCGCGAGCCCACTCTTGTCCTAGCTGCGCCTGCCAGCGCAGGTCGATGTGAGTCAGCGGGGTCGTAAGTTCAACGCCCAGGCGGCCTGCGTCGTAATCGCTAACTGCGTTGTCGAAGTCGTTGCGCTGGGCACTGAGTTGCCAAGCGAGCTGGCTGTCGGCACCCACCGTGTAGGCGTAGCGGCCGCTCAGGCCCAAGCGGGTTAATAGAGGATCCTGGTCAGCGCCGCCCCAGCCTTGCAGCACGCTTGGGCGCAGTGTCCAGGTGTGACCATTGCTCAGTTCGTGCTGGTAGGCGGGGGCTAGCTGTAACAGCGTCAGGTCGATTTCTTCGGCGTTATCTTGGGTGTAACGCTGGGTCTGGGCAGTGGCGTCAAGTAGCCAGCGTGAGCGTTCGTCAATTGGGTATTGCCCCCGGTAATTAGCTTGCAGCCGTTGGTAGAGGCTTGATTGGCTCGCAAAAGTGACGTCGTCAAGCTGATCGGGGTTGTTGGGCTCCAGGGCGCCGCTTTCAATGAGCTGGTCCACCACACTGCGGAGTGACGGAGGTAAAGGGTCAAGTGCTATATCACTACTGTAGCGCTGGGGATTGCTGTCATAACCAAGAGCGACGCCGAGGCTCAGGTTATGCTGTGGCGCGTTTTCTTCCTGGTGACGTTGTTCGATGACGTCTTTGAAACGGCGAATGGCCGCTTGTGCTTCAGGCGGAGGGGAGAGTGCTTCCAAACGCTCGATTTCCTGTTCAGCGGCGCGGCGCTGATCCAGTTGAAGAAGCGCGGCGACGCGTTCCATTCGTGCGCCTGCATGTTCTGGCTGGATAACTAACACCCGATCCAGGGCCATCATGGCGTGGGTAACGTCATCGGCGCGCAGCGCAGTGACACCCAGCCAGTAGTCAAACTCAGGCTGGCCGCTATGCTCAAGTTCGGCGGCTTTTAGTTGCCTGTACGCCACGTCGGCATCGCCTTGTTCAAGCAGTTGGCGGGCCTGTTGCAGCGTGTCTTGATACGCTTGGGTTTGGGTCGTCAATAGCAGCCAAAGTGTCATGCTTAGCAAGCAGTACAGGCATAATGACCGCCCATGAAGAAATGTCATTGGGTAACAAGCCCTTTTTATTGCGAACAATTTTTCATCGAACAACGCTTTCTTCAAGCTACCACATAGGTGGGCTCTTAAGCGTCTTGGCAAATGTAGTCACTCTACCCGTTGGCAACACCCCTGACTTCCACTCAGCGCTACACTTGTCGCTTTACGTTTGTCTCTTATCCATTCCCCAACAGGTCTCTTGTCAGCAAACTTGCCACACAAGCGCTGGTGGTAGGGCTTCATGAAGCTGGTGGATAATGGTATCGCGGTGCGGCGGTTTTAAATGGGTTATCAACAGGGCTTCAGGCGGCGTGCTCAATTGCGCAACCAATCTGGCGAGCCGCTGAGGTGTCAGGTGACAAGCGGACTCAGCCAGGTCGTCAAGTTGATTAGGAAAGGCGCATTCTATGACCAGTGTGTCGAGCGCACCTAGCCGGTTAAGTGATTGGACGGTGGTGTTGGAAAGCCCAGTGTCGCCGCTAAACGCAAGATTGCTGGAGGGCGTACTGACCCCGTAACCGCAAGCAGGCACGCCGTGGCTAACCGGAAAGGGGGTGACCGTAACGTCGTCGTCAAACGTATAGTCGTGCCAGAAACTCAGTGATTGGTAGTGCAAAACGGGCTGCTCGGCGCTGGGAAGCTGGGCGAAATCGGGCCAGATAACGTGGTTGAAAACATGCGTTTGGAGGGCTTTGATCACCTCCGGTAGCGCCCACACGGTAAGCGCCTGGTGATGTGAGACCAGCGTTTCGAACAAGGTGTCTATCAGTAGTGGGAGGCAGGCGATATGGTCAATATGGGCGTGGGTCAATAGAACGTTTTGCAGGCGGCTGAGCTGTTTGTTATCCAGCCGATTAAGGCCCGTGCCAGCGTCTATTAGCGTGGTAGGTGTGAGTAAAAAGGCGCTGGTTCCCTGAGACGGCTCAAGGCCGCCGCTAGCGCCGAGGGTTTTAACGTTCACAGTGCTGTTACTCCATTTTGCTGGATTGGATATATAACAGTGACAGATGAAGGGGGTGAGATAGGGTCACGATATATGGCCGCGGTGGCTGTTTTTTGTTGAAGCGCTAGGGAGCTTGGCGAGCCAGCTTAGTTGCCATATCAAACCCAATAACACTTTGTACCGCATTTTTCATTTCAGGGTCGCGTTGGTAGAGACGCTCAAGAACCGAGGATGGCCACATTAAATAACGAACCGGCTGGTTTGCGATCACATCAGCACTGGTTAACCGGCCGGTAATAAAGCTCATTTCACCGGCAAAGTCGCCTGGGGAAAGCGTGGCGCGTTCAATGCCATCAACCCTAACGCTGGCACTGCCTGAAAGCAAAATGATAAGCGCCTGCAGCTCTTTCCCTTGTTCGATTAACGCCTCGCCTGATTGTATTTCATACGGCTTCGCTTGCTGTAACAAGCGGCGCATGCGGCGAGGTTTAAGCAACGAAAAGGTCGTGTCGTGCAACCATTGCTCTTCTTCGGTGAGCTTAATCGGGCGACGCTGGAGCAGTAACACCGTTAAGTTGATGGTATTAATCGCAATAAAGGCAATTTGCCAGGACATGGCGCCATAGAGCGGGCTGGATTGGAAATAAAAATACGGCAATGTAGCTAATGCCGCCAAAATGGTAATTGCGCGTAGCCACGCCATATCGCGAACAATATAGGCTAAACAAAACATCGCGTTGGCAATAAAAAAAAGCGCAATTGTGAACATCTTCTCTCCACAGCAATAAAATTAACCACTTAATGGAAGCGGCACCATGCTACACAAAAACATTAGGAGGATCGCAACGAATTTGGCTGCTCGTCTCTGAGAATGGAATTATGCCTGTCGTTTGTATCAAAATAGTCTTAATAAACACCGCCCATGGCCGTTAGGAGTCATTATGTCCCGCATATCACCGCAGCAAACGCTCAAAGACGTCTTCGGTTTTGACGATTTTCGCGGCGGCCAGCAGGCGGTGGTGTCTAGGGTGCTGGATGGGCACTCCACCGCGGCGATTTTTGCCACCGGTGCCGGGAAGTCGCTCTGCTATCAGCTCCCGGCGCTGCATTTGCCACACTTGACCCTGGTGGTATCGCCGCTGCTGGCGCTAATGCAAGATCAGCTTTCCTTTCTGGCCCGTCATGGCGTGGCGGCGGCAAGTATTGATTCCACCCAAGACCGTGAAACGACTCGCGATGTCATGGAGCGGGCTAAAAGCGGCGAACTGAAAATCCTCATGATCTCGGTAGAGCGGCTCAAGAACGAGCGTTTTCGCCACTTTCT
>JAIVHM010000125.1 GCA_020201095.1 Halomonas sp. | reverse complement strand
CAATATTCTTAATCAGATAGAGCGCAATATCTGCACCGCCGAAGACCCGGTGGAAATAAAAGTCCCCGGCGTCAACCAAGTCAACGTGCTGCCGAAAATCGGCCTGGATTTTGCCAGCGCGCTCAGAGCCTTTCTGCGCCAGGACCCTGACGTGGTCATGGTCGGCGAAATACGCGACCTGGAAACCGCCGAAATTTCCATCAAAGCGGCCCAGACCGGCCACCTTGTGCTGTCGACGGTGCATACCAACTCGGCAGCTGAAACTCTGACCCGTTTATCCAATATGGGGGTGTCTTCCTTCAATATTGCCAGCGCGGTCAGCTTGATCATTGCCCAGCGCCTGGCGCGCAAGCTATGCCCTCACTGCAAGGAACCGGCTGATATTCCCCACGAAGCATTGAGACGCGAAGGGTTCAGCCAACAGGAGATTCAGCAGGCCACCCTATTTCGTCCAGTCGGTTGCAAGCAGTGTACCCATGGCTACAAGGGCCGTGTGGGCGTCTACGAAGTCGTACCGATTACCGATGCGATGCGCCAGTTGGTCATGCGCGATGCCAACTCGCTGGATATTGACCAACTGGCCCGCCGTGAGGGCTATCCGAGCCTGCATCAAAGTGGCCTTTTAAAGGTGATGCAAGGGATCACGAGCCTTGAGGAAGTTAACCGCATCAGCAAGGAGTAAACCATGGCCAAGTCGCCTCGGGCTCGTCGTCAGCCTAGCATTCAGCTTTACCGCTGGAAGTGGGAAGGCACTGGGCCTCAGAATCGCACGCTTAGCGGTGAAATGATTGGTCGCAGCAAAGCAGATGTAGCAAGCGAGCTCGCCAATCAGCAGATCAACGTAAAGAGGTTACGCAAGAAAGGCGGCCTGGGCGGTCGGGGGCGAATCAGCCCACACGACATTATGGTGTTTGCCCGCCAGATGGCGACCATGATTCGAGCTGGCATTCCGCTGCTTCAAGCGTTTCAGGTAGTCGCCGAGAGCCTCAAAAAACCGGCGATGGTGTCTCTGGTGCAGCAAATGATGAGCGATGTATCCGCCGGGGCCAGCTTCTCCGATGCCCTGCGCCGTCACCCCAAGCACTTTGACCGCCTGTTTGTGAATCTGGTTGAAGCAGGCGAGCAATCTGGGGCACTTGACCAGATGCTTGACCGCATCGCCACTTACAAGGAAAAAGTCGAATCGCTAAAAAGCCGCGTCAAGAAAGCCATGTGGTATCCCTCCACCGTGCTTTTGATCGGCGTTGGGGTCACCCTTCTTCTGCTGATCAAAGTAGTGCCCGAATTCGACAGCATGTTTGACAGCTTTGGCGCAGAACTGCCCGCTTTGACGCAGATGACCGTTAACCTATCTGATCTTGCCCAGCGTTATTGGCTTTATGCACTAGGGGCCGTCATCGCAGGGGTATTGCTACTCAAGCAGGCGATTAACCGCTCTCCCCGCGTTGCTTACCGCGCGCACAGCGTCATGTTACGCCTCCCCGTTGTCGGTGATATCTTGCATAAATCAGCAGTGGCGCGATTTTCCCGAACCCTGGCCACCACCTTTGCGTCTGGCGTGCCGCTGGTCGAAGGACTGGATACGGCGTCAGGGGCAACCGGCAATAGGGTCTACGAACGCGCCGTCACCCAGACACGCCATGACGTGGCTACCGGTCAGCAGTTACACTTCGCCATGCGCATGACCAATCAGTTCCCGCCCCTGGCGGTGCAAATGGTCAGCATCGGAGAAGAAGCGGGCTCGTTGGATGCCATGCTCAACCGCGTCGCGGACTACTACGAAGAGGAAGTCGACAACAAGGTAGATGCCTTAACCTCGCTGATGGAACCGCTAATTATCGTGGTCTTGGGCCTGTTGGTCGGCGGTGTCGTGGTGTCGATGTACTTACCCATCTTTAACTTAGGCTCGGCCCTGTAAGGCGCCGTGCAAAGGCCAGTCATGCAGTATTTTTCGATCACTTTCTGGCCACTGGTTGGCTTACTGGGGTTATGCCTGGGCAGCTTTCTCAATGTGGTGATTACCCGTCTGCCCGTTATGCTGATGCGGCAATGGCGTCAGGAGGCACGTGACCAGCTCGCACTGGACGAAGAGCCATCGCCGCGCTTCAATCTTGCCCAGCCGCGCTCCATGTGCCCGCGCTGCGAGACCTCAATCGCCTGGCACGATAACCTGCCGCTGATCGGCTGGCTCAAACGACGTGGTCGCTGCGCGCACTGCAATGCCCGGATCAGCGTGCAATATCCGTTCATTGAGCTTGCGGGTGGCATCTTGGCCATCAGTATCACCCTGCTTTATGGCATCAGTTGGCAGGCGATATGGCTTTATGGCGCCTGCTTGACGCTACTTGTCCTCGCCGTTATCGACTGGCGCGTACAGCTACTCCCCGATATTCTGACAC
>JAIVHM010000179.1 GCA_020201095.1 Halomonas sp. | reverse complement strand
TACAAAAATAGCCATCAGCGGTGCATAGCCGATAAACCAAGCAAAGAAGAACACCGTCCACCACTGCATCCACCAGTCGGGCGCAGTGTCCGCTGTGGTGGTCGCCATGGTGAAGAACTCGCTTACATAGGTGCCCATGCCCGACATATAACTGTTGGTCAGAAACAACGTCGGGCCAAATATAAAGATCACCGCACCGATCGTGAGCGCGAGCAATACGTTAAACCGGCTGAGTAACTGAATGCCTTTATGGATGCCGCTCATCGAGGACAGCACATAAATAGTGCCCAGCGCGGCCAGGATGATCAGTTGGCCGGTGTAGCCTTCCGGCAAACCAAATAGCTCGTGCAAACCAAAACTGACCTGGGTCGCCAGGAAGCCGATCGGCCCCACGGTGCCTGCCACCAGTGCGATCACGCAGCAGGCATCGATGATGCCGCCCAGTGGTCCGCGAAGCAGGCGCTCACCAAATACCGGGTACAGCAGGGTGCGGGGCTGAAGTGGTTGGCCTTTAACGTAGTGGGCGTGTGCCAGCACCACCGCTGAAAGCGACCCAAGTACTGCCCAGGCCAAAAAGCCCCAGTGGTTGAACGACTGGGCCAGTGCATTCGCGACGGCCTCTGGCGAGCCGGCTTCGCTATCAAACGCGGGTGGGGTCACCACAAAGTGGTAGACCGGTTCGCCTGCCGCGAAAAATACCCCGCCCCCTGCCAGCAGGGTGCACAAGATAATCGATAGCCACTTGAAGGTGCTCATTTCCGGGGCATCGAGGTTGCCGATCTTAGCGTTGGCCGCGGGGGTAAAGGCCAGGCCAATGGCGATGAAGAAGGTGGCGATCAACAATAGTTGAAAGTAGGTGCCAAACACCCGCGCAGTCCAGGCGAAGCCGGTGCTGATGCTGTTGGCGACCAGATCGACGTCATAAAGCGACAGACCAATAAAGGCCACGATAAAGCCGATGCTAAGCAGCAGCACCAGAGGATCACCGAGGGCGCGTAAACCACGAGGGCGTGGCGCCGCGTCTTGAGTTGATTGTGTCATGAGAGTCCGTTGTCGGGTTGGGCAAGGTGTTTGCTAAACCTAGCAGCTTGCCGCGTTGAAAAGGGAGCGCAAAAAAAAGCGCCATTCATGGAATGGCGCTAGGACAGGAAACTGACAACATTGTAACTTCTTAATAGACTAACGTCTAACGCTGATTGCTGCATTTTGGTGCGCCCACTCCCGATATTGCACATTTATGATGATGCCCGCTTGCGCCCTGTGCTGCGCGTTTCCCGTCATTCGTCCGTCATGTGCAACTCCAGCAAAGGCTTGCTAGGATGGCCTCAAATTTATTGGCTGGGACAGCAGCGATGATGGAGTACGTGGCTACGGCTATTTATCTTGCGAGCGTTCCACTTTGGTTAGCGATTTGGGCATCAGCCGATGGTTTCAAATTGATGGCGGAGAACCGGCTGTTACTTATTCCCTTGTTGCTCGGCATTGCTTATCTGGGTGGGAATGCCTTATTGACGTTTGCATTCACTGGGGTGGGCGATATCAGTTATGAGGAGGCGCGTTTTGCCTACATTACCGACCGCGCCATGATTGCGGTGCAAGCGACCGCAAGCGTTCTTATTGTTGCCACCATTGTATACGGGCTTACCATCAAGCGCGTGCCCGTGAATTTCATCCGCTTCATGGTGTATTCGTTCATCGCTATCCTGGGCGTTATGGCGCCGCTTTTATGGGTTCCTATAGAACTGCCGGGAATGTTTTATGTACTTCGTCATTTGCAATCAATCGCTTTGAATATGGGACTTTTCCTCTGTGTCGCCGGGATAACCGTTTTGCTACGGGACTTGTTGACCCATGGAGATGCGAAAATCAATGTTGGTGATTGGGAAACCTCTGATTAACGCCCTTTGGGCCAGCACAATCGTTCCTCAGAGGTTTTCTGGATTCAGATAATAAAAGCAGCATTTTGGATTACCCGACAGGAGGCCGGTGTTGGCACGCTCTTAGTAAATACCTGGCGATTTGTCCGTCTTCACGGTGAGTTTTCTTTGTGGCTGGGCGCCGTCAGTGCGCTAGTCAAATTCCACTTCTGATCGCAAGGGATAGCGCCATCACCAGTGGTAAAGCAACGACGCGCTGGTGGTGGTATCGCTGCGTTTATCGGCGTCGTCGGGTGGCTCGGAGTTGTGCTTTATCTCGTAGGAGAGGCGCAGCGAAAGCTTGGAGTTCACACGTGTGGTCAGGGCGGTGAGCGAGCGCGAAGTGACATTCTGGCGCGTATATTCCACTGAGGCTTCCTGGCGAATATTGGCGTAGTCGGCAAATTCCCAGCGATAATCGATTGCCGAGTAGGCAACGCCCAGGCGTTCATCACCGTGTTCGCGAAGCCGGTCGTGGCGGTAGCCAGGGCCAGCTTCCAGCGACAGCGTATGGGTGTCGTTGTCGAGGATCTGCCGCCCGTAGCCACCAATCGCGCTGAGCTGCTGGTCGTAACCGGCAAAACGGTCTTTTTCCCAGCGGGCAAAGCCAAACAGATAATGCGGCCCGCTGAAGTCGTAGCGTTCTCGGGCCGCCAGCAGGTACTGCTCGGCGGTCGTGTCGTCTTCCTTGCTGATATGGCGCACTTCACCGCGCAGCGAGTGGGTCAAGTCGCCCGTCAACCATTGCAAGCGGGTTTTACCGATGAGCGTTTCACTGTTGGTGTTACCCGCCAGGCGGTTGTAGCCCAATTCAGAGTCGCCGCTGAAAACAGGGGTATCGTCGGACGGCGGGTCCGGGGCGTAAAAGGGGCTGGCGACGGCTGGTGCGCTGCAAAGCACGCCCACTAAAATGGCAATTTCCTTTGCCCAATCCTTTGCTAGCATACCGCTCTCCCTGATCTGACAGTGCTCGGCCTGTTGCCGGCCAAGCCGTCCAAAGCGGCGAAGTTTAACGCCCTCTGCGCCCGCATGCCATAATGAGGCCGTTACCGCTTGTGAGTGCCGTTATGCCATCCTCCCGCCCCAACAAAACACTAGCCGAGCTGCAGCGCTGGCGCCGAACACGCTCAAGGCGGCGCTGGTACAAGCGCAGCTTTCGCCTTCAGGTCATGCTGTTGGTCGGCCTGCTGCTGGCGGGCATGCTGTTGGCGCAAGGTACCTATTTGAATCACCGTAAAGCCGAGATCATCAGCACACAAATGGGTGAGCGAGCCTTGGCGGTGGCCAAAACAGTGGCCTCAATGCCCGAGCTGATCGCCGCCTTTGACGATGATAACCCCGCAAGCGTGATACAGCCGTTGGCTGAACGCGTTCGCCGCGAAACCGGTGCGCGCTATGTCGTGGTGGGTAATACGCAAAGCGTGCGTTACTCCCACCCCGTGGCTGAACGCATCGGCCTGACCATGGTGGGCGGCGATAATGATCAGGCGCTTGAGGACGGCGAGTCCTATGTCTCGGAAGCGACCGGCACGCTGGGTTCTGCCATGCGCGGTAAAACGCCGGTGCGCGATGAAGCGGGCAATATCATTGGCATTGTCTCGGTCGGTTTCATGCTGGACCGCGTCGAAATGGACGTTGCTCGCTATACCAGCCTGGGCTGGGCATTGGTGGGGCTAATGATTGTGCTGGGGTTTGCCGGTGCCTACTGGCTTTCACAGCACTTAAAGCGCGTCATTTTAGGTCTAGAGCCCTACGAAATTGCCCGCCTGGCGATGGAAAAAGAGGCCATCCTGCAATCTATACACGAAGGTATTCTGGCGGTGAACCGCGAAGGTCAGATTACCCTGGTCAACCAGCAGGCTCGGCGCTTTCTAGGTTTGACCGATGAATATATCCTGCTGGGTCAGCCGATTCGCGAGGTAGTGCCGAACTCACGGCTCCTGGAAGTGCTTAAATACGGTCAGCGAGAATTCGACCAAGAGATGTGGCTGGGTGATCATCCGGTGGTGGTGAACCGCGTGCCGATTGTGCACGAAGGAGACATTGAGGGGGCGGTGGCAACGTTCCGCAGCCGCCGGGAAATTGTCGACCTTTCCCAGGCGCTGACCCAGGCCAGCCGCGATGTCGACATGCTGCGCGCCCAGGCGCATGAGTTTTCCAATAAGCTCTACACCATTTCTGGCTTGCTGCAGCTCGAACGCGTTGATGAAGCGCTGGCGTTGATCCACCAGGAAACCGAACGTGCTCAAGCCCAGATGAGCTTTTTGATGCGTAACGTGGCGGATGCCGTATTGAGCGGCACGCTGATGGGCAAGCTGACTCGTGCCAGGGAACTTGGCGTTACACTTGAGATTGACGAGCAAAGCTCGCTTAGATGCCCGCTAACTCCAACCGGGCAAGAAGTGATGATGAGCGTGGTGGGTAACCTGCTCGATAACGCCTGTCATGCGGCCTTGCATGGACCGAATGACCCGCCCAGAGTGCGGCTGTTTTTCACCGACCTGGGCGAGCAGTTGCTGATCGAAATCGAAGATAACGGGCCGGGCGTTCCGGCGGACCACGCCGAGTCGATTTTTAGTGAAGGCTTTTCAACTAAAGCAGGCCAGCACCAGGGGTTGGGCCTTGCGCTGGTGGCGCGGCTATGTCGACAGCATGGCGGCACGGTGACGTTGGAAGACAGCGAGCTGGGTGGAGCCTGCTTTATTGCGGTGCTAAATCGCTCGCTATGCGCCGACACGGGTAAGTCATCGTCCGTGGTAAGCTAGTCGCATAGATTCTTACAATGATAAACAAAAGCCCGAAACGCGGTAAGAGAGCGAATTATGTCGGCGAATGAGTACGGTATTCTGGTGGTAGAAGATGATTTTCGCATTGCCGATATCCACCGCGCTTTTATTGAGCAAAGCGAAGGGTTTTATGTTGTCGGCATGGCCCGCAACGCCGCTGAAGCCAACGCTTTGATGGCCGAGAAAGGCGAGCATGTGCAGCTGATTTTGCTGGATGCTTATTTGCCCGATGTGGAAGGGTTGGAACTGCTCTGGACACTGCGTCGCGAATACGTTCATGTGGATATCGTTATGGTTACCGCCGCTCGGGAGGTAGACACCATCAGCGAGGCGCTGCGCGGCGGCGTGTTCGACTACCTTATCAAGCCCATCGAAGCCGGTCGCATGCAGCAGATGCTGGCGCGCTTTTGCCGTGAGCGCGAGGCCCTGGCCTGTCGTGCGGAGATGAGTCAGGACGAGCTTGACCAGGTACTGTCCCGGTCGCAGCCAGCAGACGTCACCTCGCCCAGCGGGCGTAGCCTGCCTAAGGGGATAGACCCGCTGACCCTGCGACGGGTGGTGGAGGCATTAGGCAGCGCCCAGGCGCCGCAAACCGCCATGCAAATAGCGCGCGTGATGGGGGCCAGTCGCTCGACGGCGCGGCGCTATTTAGAGTTCCTGGTCGCCGAGCAGGCGGTGAGTGCCGAACTGGGTTATGGTGATGTAGGACGCCCTGAACGCCGCTATCGCTTGTTGAACGATACCTGGCGTTGGCCAACGCCATCGTGAACAAAATGGACACAATGCACAAAAAGAACTTTTTGTCGTTTATGTTCAGAAGCTTGCCGCGGTGGGTAGCGTTCTTCTAACGTTCATGGCGCACACAACAACATCAATACCTACACAACAACATTGATATGTGGAGAACGTCATCATGCCCTCGCTTTCTATCAAGCGCCTTAGCGTCATTGCTTTACCCTTTGCAGCTCTCAGCGCCATTGCGGGCCAAGTCCAAGCCCAAGAGTGGACCCCCGATGGATCAATAGAGTTCGTTGCCCCGGCCAATCCCGGTGGCGGTTGGGATACTCTCGTGCGCACCATGTCACGGGTGATTCAGCAAGAAGAGCTGGCCGACGAAAACTTTGCCGCGATTAACGTACCCGGCGGTGGCGGTGCTGTTGCCTGGGCCCAGGTAGCCCGCGATGAAGGCAACCCGCAGAAGCTGTTTGCCACCAGCCCGCCGATTATTCTGGTGCCGCTGGCAGGGTCTTCACGCCACGATCATACCGACTTTACGCCGATCGCGCGGATCAATACCGACTATTCCATCGTGCTCGTTGACGCGGATTCAGACTATCAAACACTGGATGACCTGCTCTCCGCGCTTGAAGAAGATCCCAGCCTAAGCGTGGGCGGTGGTAGCGCGCCGGGGTCGATGGACCATATCTCGATGGCCGGATTGGCATCAGCGGCTGGCCTTGATGCTGCCTCTATCAACTACATCCCCTTCTCGGGTGGCGGTGATGCCATGACCAACCTGATGGGCGGACACATTGAAGCAGTAATCGGTGGCGCCGGTGAAGCCGTGGGTCAGCTTGGCGAGGGTAGTGAACTGCGCGCCCTGGGGGTTTCTTCCGAAGAACGCCTTGGCGGCGGGTTGAGCGAGGTGCCCACTTATCAGGAAGAGGGCGTCGACTACACCTTCGATATCTGGCGTGGCGTCATGGGTGCACCTGACATGCCCGAAGAGGCGGTGACCTATTACGAAGACCTGTTCACCGAAATGATGGCAACCGACAGCTGGCGTGAAGCGAGCGATCAGTTGGGCTGGATTGACGCCTACCAGGATAGCGAAGCCTTCGGCACCTTCCTGGATGAGCAGCAAGAAGAGTTCAGCGACATACTGAGCGAACTGGGCCTGCTGGGCGATTAACATCATCCTTCTCGTTTGATTAGTGCCAGCTTGAGGCCATAGCGCCTCAAGCTGGCGCGCAATAACCGTGAGGAGCGTCCGCTCCTTCGGAGAGATTCCCATGACACGACTAAATACTAACCAATGGCTGGCCGTTGTGCTGCTGGCTTTCTCGGTGCTATACCTCAGCCTTGCCTGGCAAGTGCCGGCCTTCTCTTTGCCGCGTCCTGTTGACTCGGATATGTTTCCCAAAGTCTTGGGCATTATTCTGGCGCTTCTATCGGTGTTTTTATTCTTTGAAAAACCGGCCGAGCAGGAAGCAAGCGACGAACCGGAAGATACAACTCAGCACGGCCCTCTATGGCTTACTCCCTGGGGCCGGGTCGTGATTACGTCATTGGCCATTGCGGCCTACGCGCTGTTATTGGTGCCGCTTGGCTTTGTGCTTGCCTCTGGGTTGCTCTCTGTGGGTTTGACACGATATTACGGCTATCGACGCCACAGTATTAACCTTGCCACCTCGCTGAGTGTCGTGCTGGGTTTGTACCTGATCATGACGAAAGTGATGGACGTCTACCTGCCGACCGGCGTGCTGCCGTTCTAACCTGGCCGTTTGAGTTGACTCGCGCGACGGGTCTTCGGGAGTAAACCCTATGGAAGCGTTTAATAATCTCATGTACGGCTTTGGCATCGCGCTTGAGCCGATCAATATTGCCTACGTCTTCGCCGGTGTGTTTGCGGGGACTATTATCGGTATGTTGCCGGGGCTGGGGCCAATCAGCGCCTTGGCGCTGATGATCCCGATTACTTTTTCAATGGATCCCTCGTCGGGCCTGATTCTGATGGCCGGGGTTTATTATGGGGCGATTTTCGGTGGCTCCACGTCATCGATTCTGCTTAATGCCCCCGGGGTGGCCGGTACGGTCGCCACGTCGTTTGACGGCTATCCCATGGCGAAGAAAGGCCTGGCCGGTAAAGCGCTGGCGATTGCTGCCTACTCGTCATTTGTAGGTGGCACGGTATCGGTGATTTTCCTGATGTTGGTCGCGCCGCTACTTTCCAAAGTGGCGGTCAGCTTTGGCCCGCCAGAATACTTTGCGCTGATGGTACTGGGCCTCACTGCGGTGGTATCGCTATCAGACAAGTCGTTGGTAAAAGGCCTGATCGCCGCTGTGATCGGGGTAATGATCTCGATAGTCGGTATTGATTTACAGACCGGTACCGAACGCTTCACCTTCGGTTCTGCCCACCTGCTGGATGGCATTGATTTTCTCGTCGTGGCGCTGGGTATCTTCGCCCTGGCCGAGGTGTTTTACATGCTGCTACGCGGTGGTGGCGGTAAAGAAGCGCCGCGCAATGCCATTGGCTCGTTGAAGCTGTCCCGGTCTGAAGTGAAGCAAATCGCAGGGCCGGTGGGGCGCAGTTCGGTGCTGGGCTTTTTTACCGGTGTTTTGCCGGGTGCCGGGGCGACCATCGGCTCTTTCCTGGGTTATAGCATGGAAAAGCGTATTGCCAAAGACGGTGATACCTTTGGACAGGGCAATATCAAAGGCGTGGCCGCCCCCGAAGCCGCCAACAATGCAGCGTGTACCGGCTCGTTTGTACCGCTGCTCACGCTGGGCGTTCCAGGGTCGGGCACCACGGCGGTATTGCTCGGCGCTTTGTTGGTCATGGGCGTTAACCCTGGGCCAATGATGATTGAGCAGCGTCCTGATGTGTTCTGGGGCGTGGTGGCCAGTATGTACATCGGTAATATCTTCCTGCTGGTGCTCAATCTGCCGCTGATCCCGCTGATTGCCAAAATCCTTGACCTGCCGCGCCCGCTGTTACTGTCGATGATTCTGATCTTCTGCATGATCGGCGTTTACGGGCTGAGCTTTAGCGTGTTTGATCTGCTGCTGCTGCTTGGTTTTGGCTTGATGGGCTTGGGCATGCGGCTGTTCGGCTTCCCGGCGGCGCCGCTGATTCTGGCGCTGATTTTGGGCAACCTGATGGAAGAATCCATGCGCCGTGCCCTGCAAATCTCAGGCGGTGACTGGGGCATCTTCCTTGAAAAGCCCATTTCACTGGGGCTGCTGGCCTTGGCACTGTTTTCATTGACGGCGCCGGTGATTAAAAAGCGCCTCAAACGTAAGGCGCTTAATACGTAAGCGTTATGGCGATCAAAGCCTCAATCACCTAAGCAACGGGTGGGTTAGTTATTAACCCCGTTTTCTGAGGAGATACAAGCGCCCTGGGGGAATCCCCAGGGCGTTTTTTGTGTGCGCCAGGCATGGCGCGTAGCGCCTTGACAGGTGCTGTTCCTAGGGG
>JAIVHM010000124.1 GCA_020201095.1 Halomonas sp. | reverse complement strand
GGTAATAATTGGTCCGCAGCGTCGCCTGGATCAGCTCCATGAAGCGGCGCAACAGTTGATCGTCATTTAGGCTGGCGACCGCTTCAAGGTGTTCGTTGATGCGCGCTACGCAGTCGTGGGTGTCGTGGTCTTCCAGAGCAGGGTCGAAACGCTGCTTGAAAAGCGCGACCAGCGCCTGGGTGATCACCGGGTAGTTAGCCAGCGTAGTGGCAATATAATCCTGGGACATGCCGAAGCGAATCTGCTTCAGGTAGCGGGCATAGCCGCGCAGCATGGCCACTTCCCGCCAGTCAAGGCCAGCACCGATGATCAAGCGATTGAACGCGTCGTTATCGGCTTCACCCACCCAAATACGCTTGAACGCTTCACTGAACGTATCGCGCATTTCCGACAGGCTCATTTCGGCGCCGCTATGTTCCAGCTCAAAATCGTGGATCCAGTAGCGCTTTTGCGGGGTGTTGATATCGTAGGGACGCTCGCCAATAACCCGCAGGCCAAGGTTTTCCATCATTGGCAACACATCCGAAAGCGGGATTTGCGATGCCCCATGGAACAATTTTAAATTCACACCACCGCCCTGCTCTTCCAGCGGCCGGTAGAGTGAAAGTGCCAGGTCGTTGTCGCTGTCGAGCGTCAGCAGATGCTGGAGGTCAAAGACCGCCGTGCGCGCGGTGAAATCCTCACGGTAACTAGCGGAAAACGCTTCGTGGAATTGCTCCATGAGGTTATTGGCTTTCTCTTCGCCGAACCCTTCGATCATCGCCGCCTGCAAATCATCGCGCCAGCTACGTGCCAGTCGCGCGACTTTATTTTCCAGTCGTTTGAGATCGTATTGGCTGGGGGCATCGCCATTGAAGCGCAAAATCAGCTGGATACGCGCCAGCACCGACTCCGACAGATAGGTATTGAAGTCCCCAAAGCGGGCATCGAGCTCGTCGCAGAGCATGTGTTGAATACGTTGACGCAAGTCGGTGGAAAACACGTCCCGCGGCACGAACACCAGGCACGAATAGAACTTGCCACTGACATCAGCGCGAATGAACAGCCGCACCTGGCGACGTTCGCGGATATCGAGAATGCCCAGCGCCGTACTGGCCAGCGCATCGGTATTCATCTGGAACAGGTCATCGCGGGGATAGACTTCCAACACCTGGAGCAATTGCTTGCCGTTATGCCCCTGGGGGTTGAACCCGGCGATATCCATCACCGCCTTGAGCTTGCGGCGTAGTAGCGGAATATTACGCGGCGACTCGTTATACACTGTGGCGGTAAATAGCCCGAAGAAACGCCGCTCACCAATGACGTTACCGTCATCATCGTAGCGGTCGACAGTTATATAGTCGGGGTAGGTTGGCCGGTGGACACGCGAATGATGGGCACTTTTTGCAAATGACAGCAGTTGCGGCACCAGCACATAGTTATCGTCCTCGCCGATACCTTCTTCGGTACGGATACGCTCGCAGTAACGCGGCTGATCCAGACGGAACACACCCAGCACGCTGTGGGGGTCACGGGTCAACTCGCCGTCTTCGAGCAGATACTCGTCATAGCCGAGGAACGTGAAATTATCCTTGAGCAACCATTCCAGAAAGCCGATGGCCTCTTCGTGGTCATCCGGGTCAATTTGCGGCGGGCAGTTTTTCTCGATCTCCTGAATAGAGCCGCGGATTTGCTCGCACATGGCCTCAAAATCCCCCACGGCGGTGCGCACATCGCGCAGCACCTCGTGAAGGTTATGCTCGATGGTGTCCAGCAAATCAGAGTCGGTATGGCGGTCAACTTCGATCACCACCAGGGATTCGTGCTCCTCGGGTGCCTTAGCATCGCGGGGCGAGCCAAGCGTTTGCAACTGGTGCTGGTCATCGCGACGCACCGCGACCACCGCATTTTGAATGGCATGCACCGTTAGGCCGCGGCGATTGAGCTCAATGCGCACCGAATCGACCAGAAATGGCATATCCTCGTGGAGCACCGCCACAAAAGTATGGGTCGACTGCCAGCCATGCTCTTCAAAATCGGGGTTGAACACACGTACTTTGGGACTTTGCGGGTCGTGGTGCTGCAGGAATTGCCAAATCGACAGTGTCGCCCCGTAAAGATCATCCAGGCGGCGGTCAATCAGGTCTTCAACGGGCACCGTCGCGTAGAAATGCCGCGCGAAAGTATCAATGGCTTCGGCGCGGGTCGGCTCCAAGCGATCGTGCAGGCGTTCTTGTAGCTGCTTCAACAAATCTTGCCGACTTTCTTCAATCGCAACGTAATGCATCCATCACCTCTACTGCCGGGGCCATTACTTGGCCAAAAAAACGAAGGACAATAGGCTTTTAGGCCATCATGCCGATTAGCTTACGCTACCCGTTGGCATCGCCCTAGCCAACTGCCCGGTTACTCATAGCGCATACCACTTTTGCATTAACGGCGTTTTGTAT
>JAIVHM010000025.1 GCA_020201095.1 Halomonas sp. | reverse complement strand
GACCCCACCGTTGGCCAGTGACGCCCTTGCCAGTCGGATTGTCTTCCCCTCAGTCGGGGTGACGTCACCTTCTTTCAGGTGACCGGGTTTGCCGGCTTCGCCGGGCAAACAAAAAACCGCCCCAGCGCATGGCTGGGGCGGTTTCGACTTTACCGTAGAGTGTCTTACAGCTCATCTTCCTCCAGCTCGCCGACCCGTTCAAACTCGCCATCTTCAACGGTCATTTCCACCACGATACCGGGAACGTCACCGTTATCGTCAAACTCATGGCTGCCTGATGCGCCTTCGTAGTTGATCTCTTCGCCCTGAGCGATCAGCTCAACCGCTTTTTCCCACTCGCCGGGCAAAATGGTTTCGCCTGGAGCGCTGGCCACTGAGCGCAATGCCTCAGATAGCCCCTCACGCTCGGCGCTGCCGTTTTGCTCGATAGCAAGCGCCACCAAAAACGCCGCGTCATAGGCCTGGGCGGCAAATACCGCTTCGGGATCAATGTCTTCGGCTTCGGCGGCTTCAATAAAGATATCCGTGCCGGGCAGATCCGGGCTACCGGGGCGCGTCGCAATCATGCCTTCAAGCACGTCAGCACCTACCGCTTCGACGAGGCTATTGCCGACCATGCCATCAGCACCAACGTATTGGGTGAATACGCCACTTTCCGCTGCCTGGCGCAGTACCGTCTGGCCAGAGGTATCGGCATAGGCCAACACCACCAGCGTTTCTACGCCGGTCGAAGACAGCGTGCCCAATTCAGAGCGATAGTCCGCACGGTTGTCTTCGTGGGCAAGGCTTTCCACCACGCTGCCACCTTCCGCTTCGAAGGTGTTGGTAAAGGCGTCGGATAGCCCCTGGCCATAGTCGTTATTAACAAACGTCACGGCGACTTCATTAATGCCTTTCTCGATTAACAGCCTGGCCAACATTTCGCCCTGGAAGGCGTCAGAAGGCACCGTGCGGAACACCAGGTCGTCATCGTCAAGTTCGGACACTGCCGGCGCGGTGGAGGCGGGCGACACCATCAGCACGCCGCCGGGAATCGCTGCGTTATTAGCCGCCGCAATAGTGGCACCGGTACACAGCGCGCCGACAATGGCGGTAACGTCTTCGGAATTCACCATACGGTCCGCCGCATTCGAAGCGGCCGAGGCGTCAGAGCAGGTAGTATCACCCGAAGGCATTTCCAGCGTCTGGCCGTCCAGAATACCGCCCTGCTCGTTGATCTGCTTGACCGCAAGCTGCGCGCCGTCAAAAATTGGCGGCGTCAGGCTCTCGATGCCCCCGGTAAAGCCCCCCAAAAAACCCACTTTGACCTCAGCCTGGGCCGCACCTGCCAATGCCAGTGAAGAAACGGCCACTGCCGTGGCAATTATGCGTTTATTCATCATGTTATTAATCGCTCCCTGTAGGATTTAGCGCCCCATCGACTCGTTGGGGTCTGCTCTTAATCTGGAACTGGAACGCTAAAAATACAAGCAACGTTTTCCAACGCTAGGCGTCATGATCATCTTCGACGCGCTCAGCCCAGCGCTTGCGGGCCAGGTTGCGTCGGTAAAGCCTTACTAGCGCGATGGTCAGCGCCGTCGCTAGCATGGCGGCCAGCACGACGCCCTGCCAGGGGCGGGCCGCGTTACCCATTACCGTCTCCAGCGTGATAATCAGAATCAGACCAACTGCCTGAGAGCCAATCGCTAGCGCGCGCAGCCTATCAAAAGCGGGTGGGGGCATAACGTCTCCGTAATTTACAACTCGCATGGTATGGTGCGCCAGTGTAACTGCTAAACGAGAAAACCATGAACGCCATCACCCTTGGCCCACTATTGATTTCGCTGCCCCGCCTTTACGCCATTGCTTGCGCGCTGGCACTGCTGGTCAGCACGCGTTATTTGTTAAGCCTGCCGCAATCGCGGCATCAGCGGTGGTTCCTGGGTCTTTTGGTCGTTTGGCTGATCGCGGCCCGCTTCGGGCATGTCGCCCTGCATATCGAAAGCTACAGCACCGCCCCACTGGAGACATTGAAGCTTTGGAAACCCGGTTACCAAGGGCTTTGGGGGATGGCAGCAGGCCTGCTGTGGACGATCTGGTCGCTGCGCTCACGACTCATTGCCATGGGCGGCGCCATGGCGCTGCTGATCGGAGCCTCAAGCCTGTGGCTGGTACTGGTAACGCTCGCCCCGCTGGGCAGCGACATGAGCTTGAGAAGCCTGCCCGACGTTACCCTGGAAGATATTGATGGCGAGCCGGTATATCTTCCCTCCCTGGCGGACGATCACGAACGGGTTATCATTAACCTGTGGGCCACCTGGTGTCCGCCTTGCCTGCGCGAAATGCCGCTGCTTGAAGACGCCGACCAGCGCGAAGGCGTGGCCGTCGTGGTCGCCAACCAGGGCGAAGACCTGCTGCCCATTGTGCGCTATCTAGATGAACAATCGCTGCGCTTTCGCTACGCCCTTCGCGATCCCAGCCAAATGCTGATGTCGCTCGTCGAGGCCCCAGGGTTACCCACGACGGTGCTGTTCGACGGCGACGGCAACACCCTGGATATTCATGTGGGCGAGCTCACCCAGGCTCATCTGGACCGCTGGCTCGAAGATTGACGATGATACACCTTAATCCTCCCGCGCCTTTGCGTTAGAATCCTCCGCCCTGTTTGTTGCCGGTCATCATGGCCGGCCGCGTACGCCCCGTTTTGCAGACTTCCTTGAGGCATCATGAGCGATTTTTCCCCCGGCCAACGCTGGATTAGTGACGGCGAAGCCGAACTTGGGCTCGGCACCGTGCTTAACTGCGACACCCGAAGCGTTACCATCTTGTTCAGTGCCAGCCAGGAAACCCGCACCTACAATACCCGCCAGGCGCCGTTAACCCGCGTCATGTTTGGCAGTGGCGACCGTATCCAATCGTCTGATGGCTGGCAGATGATCGTCGACGACAGCCAGACGTCCAATGGCCTGATCACCTACAGTGGCGAAGATGACCAGGGCCAACGGCGCGAACTGCCGGAAGCCAAGCTCGCCGACACCATGCAGTTTGACCAGGCCCGCGACCGGCTGCTCACCGGCCAGGTCGATCGCAACGACTGGTTCGACCTGCGCTTTCGCACCCTGCACCATCACCAGCGTATCGAGCAGCACAGCGCGCTGGGCTTTGCCGGGCCGCGTATCGATCTGGTGCCTCATCAGCTGTATATCGCCGATGAAGTCGCCCGCCGCCATGCGCCGCGCGTCATGTTGGCCGACGAAGTCGGGCTCGGCAAAACCATCGAGGCCGGTTTGATATTGCACCGCCTGCTACTGACCGGGCGCGCCGAACGGGCATTGATCCTGGTGCCGGACAGCCTGACTCATCAGTGGCTTGTTGAGTTGCTACGTCGTTTTTCGCTCAACGTCACGCTGTTGGACGAAACCCAGAGCCAGGCGCATGGCAGCGCCAACCCGTTTGAAAGCGCCCAGCTGGTGCTGGCAAGCCAGGGCTGGCTGTTTGCCAATACCCACCGCCAGGAACAGGCGCAGGCCAGCCACTTTGACCTGCTGATTGTTGACGAAGCCCACCATCTTGACTGGAGCAGCGAGGGCAGCGGCCCCGGCTATCAGTGCGTCGAACAGTTGGCGAGCGATATCCCCAGCCTCTTATTGCTCACCGCCACGCCCGAGCAGATGGGCATTGAAAGCCACTTTGCCCGCCTGCGGCTGCTCGACCCCGAACGCTACCACGACCTGGCGCGCTTCAAGGACGAAGAGCGTCACTATGGCGAAGTGGCCAGTGCCATTGAAGCGCTCGAGGCACTCCCCGCCACGCCTGACGCGCGTGTCCATGTCGAGGCCGTTGCCGACGACCGCGATAGCCAGGCGCTGCTTGCCACCCTGTGCAACCCCGAAGCCAGCGCCGACCAGCAAGACGCTGCCCGCGCCCAGCTGCGCGACGCCCTGCTCGACCGCCACGGCACCGGCCGGGTGATGTTTCGCAACAGCCGCCGTCATGTGGGCGGCTTTCCCGAGCGCCGCCTGCACCTCGACGCGCTGGCATTGCCGTCGGCCTATCGCCGCATGCAGCGCCGCCTGGAGCGTGACGACGATTACCTCGACGAACTGCTGATCGAAACCGGCATGGATCATCCCGACGTGCTGATCTACCCGGATGCCGCGTACCGCGAGTTGAGTAATGACCCGCTTCACGGCGAACCCTGGTGGCATATCGACCCGCGGGTTAACTGGCTGCTGGAAAAACTCAGCGACGATAGCGACGCCGGCTTCGCCAACGACAAGGTGTTGGTCATTGCCCATCACCGCGACACCGCTGAGGGTCTGGCCGAGGGTCTCCGCGTGCTGGGTGGTTATCATGCCCCGGTGTTTCACGAAGGCCTGTCATTGATTGAGCGCGACCGCGCCGCCGCGGCGTTTGCCGATGAAGAAGACGGCTGCCAGGTACTGGTGTGCTCTGAGATTGGCTCCGAGGGGCGAAATTTCCAGTTTTGCCGGCACCTGGTGATGTTTGATATGCCCCAGCACCCCGACCAGTTAGAGCAACGCATTGGCCGCCTTGACAGGATCGGCCAGCGCCACGCCATTGAGATGCATGTGCCGACGTTCACCGGCAGCCCCGGCGAACGCCTGATGCGCTGGTATCACGAGGGTATGGATGCATTCAGCGCGCCCCACGGTATTGGCAGTGATCTTTACGATGCCTTTGGCGATGCTCTGGCCGACGCGCTGCTCGACGATGAGATGCTCGATGAAATCATCACCGAAACCCGCGAGATGTTTGTCGCCAAATTGGCCGAGCGGGACGCAGGGCGTAACCGCCTGCTGGAGCTCAATGCCTGCCGCCCGGCGCGCGCTCAGAAGGTGGTCGAGGCGGTGCGCGAGCTGGACGACGACAGCGCCCTGCCGCGCTACGTAGAACGCGCGCTGGATGTATTTGGCGTGGATAGCCAGGAGATTGGCAACGGGCTGCTTCTCCTCCAGCCGGGGCAACACATGCTGGATGGCCTGCCAGGGCTGGTAAAAGGCGAAGAAGGGTTTTCGGCTACCTTTGATCGCCATCTGGCCCTCGCCCGCGATGACATTCAACGGCTTTCCTGGGAGCACCCGCTACTGCGCGAAATAATGGGCCGCATTATTGACGGCACCATGGGTAATACAGCGCTTGCACTGCTGGGCCACCCGGCCATCCCCAGTGGCCGCCTGATGACCGAGCTGGTATTCCGCACCCATTGCCCGGCACCCACATCGCTGCACCTTAACCGCTTTCTGCCACCGACGGCCGTGCGCGTGCTGCTCGACGAATCGGGGGCCAACCTGACCGACAAAATCTCCTTCACGGGGCTTGGGAAAAACCTGCAAAAGGTCAATAAATCCCTGGCCCGCGACCTGATCAAGAGCCGTCACGACGAACTTCGCGGGCTGCTCAGACAGGGGGAAGGTGAAGCCGAACGGGAACTACCCAGCATTGTGGAAGCCGCCGAGGCGCGCATGCGTACGCAGTTGGACGCAGAACTTGCCCGACTGTCGGCGCTAGCGGAACACAACCCGTCAGTGCGTAGTGAAGAATTGGACGCTTTGAAAAAGGAACGCCAGGCCCTCAGTGACGCGATTGAAAACACCCGCCTGCGGCTAGACGCCGTGCGGGTGATTATCACCGTTGACCCGAACGGTTAGCCGTCAGGGGAAGCAAGTATCGCCTCGAGCGCTTTGTCGAGCGTCGGGTATTGGAAGGTAAAGCCGGCATTCTCCAGGCCCCCAGCTTGAACGGCGGCAGCATCTTTTGCAGCGTACCGCCGCCTGCACCCAGAACCAGCCCGATACGTAAAATCGCCAGGCGCACACCCATTTCCTCAATGGGCGTCGCCGCGGCCTCCCATTCGGCGCACAACCGGTGGGCAAATTCATCGTGGGGCGGGGTTTCTTCGGTGACGCGCTTATCGCCCTGATCACCGTAATAGCCCATCGCAGAACCACTAACTAGCACCTGGGGCAGCGGCTGGCCGTTTTCGCCCAGCTGCTCGCAAAGCGATACGAGCTGTTCGGTCATCTCGACCCGCGAGCGAATCAATGCCGTTTTCTGGCTGTCGCTCCAACGCTTGGCGGCGATTGACTCGCCCGCCAGATTCACCAGCGCGTCCGGTGGGCTATCAATAAACGCCTGGGCGCTGTCACGGATGTCACATTCGAGGGGAAGACGCTCGCGTACTTTATGGGGCGTACGGGAAACCACCTGCACTTCATGTCCCTGCGCGATCAACGCTGGGCAGAGTCGCTGGCCGACAAAACCACTGCCACCGGTCACTAGTACACGCATGGTGTTTCTCCCTCTGGTATCGACGAGCAAGCTACGCTCTTTTAAGTTTACATTTCAGCTTAATTATACAAGACTATTACGTAGGCAATAATTCGTACATGAATTATTGCCAATTCTTTACATCGCGCTGGACAAGTTACCCATTAGGTCACCATGACAAAAATCGCCTCTGCTTCTCCCTTGAACATCGCCGTTGTCGGCGCTGGCATAGCGGGGCTGGCCTGCGCCAACCTGTTGGCGGAACATGGCGTGGCGGTGACGGTGTTCGACAAAGCACGTGGCCCGGGCGGGCGTATGTCGACCAAGCGCCTTGATCAGGGGCACCTAGATTTGGGTGCCCAAGCGTTTACGGTGCGCGATCCAGCCTTCAAAAGCGCGGTTGCCGATTGGGGCGCATCCGGGCTTGTTGCCCACTGGCCGCTGATTAGCTATCAGGCTAGTTCAAACGGCTGGCAGCTGCATAATGACTTGCCCCTCCGCTACTCCGGCGTACCCCGCATGAGCGCCATTACCCGCCATCTGGCGGATAGCTTTCAGACCCATCCCCAAACGGCACTGCAGCTTGCGACGCGCATTGAGGCGTTACAGCGCTCTCCCGAAGGCTGGCAGCTGCAAGATGCTGAGGGGTATGGTCATGGGCCGTTCGATTATGTCGTGTTGACCACTCCTCCGCCGCAGACATTGCCGCTGGTGGCCCCCTGGGATGAAACACTGGCTGAGGCATGCCGAACGCGTGAACAGCGGAGCTGCTGGGCAGCCTGGGCGGTATTGGATGGGCCCCTGCCCATTCCGCCAGGCGGTCAGAGCGACTGGCAAATGGCCCGTATTGAGCACCCCGCGCTGCGACTGGTGTCGCGCAACCAGACCAAACCGGGCCGCGAGCAGCAGCCTGAAAGCCTGAGTCTGATGGCGCATCTGGACTGGAGCGATACCCACCTGGAAGATGACCCGCAAGTGGTTGCCGAGTCACTATGGGCAGCTTTTACTACGCTCTTCCCGGCCAGCACGCCGTTACCAGCAAGGATTAATAGCGGCGCGCACCGCTGGCGTTATGCCCAGCCTAGCACTGCCGACGACCAGCTATATCTATACAGCGACAGCGGCCTGGCGATGTGCGGGGATAGTTTTACCGCCAGCCGTGTAGAATCGGCATGGGTCTCTGGAAGGCAGTTAGCTCAAGCGTTAGTAGATCGGTCGGTTCAGAACAAGGCCTGGTAATCACTCACCAACAAGTGAAGCGAAAGGTTGTACCTTGAGGCTACAAGTTGTACAAAGGAACGTTAGTTATTAAAGATTGTTGATCGGTTAATTAGATATTAGGTAATTGCTATGGATAGCAAACCACATCGCCTGCCGCAGCAAACCACGATAGGCCCATGCGGCTTGGCTCCGCAGACAACGAAGAGGCAATGGCGCCCATGAATACTAAGGCGACCCACCCACCGGATACCCCGCTTTATCCCATCCGGGAAGTTTCCCGCCTGACGGGCGTAAACTCCGTTACCCTACGCGCCTGGGAACGACGTTACAGTTTAATTTGCCCCAAGCGCACCCCCAAAGGTCACCGGCTGTATGCCCAGGATGATATTACCCGCATAGAGCGTATTCTCCAGTGGCTCAATCGGGGCGTTCCGGTAAGCCAAGTCGCTGACCTGCTCGACCAGCCCGACACCGTTGAAGCCCCGGCCCCCGACGCCGGCGATTGGGTTAGCCAGCGCCAGCAGTTGCAGGCGATTATCGAAACGCTCGATCTGCCAAAGCTGGAAGCTTTCTATCACCAAAGCCTGGCACTTTATCCGTTGAGCACCGCCATTAACGAATTGTGGCAGCCGTTGGTGCTGACGCTGGAAGCCAAATGGGCACTACAGCCTGATGCTCTCGTACGCCGTACCTTCGAAGCCTTCTTGCGCAGCCAGGTGGGTATTCGCCTGCATTATGCCAATCAGGCCACCCGTGGCCCGTTGATTCTGCTTAATGTCATGCCAGACGACCCAGGCCCACTGTGGGTTCTGATGGCAGCGCTGATGGCCAGCGAACAGGGCTACCGCGTGCAGTTGCTGGACCATTCGCTACCGCTTGAAGACCTCCCCCAGGCAGTTGCGCGACTACACTCATCGATGGTGCTGCTGTCCAGCGGCCAGCGGGAAGACGACCGCTATATCCGCCAATCGCTGCCGGATGCCGCCGCGGCGTTAAATGTGCCCATTGGCGTTTGCGGTGAAGTCGCAAGGCTACGCGACGCCGACTTGCGTGACTCCTCAGTGCATATGCTGGGCGATGACCTCCCCCAAGCCATTGCCCGCTTACGCCCGTTACTGCGCGAATCAGGCGTCCTTTGAAAACTGACTGACACAGCCACTGCGGCAGTGGCTA
This sequence comes from Halomonas sp., assembly GCA_020201095.1. Classification (GTDB taxonomy): domain Bacteria; phylum Pseudomonadota; class Gammaproteobacteria; order Pseudomonadales; family Halomonadaceae; genus Vreelandella. The sequence continues at coordinate 10,417 of JAIVHM010000025.1, read as the reverse complement.
ACCGTGTGCCCATCGGCTTGCTGGAGTTTCCATGTCTCGACAGTTGGTCTGGCTGCGTAGTGACCTGCGCATCCACGATAACACCGCGCTTTCCGCCGCCGCTGCCAAAGGGCCAGTGATTGCCGTGTTCCTGCGCTCGGTGGCCCAATGGCAGGCGCACGGCCATGGCATCAACAAGATCGACTTCTGGGCACGTGGCGTTATCGCTCTCAAAGAGGCACTTGATGGGCTGAATATTCCGCTCCTGCATCGCGACATTACATCGTTTAACGATGCCCCTGCCGCCTTGCTCGAAATTGCCCGTGAGCACCAGATTGAGCAGCTGCATTTCAATCTTGAGTACCCCCTCAATGAACAGCGTCGTGACCAGACGGTCATCGAGTCCTTCAAGCAGGCGGACATTGCGGCGTACGGGCATCATGATGCGGTGGCCTTTGCCCCCGGCACGCTACTCACCGGCAAAGGCGATTATTACGGCGTGTTCACGCCGTTTGCCAAGGCCTGGCACAAGCAGATCACGGCAAACCAGCTGGCACTGCGCGACACCCCGGATGCCCAATCGCCACTCGGTATCGAAAGCGATCCTTTGCCCGCACTGCCTGACCTCGGTGCTCCCCCCGTTGATGCTCACCAGTGGCCTGCAGGTGAACATGCCGCCAGTGACCACCTGGAGCGCTTCTTACGCTTCCGTGGCCGCCACTACAACGATCAGCGGGATTTCCCGAAGGTGCGCGGCACCAGCGAGCTTTCGCCCTACCTTGCGCTGGGAATGATGTCCTATCGTCAGTGCATGCAGGCCGTCATGAGCGAAAATGGCGGGCATTTGGCCGATGGCGATAAAGGCCTGACCACCTGGGTAAGTGAGCTTATCTGGCGGGAATTTTATCAGCACGTGGCCGTCGGCTTTCCTCAAGTATGCCGCCATCAGCCATTTCAGGCCCACACTCGAAAGCTTGCCTGGCGCGACGACCCCGACGCCTTTGACGCCTGGTGCGAAGGACGCACCGGTTACCCGCTAGTCGACGCCGCCATGCGCCAGCTGGTCGCCACCGGCTGGATGCATAATCGGCTGCGCATGGTAACCGCGATGTTCTTGAGCAAGCACTTGCTGATCCACTGGCGGCAGGGTGAAGCGTTCTTCCTGCGCCACCTGATCGATGGCGAGTTTTGTGCTAATAACGGCGGCTGGCAATGGGCAGCTTCAACCGGTACCGACGCTGCCCCGTATTTTCGAATTTTCAATCCCACCACTCAATCCACGCGCTTTGACCCCAGCGGCGAGTTTATCGCCTACTGGCTGCCCGAGTTTGCCGCCTTGCCAGCCAAAGCCCGCCATGCGCCGCCACGCGACTTGCTGACCCAGTTGGACTACCCCGCCCCGATTGTCGACCATAAGGCAGCGCGTCAACGGGCACTTGATGCCTTTAAGGCGCTTTCAGACTAACACCGGCCCTCTGACCGTCTAACAACTTCGGGAGTCTTCATGTCACAGGACAAGGCACTGGAAGATTTTTGCGCCTTTTTCAATAAACTTGACAGTACCTGTACAGAAAAGCTGTACGAGGTATATACTGATGACGTTATTTTCAACGATCCGTTGCATCACATTGAAGGGCGTCCCGCGCTGTCGCGCTATTTTGCCGCAATGTATGAAAACGTCGAGCGTTGCCAATTCGTCTATCACACGCGTCAGCGCCAGGACAGCCAAGCATTTGTCACCTGGACCATGACGTTCGTGCATCCAAAACTGGCGGGTGGACGTACGATCAAAGTAGAGGGGTGCAGTGCATTGACGTTTGCCGACGATGGGCGTGTATCCCGGCATCGTGACTACTTTGACGCCGGTGCCATGCTCTACGAACACCTCCCCGTGATGGGGCGCATCATTCGCTGGTTAAAGCACCGACTTGATTAATCATTACGTTGCCTGGGGGCGCCAGCCACGTTGCCCACGGGATGTTACAGGAGAGGCTCGATGAGCACATGGACAGATCCTCAGCGCATCTGGCTGACGGGCGCGACCTCGGGGATTGGTGAAGCCTTGGCCAGAAAGCTAATTGCCGAGGGTCATCAGGTCGTACTTAGCGCCCGCAACAATGAGGCGCTGGATGCTTTGTGCCAAGATCATCCCAACGCCCACTCACTGCCACTCGACGTTAGCGACCGCCATGCTGTACTGGCGGCCGGCCAGCAGATCGGCGAACAGTTAGGCGCTCTTGACCTCGTTCTGCTCAACGCGGGCACCTGTGAATACCTCGACGCCCAGCAGTTTGACATGGACCTGGTCGAACGTGTTTTCACTCCTAACCTGTTTGGCACTCTGTATGGCGTTGAGGCTGCCCTTCCCTTATTGCGTGCCGCTCGCAAGGAAGGCAAGCCCGCCCGGCTCGCGGCGACATCGAGCGCTTCCGCCTATCTGCCACTGCCGCGAGCCGAAGCTTATGGCGCCTCTAAGGCGGCCGTCAGTTATTTCCTGGAATCGCTGCGCCTTGACCTCGACCAGGAAGGCATCGCTGTCAGCTTGATCCATCCAGGGTTCGTCAAAACGCCACTCACCGACCGCAACGACTTTCCCATGCCCATGCAGGTCAGCGCTGACACCGCCGCTGACACAATTATCAAAGGCCTGGCCAAAGGTCGTCTGGATATTCACTTTCCGCGTCGCTTTACCTATATCGTCAAACTACTGGGCATTTTACCGCCCGCCTTGCGCCACCGAATTGGTCTGCGCATGACTCGCAAGCAAGAGGCTTCACGATGAGCAATGTGGGTTCGCAGCGCATCGCCGTGATCGGCAGTGGCATCAGCGGCATGGCGGCTGGCTGGTATCTTTCCGCACAGCATGAAGTCACCCTGTTCGAGGCCGATAACAGGCTGGGCGGGCACACCGCCACAATGGACGTTGAGGTTTCCGGCACTCGCTATGCCATCGATACTGGTTTCATTGTGTTTAACGACTGGACCTACCCGCATTTTCAGCGCCTGCTGGATACCCTTGATGTGCCCAGCCAGGCCACCGAGATGAGTTTTTCGGTGCATGAAACCAGCGTTGACTTTGAATATAACGGCCACACTTTGACCTCGCTGTTTGCCCAGCGCCGTAATTTGCTGAACCCCGCTTTTTATCGGTTACTCGGCGACATTATGCGCTTCAACAAGCAGGCGACGGCGGATTTGGAGAGCGGCCGGCTTGCCCAGGACATGACGCTTGGCGACTATCTCGACCATAACGATTACGGTCAAGCTTTCCAGCGGCGCTACCTGTTGCCCATGGGCGCGGCCATCTGGTCGGCGAGTATCGGCGACTTGCGCTCTTTTCCGCTGACCTTTTTTGTCCGTTTTTTCCGCAATCATGGTCTGCTATCGGTCAACCATCGTCCGCAGTGGTACACGCTGGTCGGCGGTTCACGCCGCTACATTCCACGTTTGACGGCACCCTATGCGAGCCGGATTCACCTGAGCACACCGGTCACCGGCATTACCCGCAATGACACCGGGGTGATGATCACCACCGCTCAGGGCACCCAGCGCTTTGATCAGGTCGTACTGGCGTGCCATGCCGACCAGGCGCTGGCCATGCTGGATGATCCGACCGCGGCTGAAAGCGAGATTCTCGGCGCAATGCCCTACCAGGACAACGAAGTGGTCCTGCACACCGATACCTCGCTGTTGCCGCGCCGACAGCGCGCCTGGGCCAGCTGGAATTATCGCCTGGATGGACGCGGCGCCGATGAACGGGTCTCAGTGACCTATAATATGAATATTCTGCAGCAGCTAGATTCAAACACTACGTTTTGCGTCACGCTCAACGATTCAGACAGTGTCGATCCCGCTAGCGTGCTCGGTCGCTATACCTACGCGCACCCGCAGTTTACCCTTGCAGGGCATGCTGCCCAGCAGCGTCACGACGAGATATCATCACCCGCCCGACGCACCCACTTCTGCGGCGCCTACTGGCGCAACGGCTTCCATGAAGATGGCGTCTGGAGCGCGCTTCGTGTTGCCCGTTCGCTGGGTTGCGATGAAGCGCACACCCCGCCCAACGCCCCCACGGCGCTGCCTACGACGGAACTGTTTGATGCCTATCAGGGGAGTGACGTGGGATGACAACGACGCCAAATTCACGGGTTTATCGCGGCACCCTGCGCCACCGACGCTTCACTCCTCACGCACACAGCTTTGATTACCAGCTGTGGATGGCCTGGCTTGACCTGGACGAGTTGCCGACGCTGTTTGACGGCGTGCCCGGATTCAGCGCCAGAGGCCCCGCACTGGCGCGTTTTCGCCGCGAAGACTACCTCGGCCCGACAGATCGCCCGCTGGCCACCGCCGTGCGTGAGGAGCTGACACGCCAGTTGGGCAGCGCCCCCGAGGGCCGAATCTGCGTGTTAACGCAATTGCGCACGCTGGGCGCCATGTTCAACCCCATCTCGATGTATTACGCCTACGACCGGGAAGGCCAGTTGGCAGCCGTGCTCGGTGAAGTGACCAATATGCCCTGGCGTGAACGCACCTGTTACGCCAGTCGTATCGATAGCCACCGCCATAGCCACCATGCAACCTTCGACAAAGCCATGCACGTCTCACCGTTTAATCCCATGGACATGACCTACCAATGGCGGTTTAACACGCCCGGCGACCAGTTATTACTGCACATGGAAAATTGGCAGGCTGGAGAACGCCACTTCGACGCCACCTTGACCCTGAAAGCGGCGCCTGCCACCGCCAAAGTGTTGATGGCGACCCTCGCGCGCCAGCCATGGGTAAGCCTGAAAACCATCACCGGCATTCATTTTGAGGCGCTTCGGCTGTGGTTGAAGCGCAATCCTCTCTACAACCACCCCAAGCGCAAGGAGACCTCGAAATGACGACCCTGCGTTCCACGCCGCCTGATATCCAACCTGCCCCCAATGGGCGTATTACCCGCTGGCTGAAAAAGCGTTTGATCGCACAGCTGGACACGTTTACCGGCGGGCACATTACCCTGATTGAAGGCAACCAATGCCATCATCTGGGCCAGGGTGGCGAGCTTCATGTGACCGTCGTCATCCGCCATGCACGCGCCTGGAAGCGGCTGGCTTTCGGCGGTACTGTGGGCGCCGCCGAGTCTTACATGGACAACGACTGGGATGCCGATGACCTGGTCGCCCTGGTGCGCCTGTTTGCCATTAACCTGGACCAGGTTAACGGTAATCTTGAGAACGGCAGCGCGCGTGTCGCACGCTGGCTGATGGGCTTGATGCACCGCTTTCAGCGCAATAGCTTGACCGGTTCCAAACGCAATATCGCCGCGCACTATGATATTGGCAACGACCTGTTTGCCACTTTCCTCGACAAACACCACTGGATGTACTCTAGCGCCGTCTTTCCCTATCCTGATGCCAGTCTGGAAGAGGCCTCGACCTACAAACTGGATGTCATGCTCGACAAGCTCAACGTGCAACCCGAGCACCATCTGCTGGAAATCGGCACGGGCTGGGGCGGGCTTGCCATACATGCGGCCAAGACCCGCGGTTGCCGCGTGACGACAACCACCATTTCTGAAGAACAGTACGCCTATACCGCTAACCGTATTCAAGAAGAAGGCTTGGAAGCCCAGATTACGCTGCTGAAACAGGACTATCGTGAGCTGGCCGGGCGCTTTGATCGGCTAATTTCCGTCGAAATGATTGAAGCCGTTGGCCATCAGTACCTGGATACCTACCTGCGCAAGGTCGACAGCTTGTTGACCGATGACGGGCAAGCCATGCTTCAAGCAATCACCATCCGCGATCAGCGTTTTGACGGGGCCAAGCGGGATATGGACTTTATCAAACGCTATATCTTCCCCGGTGGTTTTTTACCTTCCCATCACGCCATTGCCAGCAGCCTGATGCGCAAGACCTCGCTCAACATGGTAGCGCTTGATGAAAGTATTACCTATGCTACTGCGAAGGCGGTTTCCTTGAGCGTTCGATTGGCACCTGCCATTTATTGCTGGCCAAACCCGCCGCCAAACCAGCCCCCTTGACCGGAGCGTTGTGATGCTCGCACGGCGGCGCTGGATGGCGGTGCTCGTCAATGCCCTGGGCTTTGAAGTGATCTGGACGCTGTGCGTGTTGGGCGGCTCGTGGGTTGCCGCGGTCGCTGGCAGCGCCTGGATTGCTCTGCATTTACGCTATGTCGGCACGCCGGGGGAATGGCGACTGGTGGCAGCCTTTGCCTTGCTAGGGCTCGCTGTTGACGGGAGTCTACAGCTGGCTGGGGGCTTGATGTTCGACGATCAATGGCTGATCGCTGGCTTACTGCCGTTGTGGCTGTGGATGCTCTGGCCACTGTTTGCCACCCTGGTGCATCACTCGCTTGGCTGGCTATGGCAATGGCCCTGGCTGGCGGCGGTGCTGGGTGCAGTAGGTGGCCCGCTGTCCTATTTTGCGGGTGCCGCGCTGACCGATGTCACTCTGGCGCCCTGGCTATTACCCGCCCAAGCTCTGGTGTGGGCGCTCCTGTGTCTCGGAGTTTGCCGCTATTACCGTCGCTGGCAAGATCGCCATACCAACGCCGAAGCGTATTAGGGGCCTGCCTTGGCCATGTCGCCGGTGTGCGCCTGTGACGCTTGCGCTTTAGGCAGTAAACGTCGCTCTAGCTCTTGCGCGGGCATTGGGCGGGCAAAATAGAACCCCTGAACTATGTGACAGCCCGCATTGACCAGGAAGTCACACTGTTCTTTGGTTTCGACGCCTTCGGCAATCACATCAAGCCCCAGCCCCTTGGCCATCGACAGCACCGCCTTAACAATCGCGGCATCGGCCTTATCACCTGGCAGTTCACGTATAAAAGCGCGGTCGAGCTTTATTTTATCCACCGGTAAGCGCTTGAGGTAACCCAGCGACGAATAGCCGGTTCCGAAGTCGTCAATCGCGATGGCAAAACCTTGGTTACGAAGCGCTTTCAAACGCGGCCCCATATCCCCTGCACGCTCATCCAGCAGAACCGACTCGGTGAGTTCCAGGCCGATGTGCGCTGGCGTCAGCCGGTAGCGGCTCAGGCAGGTAGCCAATTGGGTTTCAAGATCGCCATGAAAAAGTTGCAGGGCCGAGATGTTTACCCACATGGTCAGCGTCGGCATATCATTATTGGCCCAGTGCGCCTGCTGCGCGCAGGCCTTTTCAATCACCCAGCTACCAAGCTCTGCCATCAGGCCGTGGCGTTCGGCCAAGGGAATGAACTCACCGGGTGAGATCATTCCATCGCGCGGGTGCTGCCAGCGCAACAGCGCCTCCATGCCGGTTAGCTCGCCCGTACCCGGGTGATGCTGGGTCTGAAAATACAACTCAAGTTGATCCCCCGAGACGAGCGCGGCACGCAGGTCGCTGACCAGCGCCAACTGCGGATTGTCCTGCTTATCCAAGGCGGGGCGAAAACGCAGGCTATGATTACGCCCCAACCGCTTGGCGTTATATAATGCCGATTCCAAACGTTGGAATAGAACACCCGAGTCACGCCCGTCTTCCGGCGCTCGGCAACTGCCGATGGTCAAACCCAGACGTAACGACTGCTCGTTGATTTCAAACGGGCTGCTCATGTGGTCACGCAGGTTACTGACCCATTTATCGTGATCATCATATCCACCAGCGCGATATCCAGGCTTTCCCCCGCGCGCACTCCGCGCAAGCGTGACTCCATTAGATCGTGCAGGCGACGCCGGTTAGGCAACCCGGTCAACGGGTCTTCATAACCAATACGCCGCAAGTCACGCTCACGGGCTTTTTGGGCAGAAATATCGGCAAACAGGCTGATAAAATGCGTTATCTTGCCGCGCTTGTCAGTCACGGCACGTACCTTGAGCCACTCAGGGTATTCATCGCCGTGCTTGCGCCGGTTCCACATTTCACCTTCCCAACGGCCGGTGTTTTTAAGTGTGCTCCAGAAATGCTGGTAAAACGTTTTATCGTGCCTCGGCGCCGCCAGCGTTTCGAGTTTGAGGCCAAGAATTTCATGGCTTTCATAGCCGGTGATTTCGGTGAACGCTGCATTAACGGCAATAACGCGATTATCAACATCGCTGATGACTATCGCATCGTTAGCCAGGCCAATGGCATCCTGCGAGAGGCTCAACCTGAGACGCTGGTGACGCACCTGACGCCAAGCATCCCAAAGGCCGAGCGTCACTATCGATGCCGCGACCATACGCAGCGCCGCATCGGGAATCCAGATGCAAGCGGGCAGTGCCGCTAACGCTGCCCAGATCAACGGGCGACTAAGGGAAACGGGAAGCCACATGCTAATTCACGACATCCTATAAAAACGGGCTAGGAGCTGCTCCCAAAAAATTAGATCAACGTCACAAAACCGCCTGATAAGCAGCTGAAAGTCAATCTTACGTCAATAAGTCGTTTAATGTGCAAAACCAATCATGCGGCTCTACACTATTTGCCTCATTATACTTTCGGCCGCTCATCGAAAATCTGTAGAGCACACCAATAATAAGCTCGTTGCGTGCATTCGTAGGTTTCGGGAAGTAGACTAGGTCAGATCTTTTTTCTGATACTCGGAACGATTCAGTGACCAAGCAACATTCCTTTGATCGCGATGAACTGCTGGCCTGCTCGCGAGGCGAACTTTTTGGCCCGGGCAATGCCCAACTCCCAGCTCCTAATATGCTGATGCTTGACCGCGTCACGCACATTCACGAAGCAGGCGGTGAATACAATAAAGGCGAGCTGATCGCCGAATTGGACATCACGCCTGACCTGTGGTTTTTTGATTGCCACTTTCCCGGTGATCCGGTGATGCCAGGTTGCCTGGGGCTTGATGCCATGTGGCAGCTGGTTGGCTTCTACCTGGGTTGGCTTGGCCACCCTGGCCGCGGACGCGCACTCGGTTGCGGCGAAGTCAAATTCAGCGGTCAAATACTTCCCGAAGCTCAAAAAGTGACTTATCGTATCAATATGAAACGAATTATTACTCGTCGGCTTATTCTGGGAATGGCCGACGGCACCGTCACGGTAGACGGTCGCGACATCTATCAGGCTAATGATTTGCGCGTTGGCCTATTCACCTCCACTGCGAATTTTTAACAGGAGGCTCCCATGCGACGAGTGGTAGTCACCGGCCTGGGTATTGTGTCTTGCTTGGGCAATGACCAACGACAGGTCCTTGAGGCGCTCAGAAGTGGCCAAAGCGGTATTCGCTTTAAAGAAGAATATGCTGATCGTGGCTTTCGCAGCCAGATAGCGGGTAGCGTTGATATCGACCTCGAATCGCTCATTGACCGCAAACTATTGCGTTTTATGGGAGATGCAGCGGCCTATGCGTATATTTCCATGGCACAGGCCATTGAAGATTCAGGCCTGCCTGAGGATCAGGTATCCAACGAGCGAACCGGCCTGATTGCAGGCTCTGGCGGCGCCTCGAGTGCTAACCAAGTTGAAGCCGCGGATGTACTGCGCGAAAAGGGACTACGCCGCGTGGGCCCTTACCGTGTCACCCGTACCATGGGCAGTACTGTTTCGGCTTGTCTGGCGACGCCGTTTAAAATCAAGGGCGTGAACTATTCCATTTCATCGGCCTGTGCTACCTCGGCCCACTGTATCGGCAGTGCTATGGAGCAGATTCAGCTCGGCAAACAGGACGTGGTCTTCGCCGGCGGTGGCGAGGAAGAACACTGGACACTATCCTGCCTGTTCGACGCCATGGGCGCTCTTTCCACGCACTATAATGAGTCGCCCGATAAGGCATCGCGCCCTTACGACCAAGCCCGCGACGGCTTTGTGATCGCCGGTGGTGGCGGCATGCTGGTGCTTGAAGAGCTAGAACACGCCAAGGCGCGCGGCGCCAAGATTTACGGTGAAGTGGTAGGCTACGGCGCCACATCCGATGGCTACGACATGGTGGCACCTTCTGGCGAAGGAGCGACCCGCTGTATGCGTCAGGCCATGGCGACCGTAGAGGGTGACATTGATTATATCAACACCCACGGCACATCAACGCCGGTGGGCGATGTGGCTGAACTCAAGGCGGTACGCGAGGTATTTGGCAATTCCACACCGGCGATGAGCTCGACCAAATCGCTAACCGGCCACTCGCTGGGCGCGACCGGTGTGCAGGAAGCTGTCTACTCACTGTTAATGATGCAACACCGCTTCGTGGCCGCCTCGGCCAACGTAGAGCAGCTCGACGAACAGGCCGACGGCTTCGATATCGTCACCGAACGCCGCGACGACGTGACCATAGACCGTGTCTTGTCCAACAGCTTTGGCTTTGGTGGCACCAATGCCTGCCTGGTATTCCAGCGCTACGACGAGTAACCTGCGGGATGATCCGTGGTAGCTCCGTAAAAACACCCCCTGTGGATTCCACAGGGGGTGTATCTTTATGCGCCGCACATATATCACCCGTATAAAAGCGTTATTGCGGTCGAGGGACATCCGAGATT
>JAIVHM010000123.1 GCA_020201095.1 Halomonas sp. | reverse complement strand
GCTTTCAGGGTCGCACCCTTCCACTCGCGTAGTGAAAGCATCCACATCATCTGCTCGGGGATTTCAGTGGGGAATTCGACACGCGCGCAGCACTGTTTGAATTTGTGGCCAGAATCGCACCAGCAGGGTTCGTTTTGCCCCGGCGTGGCAAGAGGCTCGCAGGCAAAATCCAGCCGCTCCAATGGCGTTTGCGACCATAAAATAGGGGCTAGAGCCTGAGCCGTCGCCAGATCATCGTTGAAATATTCCGCGCCCTTGGCACGCACCCAGGTCATAAAATCGGGATAGTGTTCATCCTGCCTGATTGCCGAGAGTGCCCCGGAGGCAAATCCCAGCAGCTGATCGACCCATACCGCCAGCATTGCCGTCTCCACTTATAAAAGACCCTATTGAAAAGCGAAATAGTTTAGCATGCTGTGGGGCGCTCCCGCAGTGGCATTTGATTACGCTATTCGGACCCATTCAAGCAGCGGTTGAGTGCGCGAGTGCATATCAAGACGGGCCTGCAAGCGCACCAGATTCCAGTAATGCCCATTAAGGGCACGAGAAAGCAGCAGCGTATCAGCAGGGGGCTGCAAACGATCCATCGCTCCCCACACCTTGGGCGTCAGTTCGCGCAGGCGCCGATGGACGCGCACATCGCTGAAATCCTGCTCACCGGGGCTAAACAGCGGCGCCACACACTCAGCGGACTCGCGATAGAGCGATAAGGGAGCGCCCTGCCCCTGACGGCCGCCCATTTGCATCAGCGCTTCATCCATCGCCATCGGATCATAGGCAAGGGTCGCGTCGAGGAGCTGCATCATGGCCTTCAAGCGGGGCTCGGGTACTGGAATCACCGCGCCAAAGTCGTAAATCACCAGCCGGCCTTGCTCATCGGCCGCAAAGTTACCCGCGTGCGGGTCAGCGTGCAGCTCGCCGTAGGTGAACAATTCCTCAGTGATCCAGTCCGCCAGGGCCACCGCAACCTTCTGGCGGATATTATCGTCGGCGCTCTCCAGATCGCGTAGCGGCGTGCCATCGACAAAGCGCATGGCAAGCACGTGCTGCCCCGAAAGGTCAAACAACGGTTCAGGGATGACCAGACGCGCGTCCTGCTGATAACGCTCGCGGTAGCGGGCCATCGCATCAGCTTCGGCGCGATAATCAAGCTCATCGCGAAGCCCCACCGCCAACTCTTCAAACAGCGCATCCAGTCGCGCCTGCGGAACCTTGAACCAGCGGCCCAGGCCCATAATGCGTCTTACCTGCTTCAGATCGCTTTCCAGTACATCCGCCAAGCCGGGGTATTGAACCTTAAGCACCACCGTCTCGCCTTCGTGGGTCACTGCCTTATGCACCTGCCCCATGGATGCGCTAGCAAAGGGACGTTCTTCGATTTCGCGAAAGTGCGTGTCCAGATCGCCGTACTGCATTACCAGGGCTTCGCGAATACGCGGCCAGGGCATTGGCTCCGCCTGGCGTTGCAGGCGCGCCAGCTCATCGGCGAGATCAGGCGGCAGCAGGTCATCCCACTGGGACATGATTTGCGCCAGCTTCATGGCCGGACCTTTCAACTCAGAAAGACCCTCGAATAGCGCCTCGCCCAGGGCCCGCCAGTCTGCCTGGCCACCCAGGCGTGTCTTGAGTAGCGCCCCGCCGGTGCGGGCACCCAACCCCATCAAACGTCGTGTTCTTCCGCGATCTCGCATTTAAGTCGCCTCGTTGAGCATCTGACATGCAGCTTACGCAATCCTGATAAACTATACAAAAGCTATACGCATAATCGCTCAGCATCATTTTATCGACAACCTGCCACTATGCACTTACGCGTGCGGCGTCTGTTACCATATTCCTACGTTACACAATTTAAGGCATCTCCCGCATGCGCTTGATTATCGCCGAAAAACCCAGCCTTGCCCGGGCGATTGCCGAAGCGCTCCCAGGCAGCGCCAAACGTCAGGACGGCGCGATCAGTTGCGGCGATACCACGGTCACCTGGTGCCTGGGACACCTGCTGGAACAGGCAGCACCGGAAGCCTACGACCCCGCTGATAAACAGTGGCGACTGGACCGACTGCCCATTGTGCCGCAGCAGTGGAAACTGATGCCGCGCTCAAAAGCCCGCGGGCAACTGGCGGTGATTCGAAAGCTGATCAAACAGGCCAACGAGGTCGTTCACGCCGGTGACCCGGACCGCGAAGGCCAACTGTTGGTACAGGAAGTAATCGACTACATGAAGTATCGCGGCCCGGTACAACGGCTGCTTATCAGCGACCTCAACAGGCCCGCTGTCGGCCGCGCGCTTGCCAGCCTGCGTCCCAACGCCGAGTACCAGCCGCTTTTCCAGGCGGCCCAGGCACGCGCCCGTGCCGACTGGCTGTATGGCATCAACCTGACCCGCGCCTGGACGCTCACCGGCCGCCAGGCAGGCCACGACGGTGTGCTCTCCGTGGGC
>JAIVHM010000178.1 GCA_020201095.1 Halomonas sp. | reverse complement strand
CCCATTGGCTGGCACGCCCTGCGAAACTGTCCTGGGGCGCGAACCGTGCTTATACCCCTGCGATTTGCAGCAGCGCTTTCCTGACGATCATCTATTGGCGGAGTTGGGAGCGGACAGCTACATGGGCCTGCCGCTTTTGGCAGCGGATGGGGCCACGATTGGGCTGTTGGCGCTGTTAAAAAATGCGCCTATGGCGCTGGATGACCTCGCCAAGGAAGTGCTGCGCATTGCGGCGGCGCAAACCGGCGCAGAACTTGGGCGTCAGCAGGCGGAAGCGGCGCTTAAGACCAGCGAGGAGGTGGCAAGGGAAAGCGAGCGGCGCCTGGATACGTTGCTCAATCATCTGCCGGGAATGGCGTATCGTTGTCTTAACGATGAGAATTGGACCATGGAGTTGGTCAGCCAGGGTGCACGAGAGCTAACCGGTTATCACCCCCACGAACTGGTGAACAACCATCTCGTCAGCTTCGCTGAACTGATCAATGACCAAGATGCAGCGCGAATGTTTGACGAGGTGCAGGCGGCCATTCGCGATAAACACCCTTACCAGATGATATATCGCCTGCATCATCGCGATGGGCGCATCCGCTGGATGTGGGAGCAAGGTCAAGCGGTGTTGGATGAGGCAGGTAAGGTTGTCTGCCTGGAAGGGTTTATCACTGATGTGACCAATCACCAAGAAGCCCAGCGCGTTCAGCAGGCGGTGATGCAGGTGGCGTCAACCGTCACGTCACACGTAGGCGACGACTACTTTCAACAGTTAATCAGTACGCTGGTGGAATTGCTGGAGGCTGATGGTGGCTTTATCGCGCTGATTGATCAATCTTCACACGAGGCCGACGGACAGCCTCGCTCCACGGGGACAGTGACCACGGTAAGCCTCGTTGCAGACGGTAAACCCCTGAGCAATAAGACCTTTACGCTGAGCGGTTCACCCTGCGAGCAGGTGGTGAGGGAGCGCGAGGCCGTTTCCCATTATGGCGAGTACACCGCGATACCCGGGAAGGCGATGCAGGCGCAGGCCTGGATAGGTCGACGTCTCGATAACGCCAAAGGCGACGCCATTGGCGTCATGATGGTGCTCTATCGTGAGCCGCTGACCACCAACGCCTTTGCGACCTCGGTGCTGCGTATTTTGTCGACCGGTGCCGCGGCGGAATTAGAGCGCCGCCGTGATCAGCGCCGTATGCACCAGCTGGCGTATATCGACGGTACTACGGGGCTTGCCAACCGTGTTCGTTTCCTGGAAGTGCAAACCCGGATGCTGCGCCAGGCTGCCCGGCGCCAGCAATCACTCAGCTTGATCCTGCTCGACATCCGTCGCTTCAAGGAGATCAACGATACCCATGGTCATCAGGTAGGCGACCAGCTATTGGCGACGATCGCAGGGCGCCTGCAGGATGCCATACCTGAAAGCAGTACCCTGGCGCGCTTATCCGGCGATGAATTCGCGATACTGATGGATAACCCTGACGAGGCCGAATTGGCCGAAACGCTGGATAAACTTCGCGAGGCGGTCGCTGAAACAATCCAACTGGGTCATAACGCGTTCAACCTTCAAGTGAGTGTGGGGTTCTCCTGTTACCCCGCGGATGCGACGGTGGCGGGCGAACTTTTCAAAGCAGCCAGTATTGCGCTGCACCACGCTAAACGTGATGGCAGCGTCTGCCCATTCAGCCACGACATGATGCGCCAACAACGCCGCCGTCAGAAAATGACCGAGCGGCTCCACCAAGCCCTGGTGGAAAATCGTCTGGCGCTTTATTACCAACCTCAAATCAATCTGGAGACCGGCCAACTGGCGGGCGCTGAGGCGTTGTGTCGGTGGTACGAACCCGACTGGGGCTGGATCAGCCCGGGGGAATTCATCCCCCTGGCAGAGGAGCGCGGGCTGATTAGCGCGCTGGGTGACTGGGTACTGGTGGAGGCCGCCAGGCAGCTCCGCGAATGGCAATCTCAAGGCATGGCGGCATTGCCAGGACGCCTGTCGATTAATATCGCCGCGCAGCAGTTTACCGATCCACAATTGGCTCAGCACATTGCTGAACTGACACAAGGGGTGCCCGCGTCGGCGTTGGCCCTGGAGCTCACTGAGAGTGACTTCATGCGCGACCCCGACCAAGCGGTCGAGATTACCCAGAGGATGCGTGACGCTGGTTATGTCCTGTTTATCGATGATTTTGGCACCGGTTATTCGTCGCTTGCCTATCTACGCCGCTTTGCCGCCGACGCGCTGAAAATCGATATCTCCTTTGTGCGCGAGATGCTAGACAATCAGCATGACCGCACAATCGTGAAAACCATTATTGCGATGGCCGATGCCTTGGGAATGAAAACCCTGGCTGAGGGTGTAGAGCACAAAGAGCAGGCCACGCTGCTCGCTGAAATGGGCTGCAATGAAGCGCAAGGCTTTTTGTTTGGTCGGCCCAAGCCGGCCGATGAGTTTGCGGCGGCGTGGTTGGAGTACTAGCCCAACGCCTGCCAAATCAGATTAAAACCGACCAAAAACATAGCGAAAATTACCAAGCGATAAAACAGCGCTTCGTTAACACGGCTTTGCAGCCACAGGCCATTACGCACGCCGATCCAGGCGATGGGCACCAGCAGTAGCGACGCCCAGGCGCTGGTGACGTTGATCTCGCCAAGCCACATATAGGGTGCCAGTTTGATGACGTTGACCACCGCAAACGACACCGCGCAAGTGGCGATGAAGGTCTCTTTAGACAGTTTGCGCGGCAGCAGGTAGACGTTCAGCGGTGGCGCACCCGCATGGGCCATAAAGCTGGTAAAACCACAGACGCTCGCCGCGGGTAATGCCCAGCGGGAAGAAATGGGCTTTTTGGCGACGGGCTTGAGCAGCATGTAAGCGGCGAACAGCAAGGTGATAATACCAAGCGTCAAGCGCAGACCCTGCTCGCTCAAACTGTCAAACAGCAGCGTGCCCACCGCCACGCCGATAAACAAGCCTGGCACAAAGCGCCACACTTCAGCGTTTGACTGCCTGCCCCACCACGCCTTCACCGCGAATACATCCATCACCAGCAGCAGCGGTAGTAAAAGGCCCGCCGCCTGGGCGGGGCTGATTGCCAGCGCCATCAACGGCACCGAAAGTGTGCCAAAGCCCCCTGCAAAACCGCCTTTCGAAACGCCGGTCAGGTACACGGAAAATACGATCAGCAGCCAGGCGATCACGGAGTAGTCGGGGAGCATACGCCTCTCTCGGTTATCAGTTCTTGGCTATCAGGGTGAAATAAAAAGCCCCGCATTAAGCGGGGCATGACAGCATAGCATTAGATGAACGTTAGCGGGCGAAGTGAGTAGGCGGGCTAGCGACAAGGGGCACCGGGTTCTGGGGTGCCCACGCTCCTGGATATGTTCTTTGTTACAAAATAATCAGCGTCGCGAGCCCCAGAAAGGATAGAAAACCCACCACATCAGTGACGGTTGTCAAAATCACCGCGCCTGATAACGCGGGATCAATCTGCAGCCTTTTCAACACCAGCGGAATCAGCACCCCTGCTACGTTGGCAAGGCTCATATTGATAAAGATGGCCAGTGTGATGACCAATGTAATCAGGAGTTCGCTAAACCAAAGATAGGAAATGAATCCGACAACGAGCGCCCATACCAAGCCGTTACTCATGCCCACCCAGAGTTCCTTGTTATATAGCCACCGTTTATTGTTACCCGCGAGCTGGCCGAGGGCTAAACCGCGGATGACGACCGTCAGGGTTTGGCTTCCGGCAATACCGCCCATGCTGGCAACGACCGGCATCAGGATCGCTAATGCAACGATTTGGTCGAGTACCGCTTCGAACTGACCAATCACGAAAGCGGCTAAAAAAGCGGTTAATAAGTTGATCCCCAGCCAAATGCCACGGCTTTTGGCACTGCGCAGGATGGGGGTGAATACTTCTTCTTCATCGCTGACGCCTGACATGTGCTTCAAGGTCAAATCAGCGTCGTCTTGGGTGATTTCTAACACGTCGGCAGAGTTGAGTTGCCCAACCAAAAAACCATCGCTATCGCAAACGGGCACAAAAGGCAGCTCTTTGGAACGCAACAGGGCCGCTGCATCACTGACTTTCATTTGATCATTCAGGGTAAAAAAATCATCCATATAATCGTCAACCACGGCATTTTGTGGTTGTTTGATTAAATCAATCAACGTCAGCGTACCAAGCAACCGCTTGTCTTTATCCGTGATCATGACCTGCTGGGATTCGTCGTCGAGCAGCTGGTGAATACGTATATAGCGTTGCACGGCCCCAAGCGAAACACCTTGTTTTACATTGACCGTCTCGGGGTCCATGTAACGCCCCACCACATCACCTTCATAGGCGTGTAGATTTTCGACCTGGGCGCGGATTTCTTGATCAAGGCTAGCATAGACGCTTGTTTTAATAGCTTCGTCGGCAACGTCGAGTACTTCTGCCACTTCCTGGGCATCCAGGCCCTTGACGATCTGCTCCACATCGCTGGCCGATAAATCTTCGATGTAGTCAGCGCGGATATCTTCATCGACTTCTGCTAATACTTCGCCGATTAGCTCGTCAGGGATGTACTCCCAAAGCAGGTCGCGGGTTTTGGCGGGAAAGGACTCAAGGGTGCGCGCAATGGCCAGGATGTCCAGCTCGGAAAAGAGCTCTTCCAGAGCGGTACCATCTTCGTTATCCAGGCTTTTTTGAAGATAAAGCAACTGCTCTTCGGTATTGGTGTATTTTTCATCATCGCGCATAGCGTCCATCCTTCGGCAAATTGATCGTCAACACAGCCACTTGAAAGCTCTCGATGGCGCTCTATCAATTTTATAGGCAGGCTTGGTTAAAAGCTACGCGAACACCATGGGCCATGCGCTGCTGAGCCGAAACAGGAGAGACATCGGTGCCAATCATTTCATCGGCGACGTCAGCCCAGGTTAGCGTGCCGTGGGTGAAGCCTAGCGGCGCCAGCGTGCGGCCAACCCATTGCGTGCCGGTAAAACGTTGCGTTTCGCCATTCTGATCGGTGAGCAAACTGACAGCGTTATCCCGATGCAAACGAACGATGTACCAACTCATATCAAGCCCGTGGACTTCTACGTCGGGCAGCGGTGCGGCCCAATGCGCAAGGTCTTCAAGGGTGACGCGAGCGGGAAGTGTGGAAGGCATGGCGTATCCTCATCAGTGAATATCCTATACGCCAAGACTAAAGGCTGAACTGCATTTGTACAGCTCTTTAAAAAGCGGGTTTGGGGCTTTCTCTTGCTCCCAGGTAACCAGTAGCGGGCCCACATAGTGGCGTGAGCGGATCCATGCCTCAAAGCGGGGCGACCCTTTGGAGGCGCAGTAAACCGCCATTAGCATAAACACGGTGGTAGGCAGCAGGGGCAGAAAAATGCCGAGTGCGCCGATGCTAAAACTCAACCCTGCCAGCACGACCCACATGAGGCGGATCAGTCTCATTGTTACTCCCGGAAGGCACGCTTCAATCAAGTCATCGTGCGAGTATTAAATAAGTATGGACTTATGTCACTGCTTTGCCGATAGGCGTTTAAGAATTACGCGCGGAGTGTGGGGTTCTACCGCATGAATGGCATCAATCGTCAGTTTTGAATAACCCACGTTATGTTAATGATGTGTATATCGTTTTAGTGTGTGGGCGAATTCAAAATCTAGTATGCCGTCGTTTTTTGGTTGCACGGCGGCTATTCTGAGTAGAATCGCTTCTTAGCGAGTCTGTGCCGCTTTACGCACGTTGAGCAACGTAAGCTCAAGGATGAGTCGATAGTATGTATAAACACTATGCGCAACCAGGACCTGAAGATGGTGGCGAGTCGCCTGGCCATGCAGTGGCTATTTTAAGCATGGCTAGGGACTCGCGCAGGGTCCAGGTCCTTGACGTTAATACCGACTATCAGCGTTTATGGGGTAGGCCCCGAAAGGAGTGGTTGGGCGCTACTCCAAACGTGGTTGAGCAAGAAGCGGCCAACCAGCAAATTATTGCTCAATTGCATGATGCGCTGAGTACCACCGGCGAGCGCGACTTCGAGGGCATCGGTGGGCGTGAGGTCTCACGCCAACATGACGGGTCGCGTCGACATATCGAGTGGCGCATCACTGCCATGGGGGGCTATCAGCACGATACCATCACGTTGGTACTGACACAGCGTGATGTGACCGGGCAAGTGGAAAATGAGGCGCAGCTCAAGCAACTCGCCACCACCGATATGCTGACAGGGCTGGTTAATCGCTCTCAATTCGATACGACGTTGAAAAGCGAGCTCAGCCGGCATGATCGCTACGCACGACCCCTGTCTTTGATCATGCTGGATATTGATTACTTTAAAGATATCAATGATGGCTATGGCCACGATGTGGGCGACCAGATATTGGTCGAAATGGCCAATTTACTGAAAGGTAATCTACGTCAAGCAGATTACTGCGCACGATGGGGGGGCGAGGAGTTCATGCTTCTGACACCCGAAACATCGCTTGAAAACGCCGTGTTTCTCGCTGATAAAATACGGCGCATGATTAACACGTCGAATTTTCCCGTCTCAGGGCCCGTTACCGCCAGCTTCGGTGTGGTTGAAGCTAAACCTCAAGAATCGGTCAAACGTATCATGAAGCGAGTGGATAACGCCCTTTATCTTGCTAAAGAGAAAGGGCGTGATCAAGTCTCACCTATCGAGTTAGTGAACTCGGCAAGGCTTGCCTAGGCCGGATCGCGATCAATCGCAAACGGCGCCCATGCCTGGCGCACCGGCATGATTTCGAGTCGATTGATATTGATGTGTGGTGGTAGGGTGGCCAGATAATAAAGCTGCTCGGCAATGTCTTCGGCCTGTAAGGGCGTGGTGCCTTTATAAAGCGCATCGGAAGCCGCTTGATTGCCTTTGGTGCGGATCAGCGTGAACTCGGTTTCGGCCATGCCGGGAGCGAGATCGGTCACACGCACCCCAGTACCCTGCAAATCGCAACGCAGGTTGTAGCTGAACTGTTGAACAAAGGCTTTCGACGCCCCGTACACATGCCCGCCTGGATATGGCCATTGCCCAGCCACCGAGCCCAAGTTAAGGATGCTGGCGCCTTTGCCGGTGGCCAAGAGGTGAGGCATTGCCGCGTGGGTGACATTGACCAACCCTGTGATGTTGGTGTCGATCATGGTGTGCCAGTCTTCTAGCGCTACGTTTTGGGCGGGTTGAGGCGCGAGGGCTAACCCGGCATTGTTAATCAGGCAAGTGAGTGGCAGCAGCGTGTCGGGGAGCTGGCCTAGCGCCTGAGTGACCGCGTCACTGTCGCGAACGTCCAAGGGAATCGTCAGGACGCTGACGTGCGGTGCCAGCTCACTTTCCAATTCAGCAAGTCGCTCCTCACGACGCCCGGTCAGAATCAGCGACCAACCCGCCTTGGCAAACCGCCGCGCGGCGGCTTTCCCAAACCCGGATGTCGCGCCGGTAATCAATACGCTTGGCATGATGGTTCTCCTAGGGATCAAAAAAACGACACCACTCTATAATGCGCGAAGCAACGCAGTTAGAGCCAGTTCATCTTGTCGTCTGTGACATTGGCTGTCCTGCGCGCATGATCGCTCTGGCTCTATAGAATAGCGGTGAGATATCACTAGGCTAGCAAACACGTTAATACAGAGAATTTATCAGGGTGCTTGCCATGAATACCGATATTGCTGCTTCTTGTCCCTCCACAAACGATGTGGATAATAATTACGTTCACAGCCTGGATCGCAAATATGTATTTCACTCGTGGTCTGCGCAGGGTGGTTTAGACCCGATGGTCGTCGCAGGCGCTGAGGGTTGCCGCGTTTGGGACTACGGGGGACGTTCGTATTTGGATTTTAGTAGCCAGCTCGTCAATACCAATATCGGCCATCAACACCCCAAAGTGGTCAGCGCGATCCAAGCCCAGGCGGCAAGCCTTTGCACCATTGCCCCAGGCCATGCCAATTTAGCCCGCGGCGAGGCGGCCAAGCGCATCATCGCCAGGGCCCCGGCGGGTTTTAGTAAGGTGTTTTTTACCAATGCAGGCGCTGATGCGAATGAAAACGCCATTCGCATGGCGCGCTTGTATACCGGGCGCCGCAAAATACTTTCGGCGTATCGCTCCTATCATGGCAATACGGGTTCAGCAATTGCCGCCACCGGTGACTGGCGGCGCGTGCCCAACGAGTATGCCAGCGGGCACGTCCACTTTTTTAACCCCTACCTCTATCGCAGCGAGTTTTGGGCGCGGGATGAAGATGAAGAGTGTGAGCGGGCGTTAATCCATCTACGCCGGGTGATTGAGTGCGAAGGCGCCAACGCTGTCGCCGCTATTCTGCTCGAAACTATTCCCGGTACCGCAGGGGTATTATTGCCTCCCAAGGCTTATTTGCAGGGCGTCCGGAAACTCGCCGACGAGTTCGGCATCGTGCTGATACTTGATGAGGTGATGGCCGGTTTTGGCCGCACAGGCCGTTGGTTTGCCTTTGAGCATTACGATATGGCTCCCGACTTAGTTGTTTTCGCTAAAGGGGTGAACTCAGGCTATGTACCGGCCGGTGGCGTGATTATTTCTGAGCCTATTTCGCGCTATTTCGATGACCACTTTTTTGTCGGGGGGCTAACGTATTCCGGCCACCCCTTGGCAATGGCGGCGATCGTCGCAACGCTAGATGCTATGGACGAAGAGGCAATTGTCGAGAATGCCGATAAGATCGGTAATGGCCTCTTAGCAGAAGGATTGCAGCAGCTTGCCAAGCGCCATGCGGTGATAGGCGACTGGCGTGGCTTGGGCGTCTTTCACGCTCTGGAACTGGTCAGCGACCCAGTACGCAAAACGCCGCTGCCCGGGGCAGACGTGCTGAAGCTCAAGCAGCAATTGATGCAACAGGGTTTGCTGGTGTTTACCGTCGAGAACCGCATTCACGTCGTGCCACCATGTATTGTGTCGGCCGCCGAGGTGAAAGAGGGCTTGGCGATACTCGATCGCGTACTAGACGAGTACGCAACATCCCGCTGAGTACTCAGGGTCGCTAAGTACTCAAGGCGTTATCGTAGGCGAGGCCCAGGCGTTGTATGCCTGGGTCGATACGCTTCTGTTCGATAGCGCCAAACCCCAAACGAAAGAAGCGCCGCGGTGGGGCGGCATCGAAGAAGTGTTGAAAACCGGGTTCAATCAGTACCCCTCGTTGAGCGGCATGCCAGGCCAGCCGCTGGGTATCAATGCTTGCATCTGCTTCCATCCAGAAGGCGCTGGAGCGACTGCTGCTGTGGCTCAGGCACCCAGGCAAAGCCTGTTCAATGGCAAGGCGCATGGTGTCACGCCGTTGATCTATCTCCTCGGTATGTTGCTTGAGGTAACGCTCGTAATAACCCTGAGCAATAAACTGCGCCAGTTGGTGCTGTAAAGCAGCTGGTGGGTGACGGTACATCAATCGACGTAGCGCCCGCAGTTCGTCAATTAACTCTGCGTCTGCCACGATGTAACCCATACGAAGCCCCGGCGAGAGCGCCTTTGACAAGCTTCCAAGGTAGATAATTCGTGCGCTTTGCGCACTGGCTTTAAGTGCTGGGAGGGCAAATTGGTCGCCATGAATTTCAGCATCGTAGTCATCTTCAATGACAATCTGGTCGCGGTGGGGGAGCTGAGACAACAAAGCATCCCGTCGTGCGCGGCTCATAGTCACACCGGTAGGCACTTGGTGACTGGGCATTACATAAAGATAGTCACAGTGCTGAGAGCCCTCCAGTCGCATGCCATCGGCATCTATTGATTGGAACTGCAGGGTGGCGCCTCGTTGGGAAAATACGTTCACCGCTTCACGGTAACCAGGTGACTCCAGCCCAACGCGTGTTCCTCGATGGCAGAGCAATTGGGCAACCAGAAACAACGCATTCTGGGTTCCCATGGTGATGAGTATTTCTTCTGGTCGAACAAAAATGCCTCGGCGCGGCAAAACACGCTTGCGTAGCTGCTCAATCAGCAGTGGGTCATCCTGGTCGATGCGATCGCGCAACCAGGGTTTATCACGCTGAGAGCTAAGGAGCCGTCGGGAAACATCGCGCCATTGAGCGAGCGGGAAGAGGCGCGTATCTAACTGTCCATAAATAAACGGGTAGGTATATTCTGACCAATTGCCGGGTTTGAGAATTCCTTGGTAATTTGTGGGGCGTTGAATAATGCGCTTTTCCCAGTTTGGTGCAGTGTGGGGAGGAGCACTGAGTTGGGAAAGAGGAGGCAAAGGTGTAATAGCTGCAGCGTCGCTGTAGTCGGGATGAAGATAATAGCCACTTCGCGGTCGGCTTATCAGATAACCATCCTCCACCAAGTTTTCGTAAACGATGGCAACTGTATTGCGTGAAATACCCAACTGCTGGGACAGTTTGCGACAAGAGGGCAGCGCATCACAATCAGGTAAACTGCCCACTCGAATGGCTTCCAGTAACGCTTCGCGCAGTTGCTCCTGCAGGCAAACGGGTGCCGCGAAGTCAATATCAAGACAAAGTGATATCACCGAATGCTCCCCTCTTGCCATTGACTGGCGGTTAGACACATCAACGTTATTTTCATCTTTTTTATCTGCATCTTTCGTGCCAAATCGGCAAAGGAAAACTGTCCCTTTAATTTAAAGTAACTGGCTCTAGGAGGCGCGATCATAAAAAAACTAGGGTGAAGCTACGTTCAGCATCTTATTGAAGCAGGCCGTCTTAAATCTTAACGGCTGCTTTAACTGCATGGGCATACTGAATATTTTCACTCTTGGAGTTTCACGATGAGCAAAAAAAGCGTTTTACCCAGTCTAGTGATTGCCGGTGCTGTTTCTATTAGTGCGTCCTGGCATGTGTCAGCGGCCGACCTGCCAGAGATCGAAGAGCGCGGCTACATGAGTGTTGCCACAGAGGACAACTACGCGCCGTTTAACTTTATGGATGGCGATGATCCAGACGGCTTTATCGAAGATATTCTGACTGAGCTTGAAAACTACGCTGACTTTGAAATCCGTCAAGATATCTTGCCCTGGACGGGACTTTTAGCCTCAGTGAATTCGGGAAAATACGACATGGCGCTCACTGGTGCTTCTGTGACGGATGATCGCATGCGGGTGTTTAATTACACGCCGCCTTTCGCCTCTGCTCAGCATTTCTATATCAAGCGAGCAGGCGATGACCGGATCAATAGTATTGAAGATTTAAGCGGTATGACCCTGGGCGTGCAAGCCGGTAGCGCTCTGCTCTCACGCTTGCCTGAACTCGAAGAGATGCTGGCGGAAAGTGGCGGAGAATTGGGTGAGGTTGTTGAGTATGAGGCTTACCCAGAGATTTATGCTGACTTGGCCAACGAACGTGTAGATTACGTTATTAATTCCATCGTGCCGGTCAATGATCTAATCAGTGAACGCCCTGACGAGTTTGAAGCAGGTCAAGCCGTATCAGGCCCAGGGTTCGTCGCTTGGCCAATGCCCAAGGACAGCCCTGAACTTCTCGCCTATATGACTGAGTTTATGGATCATCTACGCGACTCGGGCCGCCTAGCTGAGCTGCAAGAGAAGTGGTTTGGCGAGTCTTTTGATGATTTACCCGAAGAGCCGATTACCACCGTAGATGAATTTCACGAAATGGCTGGAATGTAAGCCAGAGACGTGGAGCAGCCGCTCGCCTAATAGTAGGTCAGTGGCTGCGTTTATTTATCCAGCGAGTATGGGTGACGCATGGACAGTAGCGCATGGGGGCTTCTGGCCTATGGTGCATGGACAACCGCCTGGATATCAGGCATTTCCATTGCTATCGGGGTAATACTAGGTTTGTTTGTGGCACTGCTACGGGTCGCGCGAATCCCTGTGGTGCATCAAGTGTTAGGCACGTATATCAGTTTGGCGCGGGCCACCCCGCTGGTCACATTAGTCCTGTTTATTTTTCTCACGGCACCCACCATGGGGTTGGATATTAACCGCAACGTCGCCGGTATTATTGCGCTGACCCTCAATACCACCGCCTTCAACGCAGAAATATGGCGATCAGCGTTTAACAATTTCTCAAACGAGCAGCGCGAAGCAGCACTCGCGATTGGCATGACCCCCTGGGTGTATTTTCGGCGCATTATGCTGCCGCAAATCACCATTACGAGCCTACCCGGGTTGGTCAACGAAATGTCGTTTCTTATCAAGGGCAGCCCGGCCGTCGCCGTTATCGGGGTAGTTGATCTAGCCCGAGTGACCAATCGCATTTCGGCCGTTACCTACGAGCCATTACCACCTATTTTAGCCGCCGCCGCGATGTATATGGTGCTGATTAGCCTGCTGGTATGGCTTCAGCGCCTGGCCGAACGTAAAGCCAACCGATTGGCCGTCTAAAAGGGGAGGTTGACATGAGTAACTGGGAAATATTGTGGTCGTCGCGGGATGTTTTTTTAGACGGGTTTTATAACACTCTGCAACTGTTTGGTATTTCAGCGGTGCTGGCCTTTTTGTTAGGCGCTGCGTTGGTCTTCTTGCTAGAAGGCTCTCGGCCACGGTTGAGGATTCCGCTGCGAATTTTCATCGATGGCATGCGGATGCTGCCATTTTTAATACTGGCATATTTGCTTTATTACGGCCTTCCCAGCGCAGGGATTCGCATGAGTGCCTGGTACGCCGGGCTGACGGCTCTGGTGCTGTATCACGGCGCCTATTTTGCGGAAATACTGCGCGGTTGCCGCACCACCTTTGCCCAAGGTCAGGTAGAAGCGGCGATAGCCCAAGGGTTCTCACTGCCCGGTATGTTCTTGCGTATTATTTTGCCACAGCTGATTTTGAAAACTCGTGGGTTGATGGGTAACCAACTTATTATTCTGCTTAAAGATACGGCTTTTCTAGTGATCATAACCGTACGTGAGCTCACCGCCGCGGCAAACAGCTTATCAAGTACCTACTTCATCCCCATGGAAGCCTTTATCGTAGTGATTGGCTTCTACTGGCTGATCAGTATTGGGCTGGAGCAATTTATCAAATTGATTGGCCGCTACGGCGCAAAACGAGGATTCGAAAATGCCTGAAACAGCTGCTGTGAGCATTCGCAAACTTTCAAAAAGCTTTGATGGCACCGAAGTGCTCCGTGATGTCTCGTTGGAGGTTAAGCCGGGCGAGGTCGTCAGCATTTTGGGCTCATCGGGTTCGGGAAAATCGACCCTGTTACGCTGCATTAACTGGCTTGAACAGCCCGACCGCGGCGATATTCACATCGACGGTGATCGCATCGGTGTTAGCGATTCAGGGAAAGCTATGTCGCGCCGTGAGTTGGCGAGTATGCGCGCGCGCTTAGGTATGGTGTTCCAAGGCTTCAACCTCTGGCCTCACTTAAGCGTAGTGCGCAATGTCACCGAGGCGCCGATTCATGTGCTAGGGTTGAGTAAAGCCCAGGCCGAAGAACGGGCCATGGCGCTGCTCGAAAAAGTCGGCATGGTCGAGAAGCGCGACGATTACCCCTATACGTTATCTGGCGGTCAAAAGCAGCGCGTGGCAATTGCCAGGGCGCTCGCTATGCAGCCTAAAGTAATGCTGTTTGACGAACCCACTTCAGCGCTTGATCCCGAGCTTGTCGGCGAAGTGCTTGGGGTCATCAAGGATCTCTCAAAAGAGGGCTACACAATGGTGCTGGTAACCCACGAGATGGAGTTCGCCCGTGCTGTCTCAGATCAGGTGGTGTTCCTCGACAAAGGCATCATTATCGAAAAATCTCACCCCAGCGAATTTTTCGTCAACCCCAAAACCGACCGGGTACGGCGCTTCCTGGAGCTTGAGGCGCCGGTGGTGTGAGTGACAAAGGAGGTGGTACCTCCTTTAAGCACGAGGATGTTACGCCGAGCGCGTTGTTTTCACTGACGATGATGTTTCTTCTGCAGCCTCCACCGCATCCGCCAGCATATCAGCGGTAATAGCAGAGAGCGTCCAGCCCAGGTGGCCGTGGCCGGTGTTGTAGAATACCGTGGGCAATTTGCCGGGACCGACCTTGGGCAGCATGTTGGGGAGCATCGGGCGCAGGCCCGCCCAGGGCACCACGCGGCGGGTGCTGACGCCGGGGAAACACTCTTCCACCCAGCGAATCAACGGGCGGATGCGGTTGTCGCGGATATCGCGATTGAAGCCGTTAAACTCGGCGGTCCCGGCGATGCGGAAGCGCTCATCCCCAAGGCGGCTGGTGACCAGCTTGGTTTCATCATCGAGCAGGCTGACCGTTGGCGCGGCCTGTTGGGAGGCAGCGTCATCGAGCTGCACGGTAATCGAGTAGCCTTTGACCGGGTAGATAT